>DXCO01000026.1 GCA_019115945.1 Candidatus Borkfalkia excrementavium | reverse complement strand
AATCTGAAGAAATAAAAGGACGGCTTGCTTGTGTGCGGTAGGCGGGTTAAAATCGGTGCTTTAGCACCGTGCCGGTAATCTTGCCCTTTAGGGTTTCTTAAAGCCCCCACTTTTAGTGGGGGATAGTTACTAAATGCAAAAAAAGATTTCATGCGCTTTTTCAAATTGTGATGACTGTCTATATACAAGTTTTAATGAACAGTACGGATTATGGTCCAAAGAGAAAAATCAGAAATTATTCGAAGATATAGCATTATTATAACAATAAGAGCATAAGTCGATTAGACTTATGCTCTTATTGGTGCGGATGACAGGATTTGAACCTGCACGGTTGCCCACCGGATTCTAAGTCCGGCGCGTCTGCCGTTCCGCCACATCCGCATAACGCAAACAGTTTACAATATTTTTCCGAAAAAATCAACTGTTTCGCACGGCGGCGCGGTTAAAACAAAAGGGACGGCAAAAGCGTCCGTCCCTTCCTTTTTAGTTGTTACAGCACGAATTCACGCGGCAGCAGCATCTACAGCAAAGCGCGTATTGGCGGTTATAGTAATCGGCGTCACAGCAAACGCTGCCGTTTCCGTGCCGCCCGAACCCCGAGCAGGAACGATTGCAGGAATTGCATGTAAAGCATCCGCAGGAATTGTTTCGCGCGTTTCCGCAGCAGGAATTATCCCTTGCATTGCCGCATCCGCAATCGGAATTCGAAAATAATCCGATATCCTGGTTGCAGCCGCAGCCGGAGCGGGCGTTATTGCCGCATCCGTACAACAACAGACAGAGTAAACACATTTCGGTTTTTCCCCTTTGTAAATAATGAGAGATTTCCCTCTCTTTTATATCATATGGCGAAGCGGCCGAGGAATGTGCCGCTCTCCCCGTGAAATGCCGGAAAAATTTGTCTTCCGCAACGGGAATTTTTAGCAGCCGCATTTTCGGCAGAAAATAAAGCGGACATAAATAAAAGGGGAAAAAACGGCGCACAATAGGTGCAGGAGGTAAGCAGATGTTCATTGCCAATCTTGTGTCTTATATACTCGTTTTGCTAGGCGCCGTGAATTGGGGACTTTACGGAATTTTCAATTTCAATCTTGTCTCCGCAATTTTCATGGGCGACAGAAGCATCGGCGCGATCATAACGTATGTCATCATTGCGCTTGCGGCGATCTGGCTGATCATCTCTACGGTTTTTGCGAACGGTATTCTCCGTTTTACCAACCACAGAGAAGAGAGGGTATAAAAAATCCGGTCGTCGAAAACCGCTCCGTTCGGGGCGGTTTTTTTATGTTCGATCGGTTAAAATTTTTTCATCTCATTTCTTTCAGTTATTCATTGACAAAAGTCTCGTGCAGGCATATAATATAGATATAAAAATAATTATCGGTAGAAATTATTATCATAGTTGTAATAAAAAAGCGTGACAACTGTCACAAAAAATGACGCGCCATGACAAAAGGAGGCAGTGTATGAGTTTTGTCGAGTTCAAAAATGTGAGCAGATATTATACGATGGGCACGAATGTCATCAAAGCGGCCAACGGCGTCAATTTCCACATCGAGCAGGGGGAGTTCTGCGTGATCGTGGGGCCGAGCGGCGCGGGCAAGACCACCGTTTTGAATATGCTCGGCGGCATGGACAGCGTGACGGAAGGGGAGATCTTCGTCGACGGCGTGAAGATCAGCGACTTCAACGAAAAACAACTGACCGTCTACCGCCGCTACGACGTGGGGTTCGTATTTCAGTTTTACAATCTGATCCAGAATCTTACGGCGGTCGAAAACGTAGAGATCGCGTCGGAGATCTGCAAGGACCCTCTCGATGCCCGTCAGACGCTCATCGACGTGGGGCTTGAACAGCGGCTGGACAATTTTCCCGCACAACTTTCGGGCGGCGAGCAGCAGCGCGTCTCCATCGCGCGGGCGATCGCAAAAAACCCGAAACTACTCTTGTGCGACGAGCCGACGGGCGCGCTCGACTACGAAACGGGCAAAAACATTCTGAAACTGCTGCACGACGTATGCAGAAACAATCATAAAACGGTCATCGTCATAACGCACAACCAGGCGATCACGCAGATGGCTGACCGCGTCATCCATATCAAAAACGGGCAGGTCTCATCGGAAGAGGTGAACGAAAACCCCGCAGACGTCAGCGTGATCGAGTGGTGAATCCTTTGCGGCGTCTGCAAAGAACGGGCTCGTTGCGGAAAGAGCCGGCCTTTTTCGGGAGGAGCAGAGCATGAAGAAATTTACCAAAAACATAGCCAAAGAATTCAAACACAGTTTCGGCAGATTCATTGCGATCATGGCGATCGTGGCGCTCGGCGTCGGTTTTTTGATCGGCGTCATGCAGGCCACGCCCGACATGAAGCGCTCCATGGACATTTATTACAGGGAAAATTCCGCATACGACGCGGATGTCAAGGGCACGCTCGGCCTTACGGAAGCGGATATTTCCGCGATCGGGGCATTAGACGAAGTGGAAAAGGTGACTCCCGTCATCTCGACGGACGCGCTCGTTTCCGTCGGCGGCGCCTCCTCCGTCTCGGGCAGGATCATCGGAAGAAGTTTCGATGACGATTCCCTCAACACCCTCACGCTGGAAGAGGGCAGGTTCCCCGCATCGGACGCTCCCGGCGAGGCGGTCGTGGAAAGATCGAACAAATATTTTGAAAAGACGGATGTGGGCGACACGATCTCGATCGTCACCTACGGCGATTACGGGGACGTCTACGCGGTCACGGAATTCACCGTCGTCGGCATCGTCTCGTCGCCCGACTATTATTACCGCGACGCGCGCGAGACTACGAACATCGGTACGGGCGTCGTCGGGTGTGTCCTGTACGTCAATCCGGACGCATACGATATGAGCGGCGGCGTATTCGGCGGCCTCTCCGCGCTCGGGCACGAGGCAAAATATACCGATTGTTATATTGCCCTCAAAGATTCCGAAGATTACGAAATGCTCACCGAGCGGTATAAAAATTTCGTTTTGGATACTTTGCCCGCCGTCGAATCTGTGGGAACGGAGCGCTGTGCCTCCCTCAACGGGATCCTTTCCGCAGCAGGGCTTCCCGTCCGTGCGGAATGGTACGTGCTCGACCGCGCGGAAACCAACGTAAGTTATATCAGTTTTGAAATGAATGCGGAAAAGGTAGAGGATATAGCGGGCATTTTCCCCGTGTTCTTTATCGTCGTCGCCGCGCTCGTGGCGCTCACTTCCATGACGCGCATGGTAGAGGAAGACCGCCTGCAGATCGGCACTTTCAAAGCGCTTGGATACAGCGGCGCGAAGATCGTTTCAAAATATCTGCTCTATTGCTGTCTTGCAAGTTTTATCGGCTGCGTCGCGGGTATCCTGATCGGGTTCAGCCTGCTGCCCACCATTTTCTGGCAGGCGTACGCCACGCTGTACTATCTGCCCCGCCTTTCCCTGCTGTTCAGCCCGTGGTTTGCGGTGGCGGTATTCGCCGTCGCGCTTGCAGGTACTGCGCTGGTCACGCTCCTTGCCTGCCGCGCTTCCCTGAAAGAAAAACCTGCGGCTCTCATGCAGCCCAAAGCGCCAAAACCGGGCAAGCGCATCCTTCTCGAACGCGCGGGCTTTTTCTGGAACCGCCTGAAATTCAAATGGAAAGCGACGGTCCGCAATATATTCCGCTATAAAAGGAACATGATTTTGACCATCGTGTCCGTCATGGGCTGTACGGCGCTCATCCTTACGGGTTTCGGGCTCAACGATTCGGTGCAGGCGGTGACCGATCTGCAATACAATAAGATCATTCTGTACGATACCACCGTAGAATACGCGGGCGAGGTACAGCAGGGCGGCGCGCTGGAAACTCTGCTATCCGATCACGACCATCTGTCCCTGTACGGCGAAAACGGCCAGATCGTGTTCGGTTCGGGCAAAAACGCCGCTTACGAGAGCGTAGATCTGTATCTGGTGGAAGATGCGCAGCAATTCAGGGCGTTCGTGGACTTGCATGAAAGGAAAAAATCTGCTATAATAAATATAGACAATGCGCAGCCCGCGTCGGACGGAGCCTTGCCCGTCGTTCTTGCAGAAAATATTGCCGTCGTCTACGACGTGGAGCAGGGGGATCGGCTGACATATCGGTCGGGGGATACGGAACTTTCCGTTTATGTTTACAGGATCTGCGAAAATTATACGGGCAGTTACGTATATATGCCGAAAACGGCGTACGAAAACGCGGTCGGTACGGTATCCGACAATACATTCTTTATCAAGGCGGGCGTTTCGTCGGACGGGACGGAGGCGCTCGCGGAAGCGCTGTTGGGAGATGACAGCGTAAACTCCGTCGATTTCTCCTGGTCGACGATCGAGACGTTCGAAGGGCTGAATTCTACGATGGGGCTCGTGATCGCGGTCCTGGTCATCAGTGCGGGCGCGCTCGCCGCGATCGTGCTGTATAACCTGACAAATATCAACATCGACGAGCGCCGCCGCGAAATTGCGACTCTGCGCGTACTCGGGTATAAAAAGTACGAAGTGGCGGGATATATATACAGGGAGAGCGCCATTCTGACCATTTTCGGGGCTTTGTTGGGGCTGTTGGTCGGGTTTCTTTTGCACATGTTCATCGTCAGCCGCGTCAACAGCGTCATGATGATGTTCGGGAAAACGATCGGCTGGCTCAGTTATCTTTGGGCGTTTCTGCTGACGATCGCGTTTGCGGCGATCGTATATGCGTTCATGCTCATAAAACTCAACCGCGTCAACATGGCAGAATCGCTCAAATCGAACGAATAGATCCGCAGGATCGGAGGCGGAAAAATGAACAAACAAGAATTGCGTGACGAACTCATGCATCAGTTATGGCGCATGAACAAGATGGATCTCATCGTCAGCCTGCAGGAATTTATCGAGGGAGAGACGGCTACGCTTTCCTTTCTCGGCTCCTGTGCGGGCAGGCAGGTCACGCCTTCTCAGATCAGCGACAATCTTCATATCAGCCGCGCCCGCACGGCGAACATTCTGCGCTCTCTCCGCAGAAAAAAGTTCGTAGAAATGTGCATTCTGGAAGACGACAGGCGGAAAATGTGCGTGTCCCTGACGGAAGCGGGCAAAGCGTTTTTGGAAGAAAAGCGCCGTTTTCTCACCGAATATTTCGATTTATACGTCGAAGTGCTCGGCGAGCAGGACATCAAAGAACTTACGCGGCTTTTGGAAAAGACGGCGGACAGCGAGCGCTTGCTCAAAGAAAATAACCAGATACCGGGGAGGAAACCATGATCGATAACGAATCGGGCGAAGATTACCTGGAGGCGATCCTTCGTCTCTCGTCTGCAAAACAGGACGTGCATTCCGTGGAAGTGGCGCGCGAATTGGGCGTATCCAAACCGGCGGTCACAAAGGCGATGCGCATCTTAACGCAAAAGGGATACGTGCAGATCATAGACAATCATATCCACCTGACGGAGAGCGGGCAAAAGTACGCGGCTTCGGTGTATGAGCGGCACCGTACCCTGACGGATTTTCTCCGCAATCTGGGCGTGAGCGCAGAGGCCGCGGAGACGGACGCCTGCCGCATGGAGCACATCCTCAGCGAAGAGACGTATGCGGCGATCCGCAGGAGCGTCAAGGGCAAATGATTTAGGATTTTTCTTTTTCAGGCAACAAGCGGGCGGAGAGCAGAAACGGCCGTCCGGGCGGGCAACTTTTGAAAAATCCGAAAGAATAACATAGTACAAGCAGAAAAAAACATAGACTAAACTACCGCAAATTTTTATCAAAGGGGTTGTTCGGTCTATGTTTTTTGATTTTCTGTACGCCGTGCTCGGCAAACTCACGTTTTTTACGTCCGCCATCGGCGGAAAAAGTTCCTTTCCCAAACCGCTTTCGCAGGAAGAGGAGGCCAAATACCTCAAACTTGCCGCAGCGGGGGATAAGGCGGCGAAAGACGTGCTGGTGCGGCACAATATGCGGCTGGTCGCGCATATCGTCAAAAAATACAACGGCGCCGCCGAAACGGACGACCTGATATCGGTGGGCAGCATCGGGCTCATCAAGGCGATCAACACCTATCAGCCGGGGCGGGGCACGCAACTTGCGACCTATACGGCAAGGTGCATTGAAAACGAGATCCTCATGCTCATCCGCTCCAACAAAAAGCATAAGGGGAACATGTATCTTTTCGACCCCGTCGGCGTGGATAAAGAAGGGAACGAACTCACGCTGATGGATCTGCTTTTTGAAAAGGAAGACGGCGTTTTTCAGGCAGTCGAGTCGGAACTCGTCAAAGAAAAATTCATGAAAGTCCTGCGCGAATGCCTGACCGACCGCGAATACACCGTGCTGTGCCTCCGCTACGGGCTGAAGGGCGGCGCGCCCATGCCGCAGCGAGAGGTGGCGGTCTTTCTGAAGATCTCGCGCTCCTACATATCGCGCATCGAAAAGCGCGCGATCGAAAAGGTGCGCGAATATATCGGCGAAAGCGATTTTTTCGGCTGAGCATGCGGTTGGATGAAAAAGCGGCAATTCGTGAAATGATTTTTCTCAAAACTGTTTACAGGCGGCGTTTTCCGTGTTATAATGTAGTCGAAAGTCAAAGAAAGTCAAACAAGGCGGGAGGTGCGGAATGAATATCTGCGACGAGATAGAAAAATTTCTGCTCGACGCGCTCGGCAACGAAAAGAGCGTGCTCATATCGCGCAACAGCCTCTCCCGCCATTTCGACTGCGCGCCCAGCCAGATCAATTACGTGCTGACCACCCGTTTCGGGGCGGAGCGCGGCTTCGTCACGTCGAGCAAAAGAGGGGGCGGCGGATATATCGAGATCGCGCGCGTAGACGTTGCGGACGGAGACTGCCTGTGCTCCGTTCTCAAAAAGGAGATCGGCGAAGAGTTATCGTTCGGCAAAGCGCGCGGCATCTTCGAAACGCTCTGCGAACGCGGGGAAGTATCGGAGAGAGAAAAGCGCATTCTGCTGTCCGCGCTGACCGATCAGGCGCTCGACTGCCCGCTGATGCTGCGGGACAGGCTTCGCGCAAGGATCGTGCGGGCGGCGCTTTCAGAGATCGCAAGGGAGAAAAAAGAGGGATGAATTGTTCCAACTGCGGCAAAGAGGGAGCCGAACGCCTTGTCAGGAAAGGGGAAGAGGAACTGTATCTTTGCAAAGAATGTTACGAACGCCTGCTCGCCGCCGCGGCGTGCGGGGCAGACGCCGACGAACTGTTTTCCGAACCGCGCTGTCCCGAGTGCGGCTGCACGTACGGCGATTATATGAAGAGCGGCCTTCTCGGCTGCCCCGAATGCTACAGGGTGTTCGGCGGAGAACTGATGCCGGAGATCCTCCGCATACAGGGCAAGACGGTGCATACCGGCAAACAGCCGCTCGGCAACGGAAAATTATTCGAACTGACGGAGGAGCGCGAGCGGCTGCGCAAGGAACTTGAACGCGCGATCCGCGAACGCCGGATGTCGGATGCCGAGCGGATTAACCGCGACATACGCGCGATCAGCCGCATCATCCTGCGCGGCGACTTCGGGGAGGCAGACGATCCGCAATGAAACCGATCAGCAATATCGACAGTACCGTCATCTCATCCCGCATCCGCCTCGCGCGCAATCTCGCAGGATTTCCGTTTCCGAACCGCATCTGCGACCTCACACAGGCGCTCGAGATCATCCGCCTTGTGCACGGCGCGGCAAGCGGCGTGCGCGCTTTCAATCTCTATTATATGAGCGAGATCCTCGAAGGCGTTGCGCTTTCCCTCCGCGACGATCACCTGATCAGCGCGGAACTGATCGCCAATAAAGATTACGGCGCCGCGCTCATCGACGAGGGCGACGAAGAGGATCCGGAAGATTTCTGCGGCAAGGTATCCATTATGATCAACGAAGAAGATCATCTTCGCGAACAACTGATCGTAAAGGGGCTGAATCTGAGCCGCGCCTACCAGACCCTGTCCGGCATGGACGACGAACTGTCCAAGACGCTGCGCTTCGCGTTCGACGGCAAATTGGGGTATCTGACCGCTTGCCCCACCAATCTCGGCACGGGGCTCCGCGCGTCCGTCATGCTCTTTCTTCCGGGCCTGACGCGCATGAAAAAGATGAAGAGCGTGATTTCCGAAGTATCCCGCCTCGGGCATACCGTGCGCGGCGTTTACGGCGAGGGCAGTGCCGCGGAAGGGTACATGTATCAGATCAGCAACGAAGTGACGCTGGGCGTAGACGAGGAGTATATCTTATCCGAAGTGCAAAAGGCCGTGCTCGAGATCGTGAATCTCGAATCGCACGCGCGCCGCGCACTCGTTTCTCGCGATAAAATCGGGGTCAAGGACGCTTGCCGCCGCGCTTTGGGCATTCTCACGCATTGCGAGCGCATCTCGTTCGCGGAATTTATCCGCCTGATCTCGGAAGTGAAACTGGGCGCCGCAGTCGGGTTCGTCAAAGTGAAAGATATATCCCTTCTCGACGATCTGATCGCAGCGGTCCGTCCGGCAAACCTCTCGATCCTGAGCGACGGTCTGAGCGAAAAAGAGCGCGATGTCCTGCGTGCGCAGAAATGCCGCGAAACGCTGCAAAAATCGGCAGAATAAATCAAATCAAGGCAATTATAAACTATACGCAATCGGAGATTTTATGAACTATTTCGAAAGATTTTCCATCAACATGCAAAAGGCGATCAAAATATCGGTGGAGGCTGCAAAGGCATACGGCAGCAGTTATGTCGGCAGCGAACACATATTATTCGGGATTCTGAACGTGCCCGAATGCCGCGCGGCAAAAATTCTGCGCGCGGCGGGGGTATCCGAACCCGCCTACAGGGTAGAATTCGTGCGCACGCTCAACAAGAGCGTCAAACTGAGCGGCTTTACACCCAGAACGAAAAACATGTTCGAAAAGGCGTCCGAATTCGCCATCAATCACGACGGCACGGGCGCGTCCGTCGGGTCGGAATACATGCTGCTCGCGATCATTTCCGACGAGGGTTCGTATGCCGTCCGCATTCTGCGCATGCTCGGCGCGGACATCGACGGGATCGTCGCCGCGCTCGAAGCGGAAATGGGAGACGGCTACGACGAAGAAGATTATGAAGAGCCGGATTTCCGCCCCAATTTCATGAAAAACATGCAGCACGAGCCTTCCGCATCCGCCCAGCAGAACAATAAGCCGCAGGGCGGGCTGGGCCTGCGCTTCGGAGCAGACCTGACGCAGAAGGCGCGCGAAGGCAAGATCGATCCCGTCATCGGCAGAAAAAAAGAGATCGACAAGATCATTCAGGTCCTTTCCCGCCGCACGAAAAACAATCCCGTGCTGATCGGCGAACCGGGCGTGGGCAAAAGCGCGGTCGTAGAGGGGCTTGCGCAGGCGATCGTAAAAGGGGAAGTCCCCGATCTTCTTCTGAACAAATCCGTCTTTGCGCTCGACCTTCCGGGTATGCTCGCGGGCGCGAAGTACCGAGGAGATTTCGAAGAGCGCCTCAAAGAAGTCATCGAGGCGATCCAGAAAAACGGGAACGTGATATTGTTTATCGACGAGATCCACAATATCGTCGGCGCGGGTTCGAGCGCGGACAACAGCATGGATGCGGCGAATATCCTCAAACCCATGCTCGCGCGCGGCGACCTGCAGACGATCGGCGCGACCACGATCGACGAATACAGAAAATATATCGAAAAGGACCCCGCTCTCGAGCGCAGGTTCACGCCCGTCAACGTAGAGCAGCCCAGCGTGGAAGAGACGATCGAAATTCTGCGCGGCCTGCGCGATAAATACGAAGCGCACCACAAAGTCGCGATCACGGACGAGGCGATCGTAGCCGCCGCAAGCCTTTCCGACCGTTATATCACGGACAGGTTTTTGCCCGACAAGGCGATCGATCTGATCGACGAAGCGGCGAGCCGTGCGCGGCTGGACAGTTACAACGGTCCCGCGGGGATCAAGGAAAAGGAAGCGGAGATCGAAAAACTCAACGCGGAAAAGGCGAAAGCCGTCCGCCGCGACGATTTTCCCCGCGCGCAGGAACTGCTCAATCAGATCAAACAGATGGAGAGCGAGATCGCCAAGATCCGCGATGATTGGGAGAAAAACCGCGGCGAGACGCGCGCATCCATCGGTTCGGAGGAAGTCGCAAAGATCGTGAGCACGTGGACGGGGATCCCCGTCGTGAAACTCACCGAAGAAGAGAGCCGCAAACTCATGCATCTCGAAGAGGAACTCCATAAGCGCGTCATCGGGCAGGACGAGGCGGTCTCCGCCGTTTCCAAAGCCATCCGCCGCGCCCGGGCGGGGCTGAAAGACCCGAACAAACCCATCGGTTCCTTTATCTTTGTCGGCCCGACGGGCGTGGGCAAAACGGAACTTTCCAAAGCGCTTGCGGGCGCAATGTTCGGCGACGAAAGGCTGATGATCCGCCTGGATATGAGCGAATTCATGGAAAAGCATTCGGTCAGCAAGATCATCGGGGCGCCTCCCGGATATGTGGGGTTTGACGATGCGGCGGGCCAACTGACGGAAAAAATCAGGCGCAAGCCTTATTCCGTCGTCCTGTTCGACGAAATCGAGAAGGCGCATCCGGACGTGTTCAATCTGCTTTTGCAGATCCTCGACGACGGCAGGCTTTCCGACAGCAAGGGCAGAGTGGTCAGTTTCAAAAACACCGTCGTGATCATGACGAGCAACATCGGTGCGAGCAAAGCGGGCAAAATGCAGCGGCTGGGCTTCAATGCGGGCGGAGATGACGGCGAATACGACAAGATGAAAGAGGACATCACCGAAGAACTCAAAGCGGCGTTCAAACCGGAATTTCTCAACCGTATCGACGAGATCATCATCTTCCACAAACTGAGCAAAGAAGACGCCTCCAAGGTGTGCGACCTCTTCCTTTCCGTCCTTTCCGAAAGGCTGAAAAAACGCGATATCCTGATCACCGTCTCCCAAGCGGCAAAAGAAAAACTTTTGGAAGAGGGGTACGACGAAGTGTACGGCGCGCGCCCGCTCAAGCGCGTGATCCAGCGCCGCATCGAGGACGCGCTCAGCGAAGAGATCCTGCTCGGCAAGGTCACGCCCGGAAAGCGCGTCAATAT
The DNA here is from genome assembly GCA_019115945.1 of Candidatus Borkfalkia excrementavium. Taxonomy (GTDB): domain Bacteria; phylum Bacillota; class Clostridia; order Christensenellales; family Borkfalkiaceae; genus Borkfalkia; species Borkfalkia excrementavium. The sequence continues at coordinate 5,251 of DXCO01000026.1, read as the reverse complement.
CGACGTAAAAGACGGACATTTCCTCTTCAACTGCGAAAAATAAGTTTTGCGGGCGCCGTGCGCCCGCTGAAAATACAATAACCGGAGGTAAACTATGCGCATTGAAATCATTGAGAAAAACTGTAAGGCGAGCGAGAAACTCACGGGCATCATCGAAAAGAAGATCGGCCGTCTGGAAAAATATTTCGACGTCGACTCCGTATGCACCGTATTTCTGAAACAGGAGAACAAATTTGCCAAAACGGAAGTAACCATTCTTTACAAGGGGAATATGATCCGCGCGGAAGTTTCCGGAGAGAATTTTTACGACAACATCGACGTGATACTGCCCAAGATCGAAAACCAGATCTACCGCCACAAATCCAGGATCGAAAGCAAACTCAAAAAGGACGCCTTTCTTGAAAAGAGGCTCTTTCTGGAAGAGGCGGACGTCCCCGTCGGCAAACTCGTCAAAACAAAGACGTTCGAACTTTCTCCGATGACGACGGAAGAGGCTGTGGAACAGTTGGATCTTCTGGGGCACAGTTTTTACATCTTTCAGGATGCGGAAACGGGCGAAGTCCGCGTTGTGTACCTGCGTTCGAACGGAGACGTCGGCCTGATCATTCCCAAAAAAGCGAAATAAAAAGCCGGAAGAGGTCTATATAAAACGCAACGGGGCGCAGAAGTTTTGATTCTGCGTCCCTTTTTTGTTGCAAAGGGGCGCTGATTTTACGCAAAAAAAGTTTGATCGCGCGCCTGTTGATTTTCCGGGCAAAAAACGCATAAAATATAAGTATGACGTATTTTACCGACGCAATCAGAAAAGCGAGATCTGCCTACGGCTATCTCGCCGCAAAAAAATATACTACGCTCGCGGGCACGATGGCGTTTTTTCTCGTCTTGTCCATCGTGCCGTTCCTGTTCTGGCTCACCCTCATTTTCGGAAAACTGAACATCGACTACGAGCAGTTTTTTGAACTGGAAATTTTTACGGATATCCGCGACATTCTCTTTTATATCCGCGACGCCGCCGAAAGCGCTACGGTCGGCGCGTCCGTCATCCTCCTCGCGACCACACTGTACTCGTCCACGAACCTCTTTTACCATATGCGCCGCAGCGGAGAGATCATCTATGAATACAAACGCAAAAAGGGCGGCATCGCGCTGCGCATCTCCGCCCTCGTGCTGATCTTTATCGTCATGCTCCTTCTCCTCGCGGCGGCGATCGTGTTTCTTTTGGGAAACGCTTTTCTGAAAAGGGCGTTCCCGTCCTTTTTCGCGCAGTTGGGGCTGTATGCGATCCTCGGCGTGCTCGCGTTTTTTTTCATCGTGTTGCTCAACCTTTATATTTGCCCGTACCGCGTCGGATTTTATAACGTCGTGTGGGGGAGCCTGCTCACCCTCCTTTTGGGCGGCATCGCGTCTTTCGGGTTCACGATCTATCTCAGGTTGGGAAACATGCAGAAACTTTACGGCGCGGTCGCACTGTTCATCGTCTTTCTGCTGTGGCTGTATCTGCTGATGATCTGTTTCGTGATCGGGGTGATTTTGAACTGCTACCTCGTCAATCAGGACCAAAAGATAAAAAAGAGGCACAAAAAATTCTGATGATTCTCAAATCATTTGCAACATTTTAACGAATCATGTATAATAAATGTAAACAAAGGCAAAAGATAACGGAGAAAAGAAGATGTATAAATTATTCTGCGATACAAACTGCGAACTTTGGTATACGGAGGCGGAGGCTCTCGGGCTGAACGTCATCCGCATGCCCTACGTCCTCGACGGGCAGGAATATTATTACGATTTGGGGAAAGAGACGGATTTCGCTCATTTTTATAAGAGAATGCGCGAAGGCTCCGTTCCCACGACTTCCGCGATCAACGAACAGAATTATACCGATTATTTCGAACCCGTGCTCGCCGCAGGAGAGGATATTTATTATATCACCTTTTCGCACAAACTTTCCGCCACTTTCGAGAGTATGGACAGGGCGATCGCCGCGCTCAAAGAAAAGTATCCCGAACGCGAGATCCGCACTTTTGATACAAAATCGATCAGCCTCGGCGCGGGCTTTCAGGTCCGCCTCGCGGCGGAAAAATACAATGCGGGCGCCACGATGGACGAACTGGACGAATTCCTTACCGAGGTGCGCGCGCATACGAAAGTATATTTTATTGTCGATAATCTCGTCTATCTCAAACGCGGCGGCCGTATTTCCGCGATGACGGCCGCATTCGGTACGCTTTTGGGCATCAAGCCGCTCATATCCGTCGTAGAGGACGGGTCGTTGAAGAGCGTGGGCAAAGTAAAGGGCGCAAAGCGGGTGGTTTCCGAATTTTTGCGTTTGATGGAGCAGCACGGGTGCGACGTAAAAGGGCACAGGGTCGAAGTGTTGCAGGCAGACTGCCCCGAAATGGGCGATGCTTTGGTCTCCGCTCTGAAAGAACAGTTCGGCGAAGGGATTCAGCTCGACTATCAGATCGTAGGGCCCGTCATCGCGTCGCACTGCGGCCCCGGGACTCTCGGTATTATTTTTTACGGCAATCGGTAAGTCGGAGTGTGTTTTGAAAAAGTTATTTGCTCCCGCCATCGCGCTTGCGCTCGTTCTATTTTCTCTGTTCGGGTGTTCGGCGGCGCGCGGCGGGAATTCTTATTTTATTCAGTTGTCGGTCAATCCCTCCTCCTTTTATATAGAGGGCGAACGCATTTCCGATGCGGAGTATTCCGATCTCATGCAGGATCTGAGCGACCTTTTAGAGAAGTTGGAGGACAAGTTCAGCGTCGGGATCGAAAGCAGCGACGTCAGCCGCGTCAACGCCGCAAAGGCGGGGGAGCAGATCGCTGTCAGCGACGATACCTTCACGCTCCTTTCCCTGTGTGGCAGATATTATGAACTGTCGGACGGGAAGTTTTCTCCCGCCCTCTTTCCGCTCAGCGAATTGTGGGGCTTTTCGCCCGATCGGGCAGGGCATTACAACGACGCCCGTCCCGAACCTTCTCAGGAAAAGATCCTTTCCGCGCTCTCCGTTTCCGATTGGAATGCCTATACCTTCGGCGGGGGCAACACGGTAACCAAATCCGATTCGGGCGCGAAACTCGATCTCGGCGGGATCGCCAAGGGCTACATGGCGGATGCCGTCGCCTCTTTTATATCGGACAGATATGCCGGAAAGCGAGTGGATGCGATCGTCTCCATCATGTCGAATATGGTCCTGTTGGGGCAGGCCCATGCGGCCGGCGGGATGCGCGAGTATAATATCGGTATAGAAAATCCCCGCGCGGCTCTTGCCGAAGAACTTGCGGACGGCACGCCGCTGATCAACGATCCGGCGCTCTATATGGTGGGGCTTTCGGATGTGTCCGTCACGACGAGCGCAGACAACTACCGCTTTTATATCAAAAACGGAAAGATCTATTCGCATATCATCGACGGTACGACGGGCAAACCCGCCGAAAACGGCATCATCAGCGTCACGGTGGTCGTGCCGCAGGAGGTCCCGCACTCGGGTGCCTTTGCCGACGCCCTTTCCACCGCAGGTTTTTGCATGCCTCTCCGGCAGGCAGTCTCCTTTTTTGAAGGCCTGTCCGAAACATACGGCGTCGGCGCTGTGATCATCACTGCAGATCACAAATACTACGCGCTCGGCGGCCTGAACGTGATGAGCGCAAAAGAATTCGTCCTTTATTCCAACGAACACTACGGTACGTCGGAAAACGCAGAGATGTATGCGGACGTATTCGAGCGCGGGGACCTTTCCGCTCTCCCCGACGAAGTTCAGAATTGCGATCGGGAAACGGAATACATCGAATATATGTCCTCTCTTCTGGGATAATATGAACGGAAAAGATAAACTTCGCGAAATCGGGAAACAAAAATTTTTCCTTCCCGCCGATCTGATCATATATGCGGTCATTCTGTTGCTCATCGCCGCATTTACGCTCTACGCCGTTTACAACGACGAGGGCGCGGGCACCGGTTTCGAGGTGTATTATAAGCAAGAAATGCTGTTTTCCGCCTCTTTGGGGGAAGACGCGCGCTATCTGTTTTATATCGACGGGAGACAGGGTAGATACAAACGCGTCTTTGCCGACGAAAACGCGGAAGGGTACGGCGATTACAATCTGATCGAAGTTGCGGGCGGCAGGGTGCGCGTCTCGTCCTCGGATTGCCGCACGGGGCAGTGCGTGGCGTCCGGCTGGCGTAACAGCGGCGTGATCGAGTGCCGCGCGCACGGCATGTATATCAAAATCGTAGGGACTTTGGGAGGAGACGCATGAAAGCGAAAAGGACCGCACGGCGCGTGGCCGTGCTCGCCGCGCTTCTGGCGCTGGCGAGCGTGCTTTTTATCGTAGAATCCCTTCTGCCGCCTCTGCTGCCGATGGCGCCTTACGTAAAAATCGGCCTGGCGAACGCTGTCGTGCTGTTCGTCATCGCGGTGTTCGGGGTCCGTGACGGGTTTATCTTTATCCTTGCAAAAAATCTGCTCACCGCCCTGATCACGGGCGGGACGTTTGCGCTCGCGTTCAATCTTGCGGGAAGCATCAGCGCCTATCTGGTCATGGCGGGGCTGTATCTCGCCTTGTTTCCGAAAATCAGCCTTTTGTCCGTCAGCGTTGCGGGCGCGGCGGTCAACAATATCGCGCGCACGGCCGTGGGCGTATTGCTGATGGAGGCAAAGTCGCTGTACCTGCAGTTGCCCGTCGTCAGCATTTTCGGCGCTTGCGCCGGCATAATCGTCGGTGCCTTAACGATATTTATGGTAAAATACCTGCCCGAAAGATTGACAAAATTCGGATAATATAGTAAAATAACAAAGGTTACGCAGAGATGGCGGAGCGGTCGAACGCGCACGACTCGAAATCGTGTTTACCCCCATAAGGGTAACAAGGGTTCAAATCCCTTTCTCTGCGCCAAAACCGTCGGCGTCTGAACACAAAAAAAGTGTTCAGACGTTTATTTTGACAAAGTTTTGCGTTTCGCGCCGGCCGAGTTATCTGAATGGGCGTCGGACGATTCAAAACAGAACAGCCGTCAGGTATTGAAGTGAACCCCAAAGTTTGGACAAAAAATATAATTAAAATGCTTGGTAGTGAGTTCGGTACCCAACCGGGCTCATTCCTTTTAGTTTGAGAGCGATCCTCTCGTTGTTCCAATAGTCAATATACTCTCGCAGGCGGTGGACGAATTCGTCCACCGTTTCAAACTTTTCACCGTAGAACATTTCAACCTTAAGCCGCCCGAAGAAGTTTTCCATCGCTCCGTTGT
>DXCO01000025.1 GCA_019115945.1 Candidatus Borkfalkia excrementavium | reverse complement strand
CCGCGCTTTCCGCCGATTTTTGTGTTTCGCTTTTCTTCTTCCCCTTGTTGTTCGGCGCATTGTTCTTTATCGGAAAGAGGGGAAAGCATCTTGCTTTGACCGTCGCGATCGGCGTGCTTTGGTGCGCCAACATGTTCTATTCCTTTTATTTGTATTCCTTTTTTGTTGTCGCGCCCGCTTCTCCCATACACAACCTGTACTTTGCCGACGCATGTCCGAATATTGTGTTGTGGCCCGTACTGTATGCGGCTGTACTGTTCGGGTTCCGCGCTGAAAAAGGCGTCCGCCGTCCGGTGGGCATTGTGTTGCGCTGTCTGTTTCTCACTGTTGCAGTCCTTTCGGCCGGCGCGGGCATATATTATCTCGCAGCGGTTGAAGAGGGGTATGCCCCCGTAGTCGCGTTTTTTCTCATGTACGGCTTTTCGCTGCTGCTCTTTTTAACGCACTTTTTGACGCAGGACAGAATGGTGACGCAAAATTTTGACAACTGATCGCATGATATACATATGCGGCGGGCGGAAATCTCTGATTTCCGCTTTTTTTCCGCCGTTTGTCATGCCTGTGCGGGCAATGAGAAAAAATATGGGGAAGACAACGAAAAACGCTTTGCAAAACAGAATGTTTGTGCTAAAATACTATAACGGATTAAAATAAATCGGCAGATTTTTTAGGAGAAAGTTTATGAAATACACAGTCGAAGCCAATGAAAAGAGCACCGTCAAAATTACGATGACATTTGATAAGGCAGAATGGGACGCCGCAAACACGAAGGCGTACGAGCAGACCCGCGGCAGATTTTTTGTCAACGGATTCCGCAAGGGCAAGGCTCCCAAACACGTGATCGAACTCAATTACGGCAAGGGCGTTTTTTACGAAGACGCGCTCAATAACCTGTACGGCGATCACTATTACGATATCATCGAAAAGGAAAAGGACAACTTTACCGCGGTCGGCCAGCCTGAACTTTCCGTGGGCGACATCTCCGAAAACGGCGCGACGCTCATCGCCGTGACCCCCGTAAAGCCTGACGTCAAACTGGGTGCTTACAAGGGTATAAACATCGAAAAAGTGGAGTATAATGTTAAGGACGAAGACGTGGATGCGGAACTGAAGAGATTGCAGGAACGCAATTCCCGCCTTGTGGAAGTGACGGACAGGGCCGCCGAAAACGGCGATACCGCGACCATCGATTTTTCGGGCAGCGTCAACGGCGAAAAGTTCGAGGGCGGCACATCCGAAAATTATCCTCTCGTTTTGGGCAGCGGCTCGTTTATCCCCGGTTTCGAAGAGCAGGTCGTGGGCATGAAGACGGGCGAGGAAAAGGACGTCAAGGTCAAATTCCCCGACGACTATCAGGCAGAAGAACTCAAGGGCAAGGATGCGGTATTTGCCGTAAAACTCAATAAGATCGAAAAGAAAGAACTGCCCGAAGTGAACGATGAGTTCATCAAGGACGCCGCGGGTGCGGAAAGCGTGGACGCATATAAAAAGGAGACGCGCGAACGCCTCGAAAAGCAGGCGAAAGAAAAGGGCGATGCCGAGACGGAAAACAATATCGTCAAGGCGATCACCGAAACGGCGGAGACGGAGATCCCCGAAGCCATGATCGAAAATCAGATCGACATCATGGTCCGCAATGCGGAATATCGCCTCGGAATGCAGTACGGCGGGATCAAACTTGCAGATTATCTCAAATACATGGGCACGACGATGGAAGATTTCCGCAAGGGCTACCGCGCGCAGGCGGAAGAGACGGTCAAGAGCCAACTCGTCATCGACAAGATCATCCGCGAGGAGAACATCAAGGCAGAGGACGCCGAGATCGAGGCGAAACTTGAAGAGTTTGCCAAGTCTGCGGGCAAATCGCTGGAAGATTACAAAAAAGACGTGAGCGATTCGCAGAGGGAATATATCGCGAACGATATCGTCATCAACAAACTGTTTGATTTCCTCAAAGCGAACAACAATATGACGGCAAAGGCGGAGGAGAAGAAACCCGCCGCGAAAAAGACGACCGCAAAAAAATCTGCGGCGAAATCCGCCGAAGAAAAGAGCGGGGAAGAAAAACCTGCGGCTAAGAAGACGGCTGCGAAAAAGCCCGCCGCGAAAAAAGAGGAAGAAAAAGCGGAGTAATGTTCCGACAGCGCAAAACGGCGCGAGGAGTGAAAATGAAACAAGATATTTCCATGAATCTGATCCCCATGGTCGTCGAACAGTCGAGCAGGGGAGAGCGTTCTTACGATATTTATTCGAGGTTGCTCGAAGACCGCATCATCTTTCTTTCGGGCGAGATCAACGACGGCATGGCGAACACCATCGTCGCGCAGTTGATCTATCTTGAAGCCAAGGATATGAACAAAGATATCAGCCTGTACATCAACAGCCCCGGCGGCAGCGTGTCCGCAGGGCTTGCGATCTACGATACGATGCAGTATATCCATTGCGACGTTTCGACCATCTGCATCGGGCTGGCGGCAAGCATGGGCGCCTTCCTTCTTTCCAGCGGAACGAAGGGCAAGCGTTTCGCCCTTCCCAACAGCGAGATCATGATCCATCAGCCGCTCGGCGGCGCGCAGGGTCAGGCGAGCGACATCAAGATCCAGGCGGAACATATCCTCAAGATCCGCGACAAAATGAACAGGATCCTGTCCGAAAATACGGGCAAGAGCGTCGCGGAGATCGAACGGGATACGGACAGAGACAATTATCTGTCCGCAGAAGAGGCGCAGAAATACGGCCTGATCGACAAAGTTTTTTATAACAGATAACTGAACAGTCAATTCAAAAGAGACCGTTGTTGGTCGCGCACGGGCGCGCAGGCAACGGTATCTTCATCGATAGCGGTTTTTGTCCGTATGGGCGAAAACCTGTAGGAGGCAACAGATCATGAAAGACGAACAGCAGTTCTGCTCTTTTTGCGGAAAAGAAAAGAGCAAGGTAAAGCGTCTCGTCGCGGGGCCGAACGGCCTGAACATCTGCGACGAATGCATCGAGATCTGCAACGAAGAGATCAAATCGGTCGCGGGCACGTCTGCGGAGACCGTAGAACTGAAAAAACCGGCTGAGATCAAAGCGGAACTCGACAAATACATCGTCGGGCAGGATAAGGCGAAGAAGGTGCTTTCCGTCGCGGTGTATAATCATTATAAGCGTATCAACAGCGAGATCACGCCTTCCGACGACGGAGTGGAGATCGAAAAGAGCAACATTTTGCTTTTGGGGCCTACGGGCTGCGGCAAGACACTTCTTGCGCGCACGCTTGCAAGGATCCTCAACGTGCCGTTTGCCACGACGGACGCCACCACGCTTACCGAAGCGGGTTATGTGGGCGAAGATGTGGAAAATATCCTTCTCAAACTGATACAGAACGCCGATTACGATATCGAAAAGGCAGAGCGCGGCATCATATATATCGACGAGATAGACAAGATCGCGCGGAAAAGCGAAAATGTTTCCATCACGCGCGACGTTTCGGGCGAAGGCGTACAGCAGGCGCTGTTGAAAATTATCGAAAGCACGATCGCCAGCGTTCCCCCGCAGGGCGGCAGAAAACACCCGCAGCAGGAGTGCATGCGCATCGATACGACGAATATCCTGTTTATCTGCGGCGGCGCGTTCGTGGGGCTGGATAAAATCGTAGAAAAGCGCAAGGACGACACGTCTCTCGGGTTCGGCGGCAAAGTGCGCAGCCACGGCGAGATGGATTACGACGCGCTCGACGACGTAAAGCCGCAGGATCTGACCAAATTCGGCCTGATCCCCGAATTTGTGGGCAGGGTGCCCATCGTCGTAAGTTTGCAGCCGCTCGACGAAAAGGCGCTCGTAAAGATCCTGACCGAACCGAAAAACGCGATCATCAAACAATATCAGAAACTGGTCGGCATGGACGGGGTGAAACTTTCCTTCGATCCCGCCGCGGTGAGCGAGATCGCGAATACCGCCATCCGCCTCAAAACGGGGGCGAGGGGATTGCGCACCATCATCGAGAACCTTATGACGGATGTCATGTACGATATCCCCACCAGCGATAATATCAGCGAAGTGAAGATCACGCGAGAATGCGTCCTCGGCACTGCGAAACCGGAAGTGATCAAAAAGAGCGCGTAAGCGCCTGAAAAAGGGCGGCCCGAACTGCGGACCGCCCTTTTTACAATAAAAAGTAAAAAGCCGCCCGTAAATGAAGTGAACCCCAAAGTTTGGACAAAAAATATAATTAAAATGCTTGGTAGTGAGTTCGGTACCCAACCGGGCTCATTCCTTTTAGTTTGAGAGAGATCCTCTCGTTGTTCCAATAGTCAATATACTCTCG
>DXCO01000024.1 GCA_019115945.1 Candidatus Borkfalkia excrementavium | reverse complement strand
GTTTTTGGCGGAAAGCGCGTTCGTCATTTCATAGATCCTGTAATCGGTATCGCGGTAAACCACTTCGTCCACGTCCCGCGCGCTGATCGCCCCTCCCTCGCCCGCATAGGCGATGAGTTTTTCCGTCTCTCCCGCTATGCGCGACATGTCTGCAAGGCAATACCGCATGATCCGTTCACAGCACTCCGTATCCGCACGGATCCCCGCCCGCTTGAACTGTGTAAAAATCCATCTCATCACCGTCTCTTCGTCCGCGCGCGAACAATCCACAAAGGTCACGTTCGGCAGTTTTTTCAGATCCGTCCCCTTCCCTTTCGGGGCGGAAGAATTTACGATAAACAGGATCGTGCTCGGCTGCGGATTTTCAAAGTATCTTTTCAGATAGGTCTCGTAATCCTTTTCGGAAGGATGAAAGTCCGTCACCTTGACGAGGCGCTTTTCGCTGAGAAACGGAAAACTTTCCGCCGCGGAAACCAGCCCCGCAAGTTCCGCCCCCTTCAGCCCTTCGCCGCGGAAAGAAGAAAAATTCAGTGAAGGCTCAGAAAGAAACTTTTCCTTCAGCATTTCTTCGCCCCTCTCTTTGAAATATTCCTCCTCCCCTTCGAAAAGATAGATGGGAGCCGCGCCCGATTCAAGGCTTTTTTTAAACAATACGAACTTCATGAAAAAACCTGTTTCCTTTTACGGCAATTATATCATTTTTTACGCCGATTTGCAAGTCTCCCCGTTCGGTAACATTGATTTTATCTTTCGTTTTGTCAAAATAGATCTCGACAGACGGGCTGACGCGTTCGCATATTTCTGCATTGAACGCATCTGCGATCAGGATATCGCAGGCGGGCAAATCTTCTTCCGCCATTTCGCCGTATCCTTCTGCGCAGATCAGAATATCCGCTCCCCACCCGCTGATAAGAACGCCCGCCGTTCCGACGAACGCGGCGGCAAACGGATTCAGGAAAACGGAACGGGAAACCTCTGTCGTTTCGACGGAATGAAAGGAATCCGCAAGGCCCGCTTCCGAGGAAATATAAGCCCGTTCGCAATCCGCCGCTTTCAACAGTACGGGAAGCACAATGTTTGCAGTCTTCGCATCGCACGCCAACAGGACGCCGTCGAGCGAATCGATCCCCTCCTTCATCAATATTCTTTCCGTATAGGGCAAAGATAATTCTCCCGTAACGACGCAATAATTTTTCCCGGATGCGCGCAAAAGCACGATATCCGTTCCGTATACGGAAGAGACCTGAATATAACCTGGAAATCCGGGAAATATGTTTTCCGCAGCGATACAGACGGCAAACGCGATCGCAATCGCCGAAGCGCCGATACATTTGGGTACCGGCTTCAGATTGATTTTATCCGACAGAAAAAAGAAAAACAAATACCAGAAAAGCATCGCCGTACCGAAGGAAAAGCCGCTGATCAAAAGGATCTTCCAGTCAAGCGCCACGATGGGCGTCACGGCGAGGGCGAGCAGAATTTTCGGCAGAAACAGAATCACGTCCGCCGCAAAGGGCAATACGCAAGCCAAAAACGAACAGACAAAGAGAACGGAATAAACGAAACTGATCAGAGGGATGAACACAAGATTCAAAACCAGGCTGACCGCCGAAACATAGCCGAACGAGTCGAGCAAGATCGGAAAAGTTGCGATTTGCGCGGACAGCGCGACGGAAACGGCCGAAGAAAACTTTTTCGGCAGAAAACGTACGCGGGAAAGCGCACGGAAAAGGCAGCCTCCCACCACGATGATCCCGGCAGCCGCGGCAACGGAAAGTTGAAAGCCGACCGAAAAGAGATAGACGGGATTGATCAGCAACACTACGATGGCGGCGGCGGAAACGGAATTCAGTTTATCATACGCGACGCCTGCCAGTTCCGAGGCGTATAAAATAAGGCACATGGTCAGCGCGCGCACGGATGAGGGCGAAAATCCGCAGACGCCCGCATAAAAAACGAGGATACCCGCCGTAAGAACAAGGCTGACGATTGGATGCAGTCGTACTTTTTTGAAAAGCAAGCGCAGCAATCCGTAAATAATACCGATATGCAGGCCCGAAACAGCAAAAATATGCGCTACGCCGCCGTAGCGGAAATTCTGCAGATCTCCTTCGTCGATAAATCCGCTGTCTCCTGTGAGCATCGCGTAGGCGACGGACGCTTCCGATTTTTCCATAGAAGAAAACAAGACGTCGTAAAGCCGGTCGCGCACGGCGCCGAACACTTCCGTTTTTTCTTCTAGGATTTCCACGTTTTCCGATGACACGGCGGCCCTGTATTTTACGCCGCCGATCACCGCATTCACATTGATCCTTCCGTAAGAAATAAAATCTTCCGTAGTAACGTCGGCCGCAAAAGCGACGCGCATTCCCGTACGGTATCTCTCTTCCCCGTAGACATAGACGGAAAGGCAGAAATCCGTATCGAAAGACCGTTCTGCGGTCAAAAAATTCACGTCTTCGAGCGTGAGTCTCCAGCCATAGTCCCCGACTGAAGTCTCGCACACCCTGCCCGTAATAAAGCAACGCTCTTGCACGGGTGCGGCATTTTCGTAATTCCGGCGGACGCCGTGTAAAGTCAGCGCACCTGTACAGATCGCCAAAACGAGGGCCAAGATCAGGAAAGCAGTTCTTTTCAAAGGCAGTTTCCTGCGGAAGAAGAAAAGGATCGCCCCTCCCGCAGCAAGGACCGCCCCGCCTGCGATCAAAGCGTACAGGCTGAAATAAAAAGAGAGGGCGATCCCGCAGGCGAGCGCCAACGCAAAAAAGAACAGCGGCCGAAAGTTAATGATCCTGTCCCCTTTATACAATTTATGATCGTTTTTCCGCTCGCAAAAATCCGTCATTTTCTCTTCCGTAAAAAAGCGGCAGCCCGATACGGATTCCCGCACGGTCTGCCGCCGATCTCAGCACAAACTGATCCTGTCGCTGATCGATCTGATAAATAAATTTCTCTCCACGCCCAACTGTATACACTCCTGCACAAACTCAGTCAGTTTATCGCTGGGGCGGGCGATCTTCAGTTCCGCAAATACGAGGGGCAGCAGTTCGTCGATATATAAACTCACCCTGTTTTCAAGCAGTCCTCTGATCAATGCGATCATTTCATAAGGCGTAAAATCTTCTTCCGATTTGCGCAGCGGCTCGCTCTCCACGCGGTAAAAATCGCAGGCGAGACACTTATCCGTTTTGCGCAGATACGTTCTTCCGCACAGTTCGTCCCGTTTCAGATCGCACAATCCGATCAGTCCGCGCATGCGTTCTTCTACTTTCCCTCCGTATTTCAGGATCCCGAGAGATGCAAGGCAGCGTTTCATCAAAAACCTGTCGCTGATGGGCTCTTCCGCAGCCGCGATAGACTTGAGCCTTGAAAGGATCTCCCCGTCGTTTTCTCCGCCCGTAACGAACGCGGACATATAGTTTTGCGGTTCGAGTTTCGCATAGCGGTAATTTTTTCTGTATTTTGCAAGATGATCTTTGACCGTCTTATCCGTCCCCGTCAGACGATCCAAAATATCTTTGATCCTCTTGATCTCACGTTTCGGATTGTTGATAAAACTGATCGTAAACAGACGCACGACGTTCCAGTTGTTCAGTTTCAAAGTCTGTATCTGCAAAATATTGCGGTCTTTCGCGCTCGACCTGAAAGCCGTAGCGCCGTCGCATACGATGGCGAGAATAAAGCGCTTTTTGTTTTTGGGATCCACGACCGCGCAGTCGATCTTGAAATCGGATACGCCCACGTCGTACCGGCATTCGTAACCGTAATTGCGCAATTCTTTCGCGATATATTTTCCGATTCCGCTCCGTCCCGCCTTGAGTTCTTCCGCATTGATCGCAAGCGTCGTTTTGCCCTTCTCTGCAAATTCAAGGAAGGCTTTCAGTCCCGCGACGCCCTTGCTGTTCGTCTTGGCAAGATTGATCATCGCCGAAGTCATGGACGAAAATACGATCATCTCTTCCCTTGCGCGGGAGACCGCGACGTTCAGACGCCGCCATCCGCCGATCTGATTGAGCGGTCCGAAATTGAGGGAAACTCTGCCCGCCCTGTCCGGGCCGTAGCATACGGAAAACAGGATCACATCGCGTTCGTCGCCCTGTACGTTTTCAAGATTTTTGACAAACAGCGGTTCTTCGCGTTCGTACGCGGCATCTTCCAGTTTGTTTTTGACGAGCGCGTCCGTCAGCCTGCGCTCGATATAATCCTGCTGTGCCGTGCTGAACGTGACGATCCCGATGCTGGAATGCGAAAGTTTCGGATCCTTCAGCCGCCTGATCACTTCCGCGACGAGCGCCTCCGCTTCCGCCTTGTTGCGCTTTGTAAAGCCCCTGTCGTAAACCCCGTCCTCCACGAGCGCAAGGCGGACCTTGCTCTCCAACGCATCGGGCGAAGGGAAGGTACAGAGTTTGTTCCCGTAATACATGATATTGGAAAAGGCGATCAGGCTCTCGTGTTTGCTCCGATAGTGCCAGTTGAGATGCTTTTCCGGAATGCTTAAAGCCAGGCAATCGTCGAGGATGCTCTCCAGATCTTCCGCATCGAGGTTTTCCTCATCCACATAACCGGAACTGAAGAAAGAAGTAGGCGGAAGTTGTTTGGGATCGCCCACGATGACCGCACTCTTTGCGCGCGCGATCGCGCCGATCGCCTCGCTCGTGGGCAGTTGCGACGCCTCGTCGAAGATCACGAGATCAAAAAGGTCCGGTTCCGCCGCAAGGTACTGCGAAACGGTGATCGGGCTCATGAGCATGCACGGGGCAAGTTTTCTCAAAAGTTCCGGTATTTCCGCAAAAAACTGTTTGAGCGTCATTCCGCGCATATTGCTCTTCACGATCCGCTGGAAAGCGAGCACTTCCAGGCTCAGGCTCCCCTCCGTAGAAGTAGTGGGAAGGTTGGAAACGAGCAGATTCCGGATATGCTCCTTCGCAAGTCGCGTATACTGTTCGTCGAGGCTCTTGAACTGCTCGATCTTCTCTTCGAGCACAGAGGCGGAAAATTTGGAAAGCACGGGGTCCGCGCCGATATTCGTTTCCAAAAAGTTGCGGTATACGTTCTTGCGGAAACTGTCGAGGATATTGTCCGAAGAAATTGCCCCCTTCTCCAAAGAATCGGTGATAAACGAAAGCCCTTCCGCATCCAGATCTCTCGATATTTTTTTATACTGGCACCAGGATGCAAGCATATCGATATTATCGATCAGAGCGCCCGCCTTGATCCCGAAATAGTCGAGCACGTCCTCGTCGTCGTATTTGTCCGACTCGGCCCCTACGACATTGCAAAAACTGTGCATGCCGTTTTCAAAGCCGGCGATCGCCTGTTTCAGGCCGCTCAATACGGGCTGTGCGTATCCGGCGCTTACGGATTTCACGCAGACGCTGTTAAAACTATCCGCATTGTAATCCATAAAAATACCCTCGCAAAGCGCGTGCATCTGCATGAGTGCTTCAAGGAACTCTTCCCTCTTTCTGAAATTGATCTTTCCGCCGCGGTCGGTAAAATTCGCCGCAAGCCCCGTATTGCTCTTTACCAGTTGCAGATCTTCGTAAATTTGGGCGACGATCCCGATGTATTTGAGTTCTTCCGTTTCCGTCAGTTTTCCGAAAGCGCTGCGGCGCAGACGTTTCGCAAGCCCCCCGAGCACCTTGGAACTCTTGTAATTTTCGCCCCAGTTGTCAAGTTCCTGTTCAACGACCGCGGGGTCGCAGTCGATGTCGATCAGGTTTTTGAAATTTTTGAAATAATTCCCGAGCAGTCTGTCCAGCCGCCTGTTTGCATTGAAAAAGACAAAAAACTCGCTCTCGTCGCAGTCGAAATATTTTTTGATCTCATCGCCTCGCAGCACTTCGATCAACTGCACGAGGGTGGACAGTTTTTTCAGCGTAAAGGTGCTGATGCGCTGTCTGTAAAAGTCGAGCATAAGGCTCAGATAACTTTTCAGATGCTTGATTTCCGCGAGCAGAACTTCCGCGGAATAGTACACGTTGTTGCGCACGCCCGCATCGTATTCGTATAAATTCACGTTGTCGAAGGGAGAACGGTAAGCCCCGCCGCAACTCTTCGCAGCCGCCGCTACGTCCAGCAGCATCTGCTCGTAATTTTCCAGTTTCTCCTTCGTCAGGCTGTCGTAAAAAGTGCTCTCGATATCCAAAACGTCGGGCGCGTTCTTATTTTTTTCGTAAATCAGGATGGCTTCGTAGACGGAAACGCCCAGCCTGCGCTTTTTGTGCAGCGCGGCGACGGGTTCGTTCAAAGCCGTCCGAAGTTCTTCCAACTGTTCTCCCTTTGCGGCAAACCCCGCCTCATCGCTTTCGGGAAGCAGCGAGAGCGTCGTGTCCAATTTTTTCAGGAGTTCCGCTTTGTCCAATTTATTGGAATGCACTTCGAGGCAGAAATCTCCCAACCCGATGGAATCCAACCTCTTTTTTACGACAGACAAAGCCGCCTGTTTTTCCGCAACGAAAAGGACGCGCTTGTTTTTATTCAGGCAGTTGGCGATGATATTCGTGATCGTCTGGCTTTTTCCCGTTCCGGGCGGCCCGTGCAAAACGAAAGTTTTACCCTCTGCCGCCTCTGCGATCGCGGAAAACTGCGAACTGTCCGCCATAAGCGGCAGTAAAATCTCCGACAGCGGATAATCGTCCTCCGCCTTGTCCTCGAATACGTTCCCTTCGATTTCCAGCCGGTTGTTGAGCAGAGAGCGCACGAGCGCATTCTTGCGGAATTTATCGATATTCTTCCGGACATCGTTCCACATCGCGTAGCGCGCAAAGGAAAAGTTTGCAAGATAAACTTCTTCGAGCACGTCCCAATTTTTCATGTTCAGGATCTCCATTCTGACCATTGCAAGGATCTCAGAGATCTTGATACCCGAAGAAATATTTTCCAGTCCCCTTATATCGATTTTGAATTCGCGCAAAAGGAATTCGAGCAAAGTACTGTTAAACTGCAGTCCCTCTTCCGAAACGGCAACGGAATATCCCTTCCCCCCTTTGCTCCGGATAATTTTTACGGGACACAGGACCAAGGGGGCGTACTTTGCCTCTCCGTCGCCGGAGGCATACCATTTGAGAAAGCCGAACGCCAGAAACAGCACGTTTGCGCCCGCTTCCTCTTCGGCCGTCTTCGCTTTTTTGATGAGAAAACGCAGGGTATCCCCCATTTCCTCCCGCTCCGAATAAGTGCGAAGGCGCTTGTTTTTCAGTTCTACGCCGATCAGTTCGGACAATACGCTGAGTTTGGAAGAACCGGAAAAATAATCGTCGTCCGCCACAATCCCCCTCACGTCCGCAGTCTTTTCCAAAAGATAGAAGGGAATCCCCTGGCTGAGCGCATCATACGTAGCATTCGGGTCGGAAGAGATAATATGCAGAGTGTTTTTTTCGGGTTTGAAATTCAGAAGAGAATTTTTTAAAGATAGGTCCAGAAGCCTGCGCTCCCACTGCTTGTTCTTCGTGGCCTTCCCGTCAAAACTGAGTTTTTTGAAACCGAAAATATTTTTGGGCGCCGCGTCGACGCTGATGTCCTCTTCGCCGAGCAACTCGTAGCCCTTAATCCCCATCACTTTGAGCGGCAGAGAATAAATACGTGCCAGGCGGCATCTCTTTACGTCGATCACGGTGTCGTAATATCCGCTGTCCAACTTTTCCGCAAAGTGCTTTTCGGATACGGTATAATTGACGTTATGTCCGGCAAAAACGTCTTCCGTATCGAACATGCTGATATTGTTGATCCCGCCCGAAATATATTTCTGCAAAAGCACGGTATCGTCGCCAACGCTGTCGGAAAAACAGTTATCGTACAGCCACACGCCGCAGGAAACGCTCTTTTCCCCAACCGTGATAACGGGATGCAGATCTGCGCACTCGAAACAGGAAGCGACAAAAAGCGCCATTTCGAAGGAAGATCCGACCTTGTTTTTTATGATTTTCGTGATATCTCCGACGGGCACGGGATCGTCGTAATTGTATTCCGCGGCAGATTTTTCGATCGCCTGCTTTTTAATGACCGCGTAGATCGCCGCGGCGATCTGGCGGATCTTGTTTTTGTCCCCCTCCTGATAACCGCGCCATTCGCACACCACGCCCCATTTTTTCAGTTGTTCCTGCGCATCGGAAAGGACTTTCAGGCAATCGGCGATCTTCGGCCTGCAAAAACAGGACAACAACTCGGGGTTCCCCTCCCTTCCGCACCAATAATCGAAAGGAAGCACCGTCACCTGTGCGCGCTCTTCCATAACGAGATCTTTTCCGTGAAAAACCTTCAGCGAGATGGAGGAAACCGTCTTTTCCGAAATTTCCGTAAGATACAGCGGCGAGATCACGTTTTTGGCATTGATTTCGACCGCGCTTTCGAACGGGATCTCATCAAGATGTTTTGAAAAGGGCAGGATCAGCCCGTCCGCGCTCTCGATGACAACGTCTATGTTTTCAATCGCTTCCGAACCCGAATTGACGATCTGCAGCGTGAGAAACAGCGGAACGCGGCTGAAATATTCGGCATACCCCATGTATTGCTGGACCTTATATTTCAGAGCCAAACTCTCCTTGACCGCGCTTTTTCCCGATCTTTTTCCTGCCATGTCCGATACTCCCTTTGATTCTTTCGAATCATTGTTTCGATTCGTTTACAATTATAACACATTATCCCAAAATTGGCAAGTAACGGCGGCAAAAACAGACAGCCGCCGGAAAACAAAAACGGAGGGATTATTCCCCTCCGCGCTCTCTTCTATACCGCCTCCGAATTCAATCTGTCTGCAATTGCAAGTATTTTTTCATATGAATCCGCCTCAAAGTCCGCCTTCGCCCCTTCCGCAGGCAGTTTTTTCGGATTATAGCGGATACACAGAATATTCGCATTGTTCGCGCCCGCGATATCCGAAGAAACGGAATCGCCGATCACTAGGCATTCCTCCCTCTTCAATCCTGCGTCCCCGAGCACGTATTCAAAAAACCGCCTGTCCGGCTTTGCAAACCCGATTTCGTCGGAAACGTAGATCCCGTCGAAAAAATCTCTCAAACCCAGCGAATCCAATCTTCCGTACTGCGCGGCAGGCGTGCCGTTGGTGATCAGAAAAATTTTACCCCTCTTTTTCAGCTCGAGCAAAAATTCCATCGCACCGTCCAGCAGATAGCCCGAACGGCAAATTCTGCCGAAATATATTTCGTTTGCCCTTCCGACGTCAGCCACGACCTTCAGATAATCGAAAAACCGGACGAACCGTTCCGTCATGAGCGCTTTCTTCGAAAGAGTCCCCCGTTCGTACTCGCGCCATACGGCGTCGTTGAACCGCTTGTATACTGCGTAATCGCTATCCCTGTAAGGGATGTTCAATTCCCGCATCGCCTCGGCAAGGCTCTCTTTTGAGGCGCGTACAAAATCGAGGATCGTCTCGTCCGCGTCCAGCAAATAATTATTTCGCATATCCTCCGTCTCCGTCAATGATCGCAAGTTCTTTCAGCGCGCGCGTATAGGCGATATATTTTTCATGTGCCGTCATGCGCGCATCGGCGACCGCCACACAGGTAAATTCCAGTCCCTTCGATTCATATACGGTCATAAGATTGATTCTCTTTTTAGAAATTTTGCCCGTATCCCGCAAAAGATTATAACTTTTTCTGCGATACTTTTCCAATTCTCCATCTGAAACGATGATCGCTTTCAGCCCCTTTTTATCTTTGAAAAATGCGTTGATCCCGCGCACGCCGACCCCGATCACCTCCGGCCCGTCAAAGCCGATCGGGCGCATGTCTATATCGATCGCTTTTGCAACGAATTCCACGATCTGGTTCGTATTCCTGTAATTTTGGTTGAGCGTATAGATATTTCCCGCGGAAATCTTTTTCCAATCGTCCACGCCGCGGAATTTTGTAATGTTCTGCGCCAGATCCCCGTAGATATTGAACGCCGCGTCGGGATTAATCCTTTTCAGAAGGCGGTATTCGCTGACGGAAATGTCCTGTCCCTCGTCCACAAACACCATGCCGAAACGCGGTTCAAGGCTTTTCCCGAGCAGAGTCAGGATCAGGCACAGCACAAAAGCGTCGCTGCGGACCATCCCTCTGGGAATATGGTATTTGTCCTTCACCTTGCGCACGATATCCTTATAGAACAGGCGCGCAAGTTCCAGATGCGTTTCGCATTTGCCTATTTTCGTAAAGTAAGCGTTGCCTTTCAGCGTATCAAACAACTCACAGAAAGAAACGGACAGATCGCCGATCCTGCGGATCCTGTTTCCCGTATTTTCGATCTCATCCAACAGTTGCCTGCGCCTTTCGATCCTGTCCGAATAAGTCTCGACTTCGATCCCGTTTTTATGGATCTTATATCTTTTCAGATCCGCGATCTCGTGCCCGATCGCCTCTTTCAAGGCGCTCAGATCCTGCAGCGCGTCGCCGACGATTTTGGCCAGTGATTTTGAGATCGCCGTACCTGCGCGGTAAAAAGCGAGGATCCTGCCGTAAAAATAATTGAAATTTTTTATCTTTTCGCTGCGGAGCGAAACGGACAAAAATTCCTCCGCCGCGGTCACTTCGTTCATCAGAGCGCGGAATGGTTTGGTATAAAAGAGCCCGCCCTCCGGCCGTTCCTTGATTTCGCCCAAAACCGCGCGGCGCACGCGCACGCTGGCGTTTTTGATATATCCGAACTCCTCGATCTGAGATTTCAGATCTTCGGCCACGCCCGAAATCATATCCGCGCATTCTTCGCTCAAAAACAGCCCCGCGATCCCGTCGTATATCCTGCCCAGTTTTTTCTCGGTATCCGCCAGAAATTTTTCCGAATAGATATATTCCAGATATTCCTCGGGCACGGGAAGATCGGAAATTTTATCTTCTATATCCACGCCTTCGTTTTTCAGAAGTTGCACGAAATATGAATCGATCGTATTCGTTTTGACCTTTTCCAACTCCAGCACGGCGGAAAGCTCGTCGATAAATGCATTGAACGAATCGCTCGGCGTGATCACCAGAACGTCCCGCGGCTTCAGTTTTTCGTTGTTGTACATAAGAAAACTCAGCCGATGCAGCAAGATCATCGTTTTTCCGCTGCCCGCACAGCCTTGCACGACGAAACTTTCCCTCTCGGGTTTTGTGATGATCTCGTATTGCTTTTCCTGTATCGTCTCGATAATGTCAGAAATTTCCGACTGTTCCTTTTTCGAACGGAGGATCTCTTTCAGATAAGGGTCAAAGATGATCTCCTCGTCTCTTCCGCCGATCTCTTCCTTTGTAAGGTAGTCTCTCAGGCTGAGATATTCGTTTTTGAAATCGATCAGTTTCCCGTTCGCCGTGCGCAGCGCCCTTCGCAGGATTAGCCTGTAGTCATATTCGTTGATAGAAAAATTGATCTGGCTTTTCTGATAATATTTTCTGGCAAGCGGCGCGCGCCAATCCACGATCTCGAGGTTAATATCCCCTCTTTTGCCGATATAATAACTGTTATATCCTTCGATGGGATCCACAAGGTCCATGCGTGCAAAGTACGGCTCCGTAAAAAAACTTTTATAACTTTCCGTTTCTTCCCGCCATCCCCTGATCTCCGCATTCAGTTGAATGATGCGCCTGTAATTTTCCGCCGAAAGATTTTCATCCGCCTTGATCTGCCCGATCTCTTCCTTGTTCGCCGCAATCTTGATTTTCAATTTATTGATATAGCAAACTTTGAGCAGATACATGACCGCACGCAGATGTTTTTCCTCGTAATCCCACTGCAGTCCGGCATCCAGCAGATCCAGATAAAACTGTTTATCCGGATTCTTTTTAGGGCGGATCAGTTCATTTACCTCTTCGCGCGTCAATTCCGACATAAGTTCTCCCACGGGGGCGAAACGATAGATCCCCCCAACGGCAAAAAGCCATTGATTTAGTATAACATATTCTCCGGCAAAAAGAAATACCTTTGCGAAAATTTTCACAAAGGTATCGGAATAATAGACGTTTTTATTTGTTTTGTTTATAAAACCATAATGATCCGCAAAATATTACGGGCAGTTACCCATCCGAGTTTAAAACCGCGTTATCCGCTAAAATATCCGGCCTGTTCGCCATACTGTCCGCCGAAGTGATCTTCCTGATCACTCTGCACGGCACGCCCGCGGCAAAACTGTCCGAAGGGATGTTTCTCGTTACGACGCTACCCGCCCCGATCACACAGCGATCTCCGATCGTAACCCCCGGGCAAACGGTAACCGAAGCGCCCAGCCAACAGCCGTTGCCGATATGCACGGGCTTTGCATAACAAAGATGTTTTTCCTGGCCGTCTGCAGTCCGCATTGACTTTCGTTCATTTGCCCGCATGGGATGAAGAGGTGTCACGATCGTCACGTTCGGGCCGAAATCGCAGTCATCTCCGATCACAACCTCCGCATCATCCTGTATTGTCAGATTAAAATTCCCGAAAAAATTTTTTCCGATCTTTGTGTGCTTCCCGTAATGAAAGGCAACGGGGCCCTGAATAAAACTTCCCTCACCCAACGCACCGAGCATCTCGGATAGAATCTCCGCGCGTTTTTCCGACTCGTCTTCATGCGTATGATTGTAATCCACATTCAGGTTATGCGTTTTCAGTTTGATCGCCTTTAATTCGGGGGCAGCAGGACAAAATAAAATTCCCGCTCTGATTTTTTCCTCCTCATTCGCAAATTTCTTTTCCCCCATATTATATCCTCCGTTTTAAACGCGCTCCCGCCAAAAAAACAACTCAGGAAACGCGATCTATATACGCTTCCCGTTTCACCCGACTGATATGCGCGAATATTTTTTCCACCCACTGAAAAGTAAATACAAAACCGAAAACTCTGCCTACCCACTTGTTTCCGAAAGCCGCAACGATTGCGATCGCAAATAAAGCGGCAATCAGCACGTTCAGCCACGGCGAAAAAGTGAATATCCCTCCCTTTGCCATCAGGCGCACCAAAAATCCGTGCAACAAATAGACGGAAAAGGTATTCGCCCCGCACACCGTACAGAATGGAATCTTTCCTCTCGGCATCACGCGCAGAAAAAAGAAAATCCAGGCAAAAGCGATCACGGACAAGCCCGCACGCATTCTGAGCGTATACCCGCCTCCGTAAGAACTGCTGGCGTACAGCACGTTGCGCGTCACTGCCCCGTCGAAATGCAAGAAAAGAAATACCGCTACGGGGATCAAAAAGGAGGCAGCGCTCACGCAGAGCCCGCCTTCTTGCCTTATGGAAAAAAGCAATTTCTGATTTTTCCTAAGATAAAATCCCGCGACGAAAAAGGGCAAAAAGGCGAAGATCCTCGACAGCGACAAAAAATATCCGAATCCCTGGCCGCATCCGGAAAGCAGCGAAACAGCCACGCTCGCCAATAAGATCGCTCCCTGCGCCGCTTTATTCTCCGTTGAAATAAACGGCAGGATCAGTTGATAGGCGATCAGCGCGACCAGATACCACAACAGCCAGCAGGGCGTCGTAAACTGCAGATCGGAAAACCCGTTTCCGTTGTGATAGAGCGCCGCATAAAAAAAGAAGTACAGGACCTGAAACAGCAAATACGGAAGCAGTAAGGAAAGAAGGGTCTTTTTCGGATCAAATTTTGCAAAATATCCGTTGATAAAAATAAATACAGGCATATGAAAAGAGTAAATAAACCTGTACAAAAGGCTTCCGATGGCAAAACTTTCGAGCAGGTGTCCGAAAACGACAAAAAATATGAGCAACAATCTGATGTTGTCAAACTGATAATCTCTTTCGGCCGCCTGCCCGTTTCCCGCCATAACTTACTCCCACTCAATCGTTCCCGTAGGCTTCGGCGTCAGATCGTACAGGACGCGGTTGACGCCTTTCACTTCTTTCGTGATCCGGTCCGTGATATGCTGAAGAAGCGCAAAAGGCACGTCTTCTACCGTCGCCGTCATCGCGTCTTTGGTGTTTACCGCGCGCAGAATCACGGGATATTCGAAAGTACGTTTTCCGTCTTTCACGCCGACGGATTTGAAATCGGGCACAACGGTAAAATACTGCCACACCTTGCCTTCCAGCCCGTTCTTTGCAAACTCTTCCCTGAGGATTGCGTCCGATTCGCGCACGGCTTCCAGCCTGTCGCGCGTGATCGCGCCGAGGCAGCGCACGCCCAGTCCGGGGCCGGGGAAAGGCTGACGGTACACCATGTTATCGGGCAGCCCCAACGCTTTGCCCACGACGCGCACTTCGTCTTTATACAAAAACTTGAGCGGCTCGACGAGTTCGAATTTCAGATCATCGGGCAGCCCGCCGACGTTATGATGCGCCTTGACGGGGCCGCTCTCCAAAATATCCGGATAAATGGTGCCCTGCGCGAGAAATTCGATCCCCTGCTGTTTTCTCGCCTCTTCTTCAAACACGCGGATAAATTCGGCGCCTATGATCTTGCGCTTTTGTTCGGGTTCGGCCACGCCGGCCAGTTTATCGAGAAAGCGATCGACCGCATCGACGTAGACGAGATTCGCATTCATCTGATTTCTGAACACTTCGACCACCTGTTCGGGCTCACCCTTGCGCAGAAGGCCGTGGTTGACGTGCACGCAGACGAGATTTTTACCGATCGCCTTGATGAGGAGCGCCGCAACAACGGAAGAATCCACCCCTCCCGACAGTGCGAGGAGCACTTTTTTATCTCCTACCTGCTCCCTGATCTTTCCGATCTGCTCGTCGATGAACGCCTGTGCAAGCCGCGCATCCGAAATGCGTTCCATATTGTCCGGCCGCCTGTTGTTTTCCATGTTATCATCCTCCGTAAAAATGTTTCATTTGCCGCGATCGCCGGTCAGTTTCTGTAATCTTCCCGAACAAAGGGCGGCTTTTTTATGTTTTTCGTCAGTATTTTATAGCGCTTCGGGCGGCGGTACGCATCTCCGTGTACTTCAACCCGACGATATTCCCTCAGTTCCGCCAAGGAAACCTCTGCCGTAAACAGGCCCTCTTCTTCGTCCGCCTCTAAAACGAGCGTATCCCTGGCCTCCTGTTCCACCGGCCGATATGCGATCCCGTCGAAAAGGGTGGAATGTCCGTTGCAGTCCGGCTGTCCTGCCGGATAATTCGCCGTCGCAATCGCGATCATATTTTCAAAAGCGCGGGCGCGCAACTGCGACAGCCTGTTGATCTCCATCGGGCAGGCATTGGGAACCAGAACAAGTTCCGCCCCTTTCAGCATCAAAATCCGCGCGCTCTCGGGAAACTCTCTGTCATAACAGATCATCGCCCCGACTTTTACCATCCCTTCCGCGGTATCCAGATCGGCAACATAAAAATCCTTTCCCGCAGTCAGCACCTTTTCTTCCCCGAAATCGCACGTATGCACTTTGGCATAGTGCAGCGCGCAATTGCCGAACCTGTCGAAAAGGCGGAAAGAATTGCGCGGCGAAGGCCTGTATTCTTCCAGGAAGGAGATGCCGATCGCCATCTCCAATTCTTTTGCCAAACGCCCGAATGAAGAAACAAACTCGCCGTCTGCGGGCACGGCAAGCCTGTCGCGTTCGGCGGTATCTTCGGGAATGCGATAGCCGCAATTCCACATTTCGGGAAACAGCGCAATATCCGCACCGGCCGCTTTTGCGCGGCGGCACCATTGCTCTCCCTTTTTTCGGTTTTCCTCTTGCCCGCCTGAGGGCAGTATCTGCAAAAGCGCGATCTTCATTGCCTGTTCTTCCGGTCCCCCGCCTGTCGAGTTTTACACGCGCCCCGCCGCATCGCAGACGGCGCATGCGGCGGCGGTGTTTTTTCAGAACCTCCAAAGATTCAGTCCGACTTCTTCGTCAAACTGTCTGTCCGTTTCACCGTCTATAAGCGATACGATCATCTCGCAAGTCGCGCTTATGACGGCGCGGTTCAGATGTCCTCCGAACACCTCGCCCCTTTCGTTGCCCGCACTCATATGCAAATGCGCATAAAAATTGCCGTCCATCCTGTCGATCGTTCCCGAAAGAGACACGATCTCAAAATTTCCATTGAACTCATTCGAGCGGTACTGCTTTGCAGCCGTATCGAAAACGCCCGCCGTGAACAAACCGACCGCACCGATCGCGCTCACCCGCGCGAAAACGACGTTTTCCTTTACCGCAAACTCTTTGAGTTTTGCGAGGATCTCCTCGCCCTTGTCCAATCTGACGGCATAAAAGCCGCCGAATTTTTTATATTCCACGGTTTATTACTCCCACTCGATGGTCGCGGGCGGTTTGCTGGTAATATCGTACACAATGCGGTTGGCATGATCCACTTCGTTGATGATGCGGTTGGAAATTTTTTCGAGGACTTCATAGGGAATATGCGCCCAATCAGCAGTCATCGCGTCGACGGAAGTGACGGCACGAAGCGCAATCACGGGTTCGTACGTTCTCGCATCCCCCATCACGCCCACCGTCGAAGTGGAAGTGATGACCGCAAAATACTGCCAGATCTCCCTGTCCAGTCCCGCGCGCGCAATTTCTTCGCGCATAATAAAATCCGCGTCGCGCAGCGTTTTCAGTTTTTCCTCCGTCACCTCTCCCATGATCCGGATCGCAAGCCCGGGGCCGGGAAAGGGCTGTCTCTGCACGACGGAATCGGGAAGCCCCAGTTCTTTTCCGACCTTACGCACCTCGTCTTTGAAAAGGTCGCGCAAAGGCTCCACGATCTCTTTGAAGTCCACCACGGAAGGAAGCCCTCCTACGTTGTGATGGCTCTTGATCACGGCAGAAGCGCCCTTGCCGCTTTCGATCACGTCGGGGTAAATGGTCCCTTGCACGAGAAAATCGACCGCACCGATCTTTTTTGCTTCCGTTTCGAAAACTTTGATAAACTCTTCTCCGATGATCTTGCGTTTCTGTTCCGGTTCGGACACCCCCTTGAGTTTCGTCAAAAAGCGCTCCCTCGCGTCCGATTTGATCAAGTTCATGCCCATATCGTCGCGGAAAACGGAAACGACTTCTTCCGCCTCACCCTTGCGCAAAAGCCCGTGATCGACAAAAACGCAGGTAAGGTTTTCCCCCGCCGCACGATACACGAGCGCGGCCGCGACCGCGCTGTCCACGCCGCCGCTCAGCGCGCAGAGCACTTTTTTTCCCGCAAGTTTTTCTTTGAGCAGGCGCGTCTGTTCCTCCACGAAATTCGACATCGTCCAGTCGCCCGACACGTTGCAGACGCGATACAAAAAGTTGTGCAGGATCTTATCCCCTTCCAACGTGTGGTGCACTTCCGTATGGAACTGGATACCGTAAATTTTCCGCTCCTCGTCCTCAAAGGCGGCCGCGGGACAGGTTTTTGTCTTTGCGCTCACGCGGAAGCCGTCGGGTACCTCGCTCACGTAATCTGTATGGCTCATCCAGCACACGTTCTCGGAAGAGACGCCGTCAAACAGTTTGCTCTTCCCGTAGGAGATCTCGCTTTTGCCGTATTCGCGCGTATCCGCATGCGAAACGCGGCCTCCGAGTTTATGCGCGATCAGTTGGCACCCATAGCAGATACCCAAAATCGGGATCCCCAGTTCAAATATTTTTTCGTCGATATCGGGCGCGCCCGCTTCGTATACGCTGTTCGGTCCGCCCGTAAAAATGATCCCCGCAGGGGCGTATTCCCTGATCTTTTCAAGCCCCATATCCGAAGGCATCAGGTCGCAGTATACGTTCTGCTCACGGACCCTCCTTGCGATCAGCTGATTGTATTGCCCTCCGAAATCGAGGACCAGTACTCTTTCATGTTTCATTCTTAAACCTCTGTTTCCGGCAACCTATGCCCTACAAAAACGATGTACCGCATCGTCCTTCGCGGTACATCGTCACGTTTCTTCCTTTTTGTCAACCCCTCGGGCTGTAGTTGGGGGATTCTTTCGTTATAGAAATATCGTGCGGGTGACTTTCGACCAGCGAAGCGTTCGTAATGCGCACGAATTTCGCGTTTTTGCGCAATTCATCTACCGTGTGCATGCCGCAATATCCCATGCCCGCACGCAGGCCTCCCAGCATCTGGAACACGATATCCGCAAGTTTGCCCCTATAAGGCACGCGGCCTTCCACACCTTCGGGAACGAATTTTCTCGATCCATCCTGGAAATACCGGTCGTTTCCGCCTGCGGCCATGGCGCCGAGCGACCCCATACCCCTGTAAACTTTGAAATTTCTTCCCTGATATATCTCAATTTCGCCGGGACTTTCGAGCGTACCTGCAAACAGGCTTCCGATCATGACGACGGACGCGCCCGCGCCGAGTGCCTTCACGATATCTCCGCTGTACTTGACGCCGCCGTCCGCAATAATGCGCTTGCCCATTTTATCCGCCTGTTCTGCACAGTCCATGATCGCCGTCAACTGCGGCATGCCGATCCCCGCAACGACGCGCGTCGTGCAGATGGAACCGGGGCCGATACCCACTTTGACCACGTCCGCACCCGCGTCGATCAACGCTTTGGTCGCCTCCGCAGTCGCCACGTTGCCTGCTATCACGGGCAAATCGGGATACTTTGCTTTGATCTGAGATACTTCTTCCAGAACGCCTTTCTGATGGCCGTGCGCGGTGTCGACGGTGATCACGTCTACCTTTGCGGAAACGAGCGCCGCAATGCGCTCCATCGTGTTGGCGGCCCTGCCTACCGCGGCGCCCGCAAGCAGCCTTCCGTTTTTATCCCTCGCGGAATTGGGGTATTGTATGCTTTTCTCGATATCCTTGATCGTGATCAGCCCTTTGAGATACCCGTCTTTGTCCACGATGGGCAATTTTTCGATCCTGTGTTTGCCGAGTATCTTCTGCGCATCCTCAAGAGAAGTCCCGACGGGTGCAGTGACAAGATTTTTCTTGGTCATCACGTTGTCGATCGGCTGATCGTAATTGGATTCGAAGCGAAGATCGCGGTTGGTTAGGATCCCGACGAGTTTTCCGTTCTTTGTAATCGGAACGCCGCTGATCTTATAGCGTTCCATCAGAGCCACGGCCTCGCGCACGCTGTTTTCGGGCGCAAGAAAAAACGGATCGGTAATGACGCCGTGTTCGCTCCTCTTTACCTTGTCTACCTGGCTGGCCTGCTCTTCGATAGACATGTTTTTATGAATAATACCGATGCCGCCTTCGCGCGCGATAGCAATCGCAAGTTTGCTCTCCGTGACCGTATCCATTGCGGAACTCATCAGCGGAATATTCAATTTCAAATCATCGGTCAGGCTGGTACCCAAATTGACTTCGCTCGGCAAAACATCAGATGCTGCGGGAATCAACAATACATCGTCAAATGTCAGCCCCTCTTTCACAATTTTATTCATAAAACATCTCCTGTAAAATTTTATCCGAAATCAAATAAATGTAAAATACAGTCAGTCCGCCTCCGCAGCACTGCCTTCCGAAGAAATAAAATCGCGCATCATACCGATCAGCATTTCCAGATTCTCCCCGTCCTCTTCCGAGTCGAAGTTCACCGTTTCATACAAAGTATTCAGTTCTTCATAGATGCGCTCCGCAAACGCGACATCCCCCTCATTCATGACGATCAAAGAAAGCGAAACCACCGCATTGTTTGCGGGAAACACCTCTCTGTTCAAATAAAATGCAGTATCCAGAGCGTTTTCCTCGTCATTCTGTCTGTACATCGCTTCGGCGATCAGACCGACGATATACTGGTCATAGGTGCCCGCGATCAAAGCACCTTCCTCCCCGTTTTCCGCTTCTATATCTTTCAGATCGCAAAATTCACCGAAATCCTTTCTGTTGATCAATTTTTTGCCGTATTTGGAAACTGTTCCCCAGCTGTGCGACTGATACCCACGTTCCACCACGTCCGCCAGATCGGAAATGTCATTCGAACGATTGTAAACGGAAACAGCATAATACGTACACACCTTATCCATCCCGAGTTTGTCCGAAACAGTCACCATGAACGAGGGAAAGAAAATGGTGAACACCCCGA
This sequence comes from Candidatus Borkfalkia excrementavium, assembly GCA_019115945.1. Classification (GTDB taxonomy): domain Bacteria; phylum Bacillota; class Clostridia; order Christensenellales; family Borkfalkiaceae; genus Borkfalkia; species Borkfalkia excrementavium. Next base: position 35,251 of record DXCO01000024.1, on the reverse strand, counting down.
ACAATATCAGCACGAGCGCGAGAATGCCGGCAAGCGTAAACAGAGCAGTCTTTGCGACCAGTTTACCCAAAACAGGACCGGAAGAAGTCGTTTCCTCCCCCTTTATCAGCTCTTGCGCCATCACATTGTTGCTTTCAGAAGTTCTTTTTATGCTGTCCTTTGGATCTTTTTCACTTTCACGCACAAAATCATTCAGAGATCCCGCTTGAGATCGGATATCTTCGATCGTAAACTGCGCAGAACAATACGGACATACAACTTTTTTGTTCCCCTCTTCAGATTTTAAATTTGCGCCGCAATTCGGACACTTATATTCAATTAAAGCCATATAGTTTGCTTTCTTCTCCTTGATTGTTGCGTCGCTGTCCGCCGATCCCGCCCGATATATTATCTGTTATACTCTAATTTGAAATATTTTATCATATGCGGCAAAAAAAATCAACTGATTGAGCAAAATAATCATTTTATCAAAAGGAAAAAAATAGAATAATAAAAAACAATCAGGTGGTTGACATGAAAAAATTTTCAGCGATCTTTGTGAGTATCTTATCCGTAATCCTGACCGTTGTCCTGCTCGGGGCCTGCGCACAAAATGAGGACTATACCGCGCTTGTTTCCGAATACAGAAGCGACATTTACTATGCCGAACAGGACGGCTGTACGATCTGGGCAGGTTTTTCCGAAAGGGAATATCCGTATGCCGCGGACGGAGTCGTGTCCGATAAGACGAAAATCTTTGAAATCCGCGCGACCATGCCCGACAATACGAAAACATATCTAATTTCCTTCGAATGCGGGAGCAAAAAATACGGCGGAGAAATGAGTTTCGACAGCGTCAGACAGCAGTACACCTACTCGGAAAGCATCTCCCGACCGGACGAAGAGGAAATCACTTTTTCAATCAGCGAAGAAAACGCGGATACCGCAACGACGATCGCCGCAAAAAATATGAAAATCGAGGGCATGCTCTCCCTTTCCTCCCTTTTGAACAAAATCATGCAATCTCAGAAAGAGACGATCAAAAATTACTTCGGCGATCCTTTCAACGGAGAGATCAACGTACGGCTGATCTCTGAAAAAGAGAACTGCTATTTTTACGTAGGATTGATCGACAGAAACGGCAGATACCTGTCTTTCTTAGCGGACGCTGCATCGGGTGAAGTACTCGCACAAAGGGAATCGTAAATTTGAATTCCCCTTAATAACAAAAATAATTAAAAATACGATATTTATGCCACACATAGTACTTTGCTATTTCTGCAAAAAATCAATTATAATCGTATTTTGTACATATAAAAAATTATCTTTTATTTTTAAACGCCCGTCTTTCAATTCCAGAAAGCGGGCGTTCTTTTTGAGCGCATCCGCAAATTCCGTTTCAAAATCCGTTGAAAATTCGCGATTGAAATCCGTGAGCGAAAGCCCCTCCTCCGTCCGGAGTGCAAGCATTATTTTTTCAAACGCAGCATCGTCCGCAACGTCTTCGTCGTCGACGACGGGGAAATAATCGGTAAGTATGCATTTGATGTACTCGTCAAGATCCCGCGTATTTGCGAATCGGCGGCCGTTCATGAACGAACACGCCGCAACGCCGAACCCGATATATTCCCCCCTTCTCCAATAATTGAGATTATGCCTTGACTCGTACCCCGCCAGGGCAAAATTAGAAACTTCGTATCTTTGGTAACCCAAAGAAGAAAGATACTCTCGTACCCGATCATACATTTCGGCAACCTCGTCGGAATCGGGCAATTCACCGTTCAGATAATCCGTATAAACCGGCGTGCCATCCTCGGGCGTAAGCGCATAAACGGAAATATGCTTTACACCGCACGAAACGCACGCAAGATCGATCGTTTTTTTGACGTCATCCCACGACTGATCTTTCAGGCCGATCATGATATCCGCACTCTTATTGCAGCCGCCGATCATCCGGCAGGCCGATACAAAATCTTCGGCAGTATGGATCCGCCCGAGATCTTCAAGCAATCTGTTCTCGGCCGACTGCAACCCGATCGAAAAACGATTGATCCCCGCTTCTCTATAAACGGAAACCTTCTCTTTTGTCAGAGTGCCCGGATTGACCTCTATGGTAATTTCCGCATCCTCTGCGATCAACAGATACTTTTTCAATTGCCTCACGCATCCGGCTATCAATTTTTCATCGATCACCGATGGAGTCCCCCCGCCGAAATAAACCGTGTCAAAAACTTTATCTTTCAACTGCCCCGCCCGAAGTTTTATTTCCTTATAAACACAGGCCATATATGCTTCGGCAAACCCGATCTTCCCGGGGTATGAGGTAAAATCGCAATACCTGCACTTAGATGTACAAAACGGAATATGAATATAAACGCCGGCCACTTCAGCCCACCTCTTTAACGTATTTTATATCACACATAGTACTTCGGATGCGCAATTTTTATATGTTTAAGGTCTCCAACATACCTTTTCAAGATCGACAAAGTAAAAACCATCCCTCTCATAAACACGCACGCCTTCCCGTTCCAGCATTTCTTTTTGCACGGAAGACCCTCCGAATGCAAAGGCGGGCGCAAGCCTTCCCTCTCTGTTCACAACGCGATGGCAAGGGATTTCCCCGAAATAGGGATTGACATGAAGCGCATAACCCACCGCCCTTGCGCCTCGCGGATTTCCGCACATTCTCGCGATCTGGCCGTAACAGGCTACACAACCTTTCGGGATCTTGCGCACCGCGTCGTAAACGCGATCAAAAAAATTTTTTCCTTCCAGATTTCGATCATTCGTATTCATATTCGCTTATTTATTCGTCTTCAGGATAGACATAAACACTTCGGAAGGAACCTCGACCGAACCGATGCTGCGCATGCGTTTCTTGCCCTCCTTTTGCTTTTCAAGCAGTTTCTTTTTCCTGGTGATATCCCCGCCGTAACATTTGGCAAGCACGTCTTTCCGCACCGCCTTCACAGTCTCTCGGGCGATGATCTTGCCGCCGACAGCCGCCTGGATCGGTATTTCAAACAACTGCCGCGGGATCGCCTCTTTCAGATTTTCCGCAAGTTCACGCCCTCGGGGATACGCCCTGTCTTTATGCACGATCATCGAGAGCGCATCGCAAACGTCACCGTTGAGCAATATATCCAACTTTACAAGATCGCTCCTTTCGTAACCGATGATTTCATAATCGAAACTTGCATATCCGCGCGTACGGGATTTGATCCCGTCAAAAAAATCGTAAATAATTTCGTTCAATGGAAGCGTATACAGCAATTTGACCCGCTTTGCATCCAGATAAGTCATATCCTTGAACACGCCGCGTTTTTCCTGACACAGATCCATGATTGAGCCGATATATTCGGGCGGAGAATAAATTTCCGCTTTAACGATGGGTTCTTCCATATATTCAATGTCGGCAGGATCGGGAAGATGCGACGGGTTATCCACAAAAAACTCTTCCCCGTCCGTTTTATGCACTTTGTACGATACGCTCGGCGCAGTCGTAATGATGTCCAGATTGAATTCGCGCTCGATGCGCTCCTGAATGATCTCCATATGGAGAAGCCCCAAAAAACCGCACCTGAACCCAAACCCCAGCGCAACGGAAGTATCCGGCTCGAAGATCAAAGCAGCATCGTTCAACTGAAGTTTCAATAGAGCGTCCTTCAGATCATTGAATTTGCTGCCGTCCAAAGGATAAATTCCGCAGAAAACGACCGGCTGTACCTTTTTATACCCGGGCAAAGGTTCCGCCACGGGATGCAGAGCACTTGTAAGCGTATCGCCGACGGCTACGTCCTGAATGCTTTTGATGCTCGCGGCGACGTAACCGACTTCCCCCGCATTGAGCACATCTTTCGGCTGCAATTTGGGACTGAACGCACCGACTTCGGTCACCTCGTACTGTTTGTCCGAGCGGAATGTTCTGATCAGGTCACCGACCTTTACGCTCCCGTCCTTTACGCGCACGAACAGAATGACGCCCTTATAATTATCGTAATAACTGTCAAAAATCAACGCTTTCAAGGGCGCGTCCGTATCTCCGTCCGGCGCCGGAATATACTTGCATACGCATTCGAGCACGTCCTTCATGTTCGTCCCTTCCTTGGCAGACACGCAAGGCGCGTAGGAAGCGTCCAATCCGATGACTTCTTCAATTTCCTTTTTCGTTCCCTCTATATCCGCGGATGCGAGATCGATCTTATTGATCACGGGAATGATTTCAAGATCGTTTTCCAGCGCAAGATAGACGTTCGCAAGTGTCTGCGCCTCTATCCCTTGGGTCGCGTCGACGACCAAAATCGCCCCCTCGCACGCCGCGAGCGAACGGGAAACTTCGTAAGTAAAGTCGACATGACCGGGCGTATCGATCAGATTGAATTCATATTCGTTCCCGTCGTCGGCATTGTAAAACATCCTGACCGGAGTCAGTTTGATCGTGATCCCCCGCTCCCGTTCAAGATCCATCGAATCGAGCAACTGATCCTCCATATCCCTCTTGGAAACCTGTCCCGTAAGTTCCATGATCCTGTCCGCGATCGTACTTTTGCCATGATCGATATGGGCGATAATACAAAAATTTCTAATCAAACGATTGGGTTTTGCCATGTACAACTCCGAACTGCGCCGACCAAAATTCGCATAAAAATCCACGCGGACGCATTATTTTCTATTATATAAAAATTCGCAAAATTTAGCAAATGAATTGCGGAAAATACTTGCGGATGGTATAATATTTTCGATCTTTTGAAAGGAGCACGCCATGCGGATACCCGACGACAGTTTTTTGAAAACACTTCCCATCGCCCACAGAGGGCTGCACGACGCAAAGAAAGGCATTCCGGAAAATTCATGCGCCGCATTCGAAAACGCGCGGCTTTGCGGCTATGCCGCCGAGACGGACGTCCGCTTTACCAAGGACGGAAAACTCGTCGCCTTTCACGACGACGATCTGGAGCGGATGACGGGCGAACGCGCCAAAGTGATCGACCGCACCTATGCCGAACTGTGCAAATTGCGACTGGACGGAACAAGCGAAAAGATCCCGCTATTTTCTGAATTGCTCGAACTGATCGACGGAAAAATCCCGCTTTTGATCGAGATCAAAAACCAGCCCGAACGCAAAGATATCGTCCAGGAAACCCTGCGCACACTTTCCGGCTACCGCGGCGAATTCGCGCTCCAAACCTTTCACCCGCTTTACCTGCTCCAAATCAAACGACTTGCGCCGCACATTTTGCGCGGCCAACTCGGCACCTTCATGCCCAATTTTTCGCCGCAAAACTACGTCGTAAAAAATATGTCCCTGAACTTTTTGACCTCTCCCGATTTTATCAGTTACAATATCGAAAATCTTCCCTTTTCCAAAGCGCGAAGAAAAGACACGCTTCTCCTTGCCTGGACGGTACGCGATCACGAAACGCTTCAAAAAGCGCAAAAACATGCGGATAATATCATATTCGAAGACGTATGCCCCGATCTTTCATAGGAGCCCCCGATAAAAATCGCTATACTCGCTTATTCATTGATAAGGCACCGCTTTTTTCCGCGCCGCTCAATTGAAAATTATTTTTTTCTGTCATCACATCGATACAACCATGAAAAACAGCGCGCCCTATCCAGGACACGCTGTTTTTCAGAGACGCTTTTATCATAAGGAGGGATTCAAAAGGAAATCATTCTTGCTTTTTATTATATACGATCGGCGCCTCCATCGAGTATGCATTTTTTTGTACGGAGTCAAATATACATTGCGCAAGATTCTCGGCCGACACACCCGCTTTCACCTTTTCCTTACCCAGACAAACGGAATATCCTCCGTCCGACTTTTTCAGATAAGGATTGATAAACCCGAATATCGTATAATCGAGCCCGCTCGACGAAATCACTTCGCGCACCTTGTCCGCCTCGCGGTAACAATGCGGCATAAATGCTTTTACGATTTTATTAAAAAAACGGAGCATTGCGTTTTGTCCGACCTGCCCCCCGCAAGCTGCACACGTCAAAAAAATCCTGCTTTTTCCCGTCTTTTTCATGACGTTCAGAATATGTTCCAATCCGTCCGCGACAGGTGTCGACCGATCTTTGCGCTTTCCGTAAGCAAAAAAATCCGGACAGACAACCACCGCGTCACCCTTTGCGATCGTCCGCTCCATCGCCGATTCGTCGGATACGGAACCCCGCTGGATTTCATAATTTGCAGTACTGTCAATTTTCAAAGCATCGGGCGTATCCGTATAAACATAGACAAAATCGCCGTTTTGTAAAAATTTCTTCAGAAGAAGAGCCCCCAACTCCCCTTGCGCACCGAACAGGGCAATATTCATAAGCATGACCTCGTTTTCTTATATACAATTATATTGTACACAATTTAATTTGAGAAGTCAAGACTTTTATCTTGACTTTTTCAAAAAAAAAGAATAAAATAAGATCATATTCAAAGAGGATCGGAAAAAAAATGAACATTGCGGACGACGAACTTTTAAAACTAGATAACGAAGTCGGATTTGCGCTCTACGCCTGTTCAAAAGGGCTGATTCAAAAGTACAACCCCATACTTGAACAACTGGGCCTGACTTACACTTCTTATCTTGCAATGCTCGTACTTTGGGAGCAGGATAAAATTTGCGTATCCGATTTGGGAAAAAGGCTGTATCTCGATTCGGGCACACTCACGCCCATGCTGAAAAAGATGGAAAAGCGTGGGCTGATCAACCGCGAGCGTAGCGAAGAAGACGAACGGGTCGTCTACATCACGCTCACCCGCAAAGGCGCCGCACTGAAGGAAAAGGCAAACGCGCTCGTCGCCACATTGAAAAACACGCTCGACATGCTGGAAAACAACTCACTTTTCAAAGATCTTAAAAATTTATTGACAAAACTTTACTGAAACACAAAGCCCCTCTGACAAATTCCGAGGGGCCCTTTTTATTATAAAATTGCCTACCGTCGCAACCGAGCGTCTTCCGTAAAAAACAAGGCCCATGACGGCGAGCGGTCACAACTCAATTTCCAATCCGTCATGCGCGGCGATCAGTCCGAATGCCGCAGCAACGCTGTCCATTCTTTTACGAAAAGGCGCACAATTATGCGAAAAATGCGTGACATAATACTTTGTAAATCCACCCGTTATGCCATATTTTTCCAATTTTTCGCGCATTCTGCAATTATCGTACATGTTCATATGTCTCAAGGAAGATACCTGTTCATCCCCGAGCGTACAGTCAAAACTTACCGCATCTGCTTTGATCCCCCGCCCTGTAAGATACAAATAGAAATCCTCCTCCGGTAAAGCCGTATCGTTCAGATACAGCAACGTCTTCCCCTTCTTTTCAACGCAATATACAAGCGCATCTTCTTCCGCACAATGCTTTGCAGGCAAGGAAAGAACGCGATACCCACCCACAGCAAATTCTTCGCCCGCTTTGATCTTATGAAAGTATACATTTTCGGCGACTTCCGGACGCATTTCACGCCTCGTTCCTTCTAAAAAGACTTTCTCGACTTCCGCATTGCCGTATATATGCAAAATTTCCGATCGCATATCTCGGGCGAATTTGTATCCCCTGTTGATCAGTTCCTGCGCATAAAAATGATCGGAATGAGAATGCGTTACAAGCAGATATTTTACGGCCGAAAAGTCAAGACGGTTCCGCGCCATATGAAAAAAAGAATCCGCAGGAAAATCGATCAACAGATCGCCGTCCACGAGCATTTGTGAGCGCGTGCGCAATTCTTCGCTCAAATTCTCCTTTGCCGCGCGGCAATATTCGCAATTGCAAAATGTTGCGGGAAAGCCCTCCGCGGCTGCCGTGCCTAAAAATAGGATTCGCATCTGTTTTTCCTCAGCATTCGTACAAAATCGTCACGGGACCGTCGTTATATTGCTCGATCTTCATATCCGCCCCGAATACGCCCGTTTTCACGCAAATCCCGAACTCCCTGATTTTGTCTGCGACCAAAAGATACAGAGGTTCCGCAATTTCCGGACGGGCCGCACCGATAAAACTCGGGCGGTTGCCGCCCTTGCAATCGCCGTACAGCGTAAACTGAGAAATCAGCAGGATCTCTCCGCCCGCCTGCCGCACGTCGAGGTTCATTTTTCCGTTTTCATCTTCAAAAATGCGCAGATGCGCAATTTTTTTCGCCATGTCTGCCGCCTGCAGCGGAGTATCCTCCGTTCCGATCCCGAGATATACGGCAAGCCCGCTTTCAATTTCCGAGATCAGCGCCCCGTCGACGGACAATGAAGTTTTTTTCGTCCTCTGTATAACCGCTCTCATTTTTCACCAATAAAAAGATAAGGGACCGCATACAATACGGTCCCGACAGGATCAGATCCAATGGGAAATTATTTCACGCGCTCCATGTATTCGCCGGTACGGGTATCCACACGGATCACTTCACCCTCGTTGACGAACATGGGGACCTGGATCTTTGCGCCCGTTTCAAGTGTAGCCATTTTGGTCGCGTTCGTAGCCGTGTTCCCTTTAACGCCCGGCTCCGCCTCAACGATTTTCAATTCCACAAAGTTTTCGCACTCGACAGAAAACGCCGCACCCTTATAAAAACGCACCGTTACCGTGTCGTTTTCCTTGATATATTTAAGCGCGTCTTCCACCTGGTCATGGTTGAGCGGCGTAAGATTGAATTCGTCGTCCATGAACCAATAGAGTTCTCCGTCCGTGTAAGAATACGTCATCTTTTTCGTTTCGATATGCGCGTTTTCAACTTTTTCGGAGGGGTTGAACGTCTGCTCCAATACCGCGCCCGTCACGACGTTTTTCAGTTTCGTACGCACAAATGCGGCGCCCTTGCCCGGCTTGACGTGCTGAAACTCTACAACAACATACACGTTGTTGTTGTACTCGATCGTAACGCCTTTTCTGAAATCTCCTGCTGAAATCATAAAATATTCTCCTTAATAAAATCTCTTTATCTATCGGAGCATAGCCCCTGCCGATTCAAAACTCAGATCACAATCAGTTTTTTATCCGTTTTCATGAACGACGCGGCAACCCCGTCTTTCAGGTATACGGAATCTTCTATTCTGATGCCGAACTTCCCTTCAAAATAAACGCCCGGTTCTACAGAAAAGACCATACCGTTTTTCAAAATGTCGTCGCTGGAAGCGGAAAGCCTGGGAAATTCATGAATATTGATCCCGATCCCGTGCCCGAGAGAGTGCGTGAAAAACTTGTCAAGCCCCTTCTTTTTGAGCAGATCGCGCGCCAAAGCGTCCGCCTCCCGTCCGTGCATTCCCTCTCTGATCCCTTCCAGAGCGTTCCGATGCGCCGCGAGGACTTCACCGTAAACTTCTTCGAATTCTCCGTCTTCGCTCTTGCCGAAAAGAACGGTCCGCGTCATATCCGAACAGTATCCGCCGGATTTGCAACCAAAATCCGCAAGAACGGGCATTCCCTTTTTCAGTTTTGTTTCATCCGGCGAATGATGCGGCACGGAAGTATTTTTTCCGAATGCCACGATCGTTTCGAAAGAACGATCCTCCGCACCCTTTTTACGCATCGCAAACTCGAGGTATCCTGCCGCCTCCGACTCGGTCATCCCCTCTTTGAGATAGCCGAGAAAATCCGCATATGCCGCCTCTGCAATTTCGCAGGCGCGGCGGATCAAAGCCAGTTCTTCCTCCGTCTTCACAGCCATCGCCTCGGTAAAGGCGGGCATACTGTCCGCAAGTTTGAAACGGAATTTTTTCAGCAACTGCGCTTCCGGCACGGTCAGCCTTTCCATCGGCACGGCCAGCCGTTTGACCTTTTTGCTTTTGATATATTCAAGTACGGACTCTTCGCTCTTGGCGATCTCAACGCTGATAAACTCGTTTTTGAGCGCGTTGCGGGCCCCCTCGGCATACCGCGGATCGGTGAAAAAAATGCTCTCCTGAAAATCTGTATATACAAACCCGAAAGAAGAAGGAAAACCCGTTAAATATCTTCTCAGGTCCGAACTTGACGTGAGCATAGCATCCGCCTTGATTTCGCGGAAAACCTTCTTTGTATTGTCCATAAAAATATTTTATCAAATTTTTCGTTTTAAGTCAATTTATCCCGATATATTTTGTACTTATTTTTGGCGCGTCATACCGCTTCATAGATTTTTTTCATTGCAAGGGCGTCCTCGGCCTGCGTTCCCGCCGATTCGCTCACAATAAACGGTTCCAGTTTCAACTCTTTCAGGGCGATCGCCAAAGGACCGAACTCGGGGCCGTATACCGTATCCTCAAAAGTGAGGTGGCGCACTTCTCCCTTCGCGGAATATTCGATCTTTGAAAAATGGACGTGAAAATGCTTTACTCTGTCATAGCCCAATTCCGAAATCATATATTCCAGACGCGATCTATAATCGGAAACCGTCTTCAGGCTGCCCTGTTCGCGCGCATTCAGATGGCCGAAATCGACGGCGGGCACAAATATCTGATCGATCTTACAAAAACGGACCACTTCTTCCAGGGTACCGATCTGCGCGAGTTTGCCCATCGTTTCGGGACAAAACATAAGATCCTGCAAACCGTTCAGATAAATATAATCGCGCAGGATCTTCAGCCTTTCCTCCGTCAGACTGACCGCCTCCGCGCGCTCCATTTTTCCCTGGGTCGCCGCATGAAACACGCACCGCCTTCCCCCCATCAGTTTCAGCGCTTTCCCGCTGTCCAAAACGTATCCGTAAGATTTCGCGGCGTTCTCGTCGGAAGGATTCGCAAAATTGATATAATAGGGTGCATGCACGCTGATCTCGATCCCCTCGTTGCGGAAGGCCTCCCCTATGGAGATCGCTTTCGCCTCCGTCATTCGGACGCCGCGCCCGAATGAATATTCAAAACAATCCAATCCCATTTCCTTGACGTATTTTGCCGCCTGTTCCGTATGGGCATAACCCTGCGCATAAAAACTTTCGCTGTTGCCGCTGGGGCCGAATTTAATCATCGTATTTTCTCCAGATCTTTTGCAAGTTGTTTTTTCAATTCCTCCGCAGAGGCAAACTTTTTTACGTCGCGGATCCTGAAATCAAAGGATACAACGATCTCTTTCCCGTAAAGATCCCCGTTGAACCCGTCGATATATATTTCGGGAACGATCCGTTCGTCGCCGAACGTAGGGCGGGACCCGTAATTTGCGATCCCGCGGTATTTTCTGCCGTCCAACTGAACGGTAACGGCGTATACGCCCTCTTTAATGGGATATTTTTCGGGCAACGGATGCAGATTCGCCGTCGGAAAACCGAGATTCCGCCCGACATGCCGTCCTTCCGTGGTCACTTTCCCCCGAATAAAATACGGCTCGCCCAGAAGTTCGGCAAGTTTTTCGGGCGCCCCTTCGTCGAGATATTTCTTTGCAAGGGATGCCGCCGCCTTTTCTCCGTCAAAGGAGAGCAGCGGCAGAACGGTCAGCCCGATCCCATGCTCCGTACAATATTTTTTCAGATCCTCCGCATCGCAGGCGGCGTCCTTTCCGAAACGGAAATCTTCTCCCGCAACGAACTCTTTTACATTCAAACGCCCCGCGAGCGCATCGAGAAACTTTTCGCCCGGAGTATCTTTGAACGCGCCGTTAAAATCCGCCGCGCAGACAAAATCGATCCCGAGTTTTTCGAACAGGAGAACGCGCTCCTCAAAAACATATACCTGCGCGCCCTGTTTCGCATCGTAAAAGGTCATTATGCCGATCTGCAGCCCCTTCTCCGCCGCGATCTCTTTGGCGCGGGAAATGAGTTTTCTGTGCCCGAGATGAACGGCGTCGAAATAGCCGAGAAGAAACACGCATGGCGCCGGATTGCTGCCCGATCCGTAATCTATGATTTTCAGCATACTTTTGTTTTCGCCTTCAACAGCCCTCCGTTCACCGCAGCCACGCCGTAAAAACTGCCGTCCAGATACAGTTTATACAGTCCGTCATCTTCGTCGGCGGCGATCGTCTGCCCGTATCCGATGCGCTTTGCAAGATGTCCCGAATAACAGAGTGCAGGCATCTCGAATACCGTATCCGGAGCGATCAGGCAATCTTTCCACCCCCTGCACGCAAGATCTTCCAACGAAACGCTGTTTTCCAAAGAAAAATACCCGCTCTTTTCACGCACCAACGAGGTCATGACCGCACACGTGCCCAAACATTCGGCAACGTCACGCCCGATCGAGCGCACGTAAGTTCCGCCTCCGCAGCGGATCAAAAATTCGTACGAATCGGCGCCGGTCTTTCCGATCAGTTCAAGTCCGTCGATCCGCACTGCTTTTGGCTGCAGGGCCACCTCTTTCCCCTCGCGGGCAAGTTTGTAAGCGCGCACGCCCCCTATGCTCTTCGCACTGAATGCGGGCGGCATCTGCATGATTTCCCCCGTAAAACGCGCGAGGACGCCGCGGATGCTTTCTTCATCGGGCACGGGCATGTTTTCGCAGTACACCTCGCCCGTGCAATCCAAAGTGTCCGTTCCGATGCCGAACCGAAACACGGCACGATACGTCTTTTGCTTATCCAAAAGATACTGAAAAAGACGGGCCGCATTGCCGACCGCGACGGGCAGCACACCGCTCGCCAAAGGGTCAAGCGTACCCATATGCCCGCACGGAACCCCCGTCAACTTCTTGATTTTGGAAACAGCCGCCGCGCTCGAAATCCCCGAAGGTTTATTAAGATTGATAAAACCGCTGATCTTGTCCAAAAATTTTCTCCGAAATCAATCCGGCAGATGCTGCATGACCGTATAGCGAAGTTTGTCGACGACTTCCTCCAACGGCCCGAAAACCATGCAGCCGCTCGCCAATATATGTCCGCCTCCGCCGTACACCGAGGCGATCTGATTCACGTCCGCCTTTCCCTTCGACCTCAAAGAGACCTTGAACCGCTCCTTCCCCGTTTCCAAAAGGCAAAGCGCGACCTCCACGCCTTCGATATTCAGCGGAAAATCGATGAATCCCTCCGTCATGTCCGACGTTGCGCCCGAGTCCGCAAGATCCCCTTCCGTAACGGTGATCACGGCGATCCTGCCGTCCGCAAAATAGCGGATTTTAGACATCGTGTTCCCGAACAGCCGCGCGCGTTCGCGCGATTGTTTTTTGAACATGTTATACTGGATCCGATTGATATCCGCGCCGCACTCCGCCAATTTTGCCGCCGCGCGGAAAGTCGATGCGGTCACGTTTTTATGCGCAAAATTTCCCGTATCCGAACTCAGCCCCATCATCAGATAATCGGCTGCAAGCGGAGAAAGTTTTACGGGGAAATACTCTGCCAGTTCCGCGATGATCTCGCAGGTCGCCGCCCGTTCTTCTACAAAATTGTAATCGGCAAATCTCGTATTGGAAATATGATGATCGATATTGAATTTCGGTTTCTTTGCCGAACGGAAAACCTCTCCCAGCCTTCCCAGGCGATTTTCGTCGCTTGAATCCACCGCAATGAACGCCTCCGAAGCAAGATCCGCTTCGCTCGTGACTTCGTTCATTCCTTCCAAAAACAAAAACTTGCCCGGCACAGGACTTTCGCAGACGGCGCGGCTGCAGATCCCTACGCTTTCAAGCAGCCATTTCAGTCCCATCGCGGCGCCAAGGGCATCCCCGTCCGGCCGCATATGACAGAAAATCGTCGCGCTTTTGACCGATTTCAATTTTTCCGCAATTTCTTTCAGATTCAACTGTCCTTTTCTCCGCTCTCTTTTTCTTTCAACTCTTTGATCAGTTTATCGATCTTATCCCCGTATTCCATGGTATCGTCCCAGAAAAAATGCAGTTCCGGAACAGTGCGCATACGCATCATCTGAGCCAACTCATGCCGGATAAACCCTGCGTTTTCCCTGATCGCCTCGAATACGTCTCGCCCCTGTTCCTCGTTTTTGGCAAGGACGCTCACGTAAATTTTTGCGTTTTTCAGATCAGGCGAAACGTCCGCCTTCGTAATGCTTACGATCCCCCTGATCCTGTCCGTTTTGTATTTGAGTTTCGTAGAAATGACCTCGTAGACCGCTTTCTGATATTCAGCGGACAGCCTTTCTCCTCTTAAAGATTTCATTCAACTCCTCCCGACAGGCAAAAGCCCGCACCTGATCATTTCCGCGCGGGCTCTCTTCTGCAAACGCCGCGGACGCGGCTCCTTTACTTTTATTTCAATCGTTTACGCGGGGATCTCTTCGGTAATGTAACATTCGATTACATCCCCGACCTGAATGCCGTCAAATCCGTCGATACTCACGCCGCATTCGAATCCGCCGGAAACTTCTTTCACGTCGTCCTTGAAGCGTTTGAGTTGACGCACGGCGCCCTCTACGATCATGATATCGTCGCGGTAAATGCGCAGTTTGCCGTTGCGCACGATCTTGCCTTCCGTCACGTAACATCCGGCGACCATGCCTACGCCCGTGATCCGGAACGTCTGCAAAACGTCGCACTTGCCGGTCATGATTTCCCTGTATTTTGGTGCGAGCATGCCCTTGAGCGCGGCCTGTATATCGTCCAAAAGTTCATAGATGATCCTGTACGAACGTACGTCAACACCGCTCTTTTCCGCAAGCGCCTTCGCTTTGGTATCCGGGCGGACATTGAATCCCACAATGATCGCTCCCGACGAATCGGCCAACATGACGTCCGATTCGGTAATGGCTCCAGCGCCGCTGTGCAGCACGTTGACGCGCACTTCGTCGTTGGAAAGTTTCAGAAGCGACTGTTTGACCGCCTCCGCAGAACCCTGCACGTCGCCCTTGACGATGATATTCAGCCCCTTGACCTTGCCTTCCGCGATCTTGCTGAACACGTCGTCCAGTGTGACGCGCGAATGCGCCTTGATCATGGATTCGCTCTCTTTTCTCTTGCGCTCTTCGAGCACCTGTTTCAGCAGTTTATCCTGTTCCACGGCGATGATCGAGTCGCCCGCATTTGGCACGTCTTCCAGTCCCAGAATGGACACCGCCATCGAAGGACCGGCCGCCTTGACCGTTCTTCCCTTGTCGTCGATCATGGCGCGCACTCTGCCCGCCGTCGTACCGGAAATAATATTGTCTCCCGTATGCAGCGTACCGTTCTGAATGAGGACGGAAGCGACGGGGCCTTTGCCCTTGTCCAGTTTTGCCTCGATGATCGTGCCGCGGGCCATCTGGTTGGGATTTGCTTTCAGTTCGCGCACCTCGGCGACGAGATTGATCGTCTCCAAAAGGTTATCGATCCCTTCGCCCGTCTTTGCGGATACGGGACACACGATCGTGTCGCCGCCCCATTCTTCGGGAACAAGGCCGTTGTTCGTCAATCCCTGCTTGACCCTGTCAAGGTTCGCCTCGGGTTTATCCATCTTGTTCACGGCGACGATAATCGGCACGTCGGCCGCCTTCGCATGGTTAATCGCCTCGATTGTCTGCGGCATGATGCCGTCGTCCGCAGCGACGACCAGCACAACGATATCCGTAACGGACGCGCCGCGCGCGCGCATGGCGGTAAACGCTTCGTGTCCGGGCGTATCGAGGAAGGTAATCGTCTTGCCTCCGACCGTGACGGAATATGCGCCGATATGCTGCGTAATGCCGCCCGCTTCGCCCTCGGTGACATTCGTGCTCCTGATCTTGTCGAGAAGCGACGTCTTGCCGTGGTCGACGTGCCCCATCACCGTAACCACCGGAGGACGGGTCACATAATTTTCATCGCCTGCGGTTTCTGCCTGATAAATTTCGCTGAGCGCTTCCTCGGCGGTCTTTTCCGGTTTATACTCCAGTTCGATCCCCAGATCGGAGGCGATATAGGCGGCGGTATCGTAATCGAGAGAATCGTTAATCGTCTTTGCGATCCCCTCTTTGAACAGCCGCTTTGTGATCTCGACGGCCGTGATGCCAAGTTTTTCGCTGAGCACCTTCAGAGGGATGTTTTCCGTCGTCACGACGGCATGTTCGATCTTGATCGTCTGCACCGTCTGCTGTTTCTGCTTTTTGACGCGCAGTTTTCTGTATCCGCTCTTGTCCTCGTCGAAATCGGAAACGGAGACCTGCTGTTTTACAAGGGCGCGCTTGGATACCGTCTTTTTCTGTTCGACATAGGGCTTATCGTATGATTTTTTCTTGTTCTGCCCGAAATTTTTGCTCGGCTGAACGGGAATGTTTACCTGCGGCGCTGCGCCGCCGAATCTGCCGCCTGCGGAAGGGCGCCCCATAGGTCTGCCCGCCGCACCGGGGCCCGCGGGCCTTGCGGATGGTCTCGCCCCCTGCGCACTGCCGGCAAAGCCGCCCTGCGGCCGCCTGTCCGGACGGGGCCCGCGATCCTGCGAATAAACCGGACGGCTGCCCTGTACCCCCTGAGACGGGCGCGTTCCCGCACCATAGGCGGGGCGCTCGTTAAAGCGGCGGTCGGATGCGGCCGCACCGGAGGAATTGACGAAAGTGCGTTCGGGGCGCGCCGTTTTCTTTTCGGCCGTCTGTTCGCGCACAGGTGCGGAAGGACGAGGTTCGGAAACTTCTTCCGCAACTTCCTTCTTTTCCTCCTGTTTTTGCTCTTTCGGCTCTGCACTGTGCTCGGGCACAGATGCTTTTTCGGCAGGAGGAACGGGTTCTTGCCGTGCGGGTGCCGCAGGCTCTTCCTTCACAGGTTTTTGCTCCTCTTTTGCTTCGGGGGCAGCCGCTTCTTTTTCCGCCTGTGCCTTAGCCGCCTCTGCGCGTTCCTCTGCAAGACGCGCCTCTTCCGCCTGCGCGGCCTCTTCCTGGGCGCGCTGTTTGGCAACGGCTTCAAGGTCGGAAAGTTTCCGCAAAATATCGTTCACCTTCTTTTCCGTACCCTGCACTTCTTTGACAAGCGCTCCGATGCCCTCGGATCCGAGAAGAGTACCGATATTTTCGATATTCGCGTAATTTGATTTTTTAGTCTCTGCCATCTTTCTGAACGATGCCTCCCGAATAAATTTTCATGTTGTCATCCGCGGCGGACATGATCGCGTCCGCCAAATTTTTATCTCTCACCGCCGCAAGTTTACAGTTCGGTTTTCCCGTAACTTCTTCCAGCAGCGTGCCGTAAATCACCATCAATTCGCAGCCGAATCTGTTTTTCAGTTTCTGCGCGCTCTTTTTCGCGTTGTCGGAAGCGGAAGAGCACAGAATCAACAGATAAATCCGCTTTTTCTCCGCCTCTACCGCATTGAAACCGCATGTAAGTTTTCCCGCTTTCATGCACAGTCCGACGTATCTTTCCGCCTTACTTTTCAGCAAAAAAATCCTCCTCGATCCTCTCGTAAACTTCGGGCGGGATCTGTGAAGAAAAAACTTTATTCAAAAGGCGACCCTTTTTTAACTTTTTCACGCATTCGGGATTGTTGCAAAGATACGCGCCGCGCCCGGCCGCCTTTCCCGTATAATCGATGAATACGTCTCCCTCTTTGGGCTTTACGACGCGGAGCATCTCTTTTTTCGGCTTCATTTCATGACAGGCGATGCACATGCGCATCGGAATCTTTTTTGTTTTCAATCCGCATTACCTCAAATTATTCTTCCGCAGTTTCGCTGTTCTCTTCGGCCGCGCGCAGCGCCTCGAGTTTTGCGGCGGCGCTCTCGCTCTTCACGTCGATCTTCCAGCCGGTCAAACGCGCGGCAAGGCGGGCATTCTGTCCGTCCCTTCCGATCGCAAGGGAAAGTTTGTCGTCGGGCACGACGGCGATCGCCGACTTTTCGTCCACCTGCGTCACGGAAATCACCTTAGCGGGCGAAAGCGCTTTTGCGATAAATTCGAGCGGATTTTCGCTCCACAAAATGATATCCACCTTTTCCCCGCCGAGTTCCGCAACGACGGCGTTCACTCGGGCACCCTTGTTGCCCACGCACGCGCCGACGGCATCCACCTGCGGATCCTCCGCGGCGATCGCCATCTTCGTGCGCTGACCGGCCTCGCGGGAAATCGATTTGATCACAACCGCACCCGATTTGATCTCGGGAACTTCCTCTTCGAACAGCCTCTTTACGAGCCCCGCAGAGGTGCGCGACACGAGCACCTGCGCATTGCGCCCGTTGTTTTTGATGTTTTTTACGTAGACTTTGAGCCGGTCGTTCACGTTGTAGTGTTCGCCGGGCGTCTGATCCTGCGGCAGCATTACGCCTTCGATCTGCCCCTTGCCGAGTTCGACGTAAACATTCTTCGCGTCTACTTTCCGTACGACGCAACTCATCAGTTCGTCCTTTTTGTCTGAAAACTCGCTCAGGGTATTGTCGCGTTCCGTCTCATGGAGTTTTTGCAGGATCACCTGTTTTGCCGTCTGCGCGGCGATCCTTCCGAAATCCTTCGGCACGAACTCCTCACGGACTTCGTCGCCGAGTTTATAACTCTTTTTGATCTGCTGCGCCGCCGCCAAAGAGATCTCCTTTTCGGGATCGGTTACCTCCTCGACGGCCGTCTTGACGGTGTAAAACTTGATCGAACTCTTTTCGGGGTTCAGGCTCACTTCGACATTGCTTGCCCCGCCGTCGTACTGTTTTTTGTACGCCGAAACAAGCGCATTACGCAATGCATCGATAAATATCTCGCTGCTGATCCCCTTTTCTGCCTCAAGGTCCGCCAACGCCAGAAAAAACTCCTTGTTAACCATTATCGTCTCCTCGATTTTTGTTTGATATTTGCTTTGTACTTAACCGATTCAGTCAAATTCGATTGCTTCCGAAATTTTTGAAATCTGCGAAAGATTCAGTTTGAGCGTTTCCCCGCCCTTGTCGACGGAAATATTTCCGGCCGCGGGATTATATTCCAAAAGAACCGCTTCGAAAAATTTTTCGCCTTTAACGGGCGCATACAGCCTGATCTCGACCTTTTTCCCGATATGACGGAAAAAATCTTTATCCTTCTTGAAGGGCCTGTCGATCCCGGGGCTGCTCACGTTCAGCGTGTAAGCCGCGCCGTATGTGGGGTCCAACCCGTCGAGAACGGGGTCGATCGCATTATGGAATTTTTCGCAGGTATCCAGATCGATCCCGCCCTCTCTGTCCGTGTCGATGTAGACGGTCAGAGACGGAAACTTTCCCTGTTTGAAAACGACCTCGTAAATTTCGACGCCGATCTCTTCCGCAACGGGCAAAAGCGCCTGCTCTATCTCCCTTTCGGGCATCACTTTCATAGTCTCCTCCCTGCGGAGAAAGCCCCGCATAAAAAGATTTGAGAGCGGTCACCCACTCTCAATTCCAAACTACCATATTCAGTATGTCAATTATAACACATTGTCAGCCGTTTGGCAAGCATTTTTTCGCTTTTATCAGTTCAATAAATATTTTTGCGGTCGTCAAAGCGTCGTCCCATGCGCGGTGATGGTTGAACACGATCCCGTAATGCTCTGCAAGCGTATCCAATTTATAATTTTTCAGGAACAAAAAGGACTGGGCGATGGACAGAGTATCGTACGTTTTCTGATCGAAGGTATACTCCTCCTGCGCGCCGTAATACTGGATAAAGCGGAAATCGAACTGTACGTTGTGCCCGACCAGAATGCAGTTTTCGCAGAATTTATAAAAATCGGGAATTACGGCGGCAATTTTCGGCGCGTCTTTCACCATATCGTCCGTGATGCCCGTAAGGCGCACGATCTCCTCGTCCAGTTTCCGCTCGGGATTGACCAGCGTCGAAAATTTCTCGCGGATCTCTCCCCCGATGATCTTGACCGCGCCGATCTCCGTGATCGCGTCCATTTTGCCGTTCGTGGGGATATTCACCAACCCCGTCGTTTCCAGGTCGAACACGACGAACGTCTTTTCCTTCAGGCATTCGGGGATCTCGCTGGCGTCGAACATATTGATCTGATTGTAATCGGTAAATTTTTCGGGCGCGACGGTAACGTATCTTGCAGGAGCCGCCTTGCTCGGAAGTTTTTCCGGCTGGAAATCGGGCGGCGGACTGCCGAGATTGATGTAGCGCGCGGTAAAACTCAGTCTGTCGTTGAACATGCTGTTTTCTCCCGTGCACACGATTTTGTCCCCCGCCTTCAGCGCACGGATCCGCTCCTCCGTCTTCTTTTTGAGAAAATAAGAAAACGTCATGCGCGACGTCGTATCCGAAACGGTAAACCGCAAGTAAGGCTTTCCCTTCTGCGAGGTGCGCTCCTGAATAAATTCTATCTCGCCGCAAATGGTAAGAGAATCGGAACGGAAATTACAGTCGCGGATATAGGTCGCGGTTTTGGGCACGTCCGCAAAATCGATGGGTTCAAAATCATGTATTTTGAAAGTCCTTGCCGGCCTGTAATCGGCGACCTCCTCTTCCTCGTCCGAAGCGGCGGCGTCCTCATCCTCCGCAGGCTGAGCCTTCTCTTTATAGATTAATTCGCCGAAAAATTCGCCGCAAAAATTATGCCGCAGCATATTTTCCACCGAAGCGACGATATTTCTCGTCTCGAAAAAACTGCGTTCGGCCGCATCCACCCCGAAAGAGAAACGGATCTTGTTCCCTTCATCCGAAACGCCGATATCCTCCGCAGAAACAAACGCGGCGGCGGCATTGTGCGACGCTTTCAGATATTCGATGATCTTATTCCGCACGATCTGCGGGTCGGCGTTCTGCTTTACGATCGATACGGACGCGGCGAGCGGCTGCGGGGCCGCCTCGCACACGACTTCGGAAAGATATTTTTCATCCTCCTCAGTATACGCGCGGTCCGTGATCAACGAAAACTCGCATCGTTTTTCCGATCTGTACACCGTGATCTTATGTAATATCGCATGCGCGAAACATTCCCGTTCGCGCACGCGGCCGATAAACTCTTCTCCGTTCATAAATTCAACCTAAAAATCTGTCCAACTCAGCAAGAAATATCTCTCTCGCGTTTTCCGCCGGAACCCTCTGCACGGGAACGCCGAAACGGAAAATGACGCAATATTCCTTTCCGCCCGCAATGCCGAGATCCGCATCCCGCGCTTCGCCCGGGCCGTTCACCACGCATCCCATAACGGCGATCTTGCATTTTTTAGCAACTTTGAATACCCGTTTTTCTACCTCTTCCGCAAGCGCCATGCAGTCCCATTCGCACCTGCCGCAGGTCGGGCATGCCACGACGTCGGCAAAATCCTTTTCCGCTCCGCATGCGCGCAAAATGCGTTTTGCCGCATATATCTCCTCGACGGGGTCTGCGGAAAGGGACACGCGGATCGTATCCCCTATCCCGTCCAATAAAAGAGCGCCTATGCCGATGCTGCTCTTGACGATGCCGCTCTCTCTCGTTCCGGCCTCCGTTACCCCAAGGTGCAGCGGATAATCGCAGCGGCCGTGCAAAAGGCGGTACGCCCGCACGGTAAGCGGCACGTCCGACGCTTTTACGGAAACGACGATGTCGCCCACCCCGTATTTTTCCAGCAAACGAGCATTTTCCAGGGCGCTTTCCACGAGCGCGAATTCGTTACGCCCGTATTTTTCGAGAAATTCCTTTTTGATACTGCCCGTGTTCGAGCCTACCCGTACGGGGATACGGTGCGCCCGTATACAGGCGGCGACGCGCGCGATCTTATCTTCATCCCCGATATTTCCCGGATTGATGCGGACTTTGTCCGCGCCGTTTTCGATGGCCGCAATCGCCAGATCCGCCGAAAAATGGATATCTGCGACAACGGGCAGCGAAGACCTGTCCCGAATCGTGCGGATCGCCTTCGCATCCTTCTCGTCCCGCACCGCAACGCGCACGATATCGCATCCAGCCCCCGCAAGACGCGCGATCTGCGCGAGCGTCGCCTCGGTATCCGAAGTCGCGCTCGTCGTCATCGACTGTATTTTGATTCGCTCCCCGCCGCCCACGGCTGCGCCGCCGACGTCAACTTTTTTTGTCACCCCGTCTCCTTACTCAGGATAAAAAAAGCCCGCTCATTCGGGCTTTTCTTCCTCTCTCTTCATTTTATTTTCCTGCATCAGCGTTTCAAGTTCGTTCATAAATGAAGAAATATCCGTAAACTGGCGGTATACGGAGGCATACCGCACGTATGCGACCTCATCGATATCCTTCAGCCCGTCCATGACCATCTCGCCGATCTGTTTGGAAGTGATTTCCTGTTCGAGAGAATTATAAACCTGTTTTTTGATATCGTCTACAAGTTTATCGATCTTATACATGGAAACGGGCCGCTTTTCGCACGCTTTGATAATGCCGTTTTTGATTTTATTCGGGTCGAATGCCTGTCTCGATCCTCCGTTTTTGACGACGAGAACGGGGGTCGTTTCAATCGTCTCATAGGTGGTAAAGCGCCTTCCGCATTCGATGCATTCGCGCCTTCTTCTGATCGTTCTTCCCTCGTCGGTGGAACGGCTGTCGATGACCTTGCTTTCCATACAGCCGCAGTACATACACTTCATATGGGCTCCTCCGCTACTACACGTTGTGCATTATATAGATTTTACCACAAGATGAGGAATTTGTAAAGCATTTGGAAAAAATTGCCTCGTTTGCGATAAAAAGCGATACGCTGCCCCATTGTTTTTATGAATTCAAACGCTTCTTTTTAGTTCAGTATACCACTTACTCTTCTAAAAAACAAGATACCGGAAGTTGATTTGAACAACAGCGGGTTGCTAACCCTGCAACCCGCTGTTGAAAATTCCGTTATTTGAAATATTTTACGCCGCTTTCGAACAACTTCATATCGAAATTGCCTCCGCAGTTTTTATAAAGATTCTCTCCCGTGCGCTCCGTATGCCCCATCTTGCCGAAAACTCTGCCGTCCGGCGAAGTGATCCCCTCGATCGCCCAGGCGGATCCGTTCGGATTGTACGGATACAGCATGGACGGCCGGCCGGAAAGATCGGCATACTGCGTTGCGATCTGTCCGTTTTTGCGCATTTTTTCAAGTTCCGCTTCGGGAGCAACGATCCTGCCCTCTCCGTGCGATACGGGGACGGTGAAAACGTCTCCTACCTTGCAGGCGGAAAGCCAGGGCGATTTATCGGATGCGATGCGTATATCTACCAGCGTGGAAACGTGGCGGGATATATTGTTATAGGTAAGCGTAGGGCTGGCAGATTTCAGCGGAAGGATCTTCCCGTAAGGCACAAGCCCGAGTTTGATCAGCGCCTGGAAGCCGTTGCAGATCCCGAGGATCAGCCCGTCGCGCTGATTCAGCAATTTCTCGATCTCCTCCGCAATGCGGGGGTTGCGGAAGGTCGTAGCGATAAATTTTCCGCTTCCGTCCGGCTCGTCGCCGCCGGAAAACCCTCCGGGGAATGCGATGATATTGCTGCGCGCGATCGCCGCCGCAAACGCCTGCACGCTCTCCTCGATATCGGCGGCAGACCTGTTTTTCAATACCACGATCTCGCTTTCCGCTCCCGCAAGATTGAATTTGCGCGCAGTATCCAGTTCGCAATTCGTCCCCGGGAAAACGGGGATAAACACGCGCGGTTTTGCCGATTTCGTCGCAATATTCTCATAGCGCCGCTCACAGCGGTAATCGCAGTCGACGGCCTCTCCCTGCGAAGGTGCGTTGTCGGGGAAAACCCCTTCCAGCGTATCGCCGAAGGCATGCAACGCCTCCGCGAGCGAAACGCTCTCTTTCCCGCACGCAAAATCTTTTTCCGTCGTCTCGCCCAAAAAGACGATCTCCGCTCCGCTCAATTTCTTATCGTCCTCGAGGGAAACGATCAACTCGCCGTAATTTTCCGCCAAGATCGCTTCCGCTTCTTCCTCGAAACGGAATCCGAGCCCGTTGCCGAGACAGGATTTTACGATCGCCGACGCGACGCCGCCGTTCTCGGCAACCGTCGCAAAGCGGATGTTTCCGCTCTGTATGTTTTTATACACTTCGCGGTAAATCCCCGCAAGTTTTTCAAAATCCGGAATTTCGTTCTCGTCCTTAGGCACCGGCACGCGGTACAGTTTGGTTCCGCGCTCGGTCAGCACGTTGGTGATCAGCCCGCTTGCTTTTGCGGGTGCGAGCGCGAAGGAGATCAGCGTAGGCGGAACGTCGATATGTTCGAAAGTGCCGCTCATGCTGTCCTTGCCGCCGATCGCGCCGAGGCCCAGCCCGATCTGCGCATACAACGCGCCCAAAAGCGCGGACAGCGGCACGCCCCAGCGTTTGGGATCGCGGTTGAGCCGCATGAAAAATTCCTGGAACGTGAGGCGGATCTCGTCATAATCGCAGCCGCTGGCGATCAGTTTCGCCACGGAGGCCACGATGCTGTAGATCGCGCCGGTAAACGGGCTTTCGCTCATCAGTTTCGCGCAATAACCGTACGCGGAAACGGTGGCAACGTCCGTCTCTCCCCCCACGATCTTCGCCGCCATCGCGATCGCAGGCGTACGCTGCGTCTTGCCGCCGAAAGGCATATATACGCTGCGCGCACCGATCGTGGAGTCGAACATTTCCGAAAGCCCCTTCTTCGAGCAGACGTTCAGATCGGACAGATGTGCAAGCAGATCTTTTCGGAAACTTTTTTCCTTCCGATCAAAATAGCGAACGACATGTTCGTCGATCTCTGCGTCCGTCTCCTGTTTTACGCCGTTCGTATCGAGAAAATCGCGGGAAATATCCACGATCGCGCGCCCCTTGAACAGCATTTTCATGCGCCGGTCGTCCGTCACGACGGCGACGGGGGTCGCCGCAAGGTTCTCCTGCGCCGCCAGGCGGATGAAGGAATCCACATCCTTTTCCGCGATCACGACGGCCATGCGCTCCTGCGATTCGGAAATGGCCAATTCCGTACCCGAAAGCCCCTCGTATTTCAAAGGCACTTTATCGAGATCGATGATCAGCCCGTCGGAAAGTTCCCCGATCGCAACGGAAACGCCGCCCGCGCCGAAGTCGTTGCATTTTTTGATCATGCGGGTCACTTCTTTATTCAAAAACAATCTTTGGATTTTTCTTTCGGTCAAGGGGTTGCCCTTCTGCACCTCCGCGCCGCACGTTTCCACCGAATGCGCGTCGTGCGCCTTGGACGAACCCGTTGCGCCCCCGCAGCCGTCGCGCCCCGTCTCTCCGCCCAAAAGGACGATCACGTCTCCCTTAGCGGGCTTTTCGCGGTACACCATATCGCGGCGCGCGCCCCCGACGACAAACCCCGTTTCCAAACGCTTCGCTTTATATCCTTCGTGGTACACTTCGTCCACGATTCCCGTAGCAAGGCCGATCTGGTTTCCGTACGATGAAAATCCGGCGGCCGCCGTCTTCGTGATGACGCGCTGCGGAAGTTTTCCCGCAAGCGTGTCCTCGATCTTCTCGCGGGGATCCGCCGCGCCCGTTACGCGCATCGCCTGATACACGTACGTTCTGCCGCTCAACGGATCGCGGATCGCGCCGCCGAGGCAGGTTGCCGCACCGCCGAAAGGTTCTATCTCCGTGGGATGGTTGTGCGTTTCGTTCTTGAACATGACGAGATATTTTTCAGTTTTTCCGTCGATCTCGGCATCAATGCAGATGGAGCAGGCGTTGATCTCGTCCGAAACGTCAAGATTGTCGAGCCTCCCTTCTTTCTTCAGTTTTTTCGCCGCGATCGTGGCGATATCCATAAGGCAGGGATATTTATCGGCTCGGCCGCCGTTAATCTCCCCGAACAACTTACCGTACAGGTCATATGCCGCCGCGACGTGAGGGTTATCCGAATGGATCTTCACGTCCTTGATCTCCGTCGCAAACGTCGTGTGGCGGCAGTGATCGGACCAATATGTATCGATGACCTTTACTTCCGTCTCCGTCGGGTTTCTCCCCTCTTTGCGGAAGTAATCGCGCACGAAAGCGAGATCCGCAACGCTCATCGCAAAGCCGTTTTTGCGGTGGTAGGCGGCGATCTGCTCGTCGCTCATGGAAATGAATCCCTCTACCTCCGCAACGTCCTGCGTCTGCATCTTTGCGCGCGCGAGCGTTGCGGGCTTTTCGAGGGATACTTCCGAACTTTCAACGGGATTGATCAGGTGTTTTTTGATGCGGACAAGTTCTTCGTCCGTAACTCCGCTGACCGCGTAAACTTTCGCGCATTTGATGAGAGGGCGGTTTTTCTGCGTGAGCAACTGAATGCACTGCGCCGCGCTGTCCGCGCGCTGATCGTACTGCCCGTCGAGAAAGGCGACGGCAAATACTTTATATCCCTCGCCGACGGGAAGCGTTTCGCGATAGACGTTGTCCACGGGCGGTTCGGAAAACACATTTATGATCGCGCCTTCCAATTCCGCTTCGCTGATGCCCTCCGCGTCGTAACGGATAATTTCGCGCAGGTCTTTTACGCGGATACCCAGTTGCGCCGCAAGGTCGTTCCGCGTCTTTTTCGCCTGCAGATTTTCTTTTTTCTCAACGTATACTCTGTAAATCATAAATCTTACCTTACTTGACGTATTTAATGCCGATGTCCGTTCTGTAATGCATGCCGTCGAAATGGATCTTTTTCACGTTCGCATATGCCTTCTCGCGTGCCTCGGCTACCGTTTTTCCCTTCGCACAGACGCCGAGCACCCTGCCCCCGTCCGTTTTCAGAACGCCGTTTTCGCGCTTCGTGCCCGCATGATACAAAAACACGCCTTCGTCGAGATCCCCGATCGAAATCTCTTTCCCTTTTTCATAATGAACGGGATATCCGCCGCTGGCAAGCACCACGCAGACGCAGGCTCCTTCCTCCCATTCGATCTTGACATCGGAAAGTCTTTCGTCGGTCACAGCCTCGAAAATCTCCAAAAGATCGGTCTTGAGCATGGGCAATACGACCTGCGTTTCCGGATCGCCAAAACGGGAATTGTATTCGACAACTTTCATGCCGTCAGGAGTTCTCATCAGCCCGAAATACAGGACCCCTTTGAAAGGCCTCCCCTCCGCATTCATCGCGGCGACGGTGGGAAGCATGATTTTTTCCATGACCTCGTTCGCGATCTCGTCGGTATAAAAAGGACAGGGCGTGAACGTACCCATACCGCCCGTGTTCAGCCCGCGGTCCCCGTCGTACGCGCGTTTATGGTCGCAACTCGGAATCATGGGCACGATGGTTTTTCCGTCCGTAAAAGCGAGCACGGAAACCTCCTCACCGGGCGTAAACTCTTTGCCCGTCAGAAACTCTTCCACGACGACTTTGTTGCCCGCGTCGCCGAAAGCCTTATCAAGCATGATCTGTTTCAGCCCGCTTTCCGCCTCGGCAAGGGTTTCGCAGATCAAAACGCCCTTTCCGAGGGCAAGCCCGTCCGCCTTGAGAACGACGGGAAATTTTCCTCCGCGCACGTAGGCGAGAGCCTTCTCGTAATCGTCGAATGTTTCGTAAGCGGCCGTGGGGATGCCGTACTTTTTCATCAGTTCTTTCGCAAAAGCCTTGCTCGATTCGATGGCAGCGGCGCGCTTGTTCGGCCCGAACACGCGGTGCCCGCGGCTTTCGAGTTCGTCCGCAAGCCCCAGGGCGAGAGGATCGTCGGGGGCGATCACGGTATACTCTACGTCTTCATGCGCGTCGACCCAGTCGCCGACCGCTTTCAGATCGCAGTAGTTTACGTTTACAAGTTCGGCAAGTTCCGCGATGCCCGCGTTGCCCTTCATGCAATAGATCTTATCCACCTTCGGACTTTTGGAAAGTGCCGCAACGATGGCGTGCTCTCTGCCGCCGTTGCCGATGACTAAAATATTCATAAAATCCCTATATGAAAATAAATTTTTAAAACAACTTTATCACAATTTGCAGAGACAGCGCGCAGCGCTTCGCGCCCGCGCACTTTCACTGCAAATTGATTATAACCCGCCGCGAAAACGCAAGGCAAGCATAACTGACAAGAAGATTCAAGCATTTTACGGCAATTTGCGCCTATTATGTGTGACATAATACCATGCAAGATGTGCAAAACGCAATCATAACTGCCAAAATATTGCGCGCGATACGGCCTGTTTCATATAACGGCACAATCGCGCACGGTATGAAATTTCGGATAAAAACGGGATGATCTCCCCTTTTTACCCGAACATTTTAATGATGGAACAGGCGCATGCCCGTGAACGCCATGACCATATCGTATTTGTCACACGCCTCGATCACGAGATCGTCGCGGACGGAACCGCCCGGCTGGGCTACATAGGAAACGCCGCTCTTTTTGGCGCGCTCGATATTGTCGGAGAAAGGGAAAAATGCGTCGCTACCCAAAGACACGCCCGTGATCTTGGACAGATACGCTTTCTGCTCTTCTTTCGTAAACGGTTCGGGACGGACGGCGAAATACTGTTTCCATACGCCGTCGCCCAGAACATCTTCGCACTCGTCGGAAAGATAAATGTCGATGATATTGTTTTTATCAGGCCGACCGATCCCCTCTGCAAACTGCAGATTCAATACTTTATCGCTCTGGCGCAGATGCCAAAGATCCGCTTTGTTGCCCGCAAGCCTTGTGCAGTGTATGCGGGACTGCTGCCCCGCACCTACGCCGATCGCCTGCCCGTCCGCCGCAAAACAGACGGAATTGGACTGCGTATATTTGAGCGTAATGAGGGAAATGATGAGGTCGGTTTTTGCCGAATCGGGCAGATTTTTGTTTTTCGTAACGATATTTTTCAGAAGATCGGCGTCGATTTTGAATTCGTTCCTGCCCTGTTCAAACGTGATGCCGAATACCTGCTTATGCTCGACGGGGTCGGGCCTGTAATCCTTATCGATCTTGACGATATTGTAACCGCCCTTTCTTTTTGCTTTGAGGATCTCGAGCGCTTTGGGCGAATAGCCGGGCGCGATGATCCCGTCGGAGACTTCGCGGGAAATGATCTTTGCGGTCACCTCGTCGCACTCGTCGGAAAGAGCGATCCAGTCTCCGAAAGACGACATGCGGTCCGTTCCCCTTGCGCGGGCATATGCGCAGGCGAGCGGTGAATCGTCCAGCCCCTCGATATCGTCCACAAAGCAGGATTTTTTCAGACGGTCGGAAAGTTTTTTGCCGATCGCCGCGGAAGTCGGACTGACGTGTTTGAAAGAGGTCGCCGCGACCTGACTGACGTTTTCGCGGATCTCTTTGACAAGTTGCCAACTGTTGAACGCATCGAGAAAGTTGATATACCCCGGTTTGCCGTTGAGAATTTCGATGGGAAGGTCTTTTCCGTTCTCCATGAATATTTTTGCGGGTTTCTGGTTGGGGTTGCAGCCGTATTTGAGTTCAAATTCTTTCATTTCAGCCCTCTCCTTATTTGTTTTTATTGATCAGTACGCTTTCCCATTTGCCCGTTGCAAGGTCGATCGAACGGGCATAGAGAGAAATTTTATTGTTTTCGTCAAGATTGCTCCAAAGATCGTCCGCAAAGGCATGGAGATCGTCCGGAATGACGACCCGTTCGGGTTCGCCCGTGAAGGTAGGAATAGGATCTCCGTCGCAATTATACGTGTGGATAAAATGCCCGATACCGGCAAGCGGAGCATAAGAGAAGGTATAGCGGTTGCAGGCAGAACCCGCGGCGTCGGCGCTTTTGAGTATACTCATCTGATAAGTATAGCCGCCTTTGCCCAAAAGCAGGATCGCGCTGATACGCGGCGTAAAATTGGGCGCGTCCGGCTCGAAACAGCGCGTTTCGAGAGCGGATTCAAAAGTGCCGCCCGCAAGCAATGCGTCGCGCACGGTATCCGTCTGATCGCCGTTCGTGACGATGACGCTGTCCTTTACACGCCGAACGGGCGAATAGATGATGAGGGACGGGTCCTTCACCTTGCTTTCGTCGAAAGGATAAATGGTAACCTCCTCACCCTTTTCGGTAAAGATACGGTTGCGGCTGTTTTCGCTTCTGCCCATGATGAAATAGGCAAACACCGCTTTTTTCGCGTTTTTGCTCAGACCGACGACGATCCCCCTGCCCACATAACTGTTGCCGCGGACCAAATCGCCGATGCCGTGCGTCTGATAGACGTCCATAAACTTTCTCCTCTGTATTGACTTAAATGATGGTGACTTTTCTGCCGTTTTTGATAATCCTGCCCTGCGTAAGCAGCCTGACCGCCTCGGGCAGGGCTTTGTGTTCCTCTTCAAGGATGCGCGACTGCAGAGATTCGGGCGTATCGTCTTCTTTCACTTCCACCGCGCGCTGCAGAATGATCGCGCCGCTGTCGTAATGTTCGTCGACAAAATGCACCGTCAGGCCGGAAAGTTTGACTCCGTATTCGAGAGCCGTCCTGTGCACGTTGATCCCGTAAAAGCCCTTTCCGCAAAAACTCGGAATGAGCGAAGGATGAATATTGATGATCCTGTCGGGAAAGGCCCGTACAAAATTTTCAGAAATCATGGAGAGCCAGCCGGCGAGCACAATGTAATCCACGCCGCGCTCTTTCAGGATCTTTGCCGTGTCTTCGTACATCTCTTCGAGAGATGAAAAATCTTTTTTTCTGCGCACGAGCGTGTCGATCCCGTGCTTTTTCGCCCGTTCGAGGGCGTAGATCCCCTCTTTCGACGCGACGAGAAGGGAAATTTCGCAAAACGGATCCCTTTCGTTGGCATCGATGACCGACTGGAAATCGCTGCCCGATCCGCTCGCAAAAACGGCGATCTTTTTCACTTTAAGACTACTCCTTTGCCCTTGACGGTCTTGCCGATCAGGTACGCCTTTTCGCCCGTGGAGGCGAGCGTTTCCATCGTCTTTTCGACGTCTTTCTGATCTACGCAGAAGACCATGCCGATGCCCATATTGAAGGTATTGTACAACTGCGCGTCTTCCGTCTGCGACTTTTCGCGCATAATGTTGAAAATTTCGGGCACGGGATAAGATTTCGTATCGATCTCGCAGCCGATCCCTTCCGGAAAGATCCTCGGAATATTTTCGATAAATCCGCCGCCCGTGATATGCGCGATGCCCTTTACTTTGACCTTCGAAATGAGGTTGAGAACGCTCTTTACGTAAATTTTCGTGGGCGTAAGGAGCACGTTGATCAAATTGTCTTTCAGACGGTCGTCATAACGGTCCAAATCGTGCGCATTCAGATTGTCGCCGAACAGCCTGCGCACGAGCGAATAGCCGTTGGAATGAATGCCGCTGGACGCTATGCCGATGAGCGCGTCTCCCTCGGCAATGGTTTTGCCGTTGATCACGTCTTTTTTATCGACGATGCCCACAGCAAAGCCCGCGATGTCATATTCGCCGTCCGGATAAAATCCGGGCATCTCCGCCGTCTCGCCGCCGATGAGGGCGCAGCCAGACTGACGGCAGCCCTCCGCGACGCCCGACACGACCGTCGCGACCGTTTCGGGAGAGAGTTTGCCCGTCGCAAAATAATCGAGAAAGAAAAGAGGTTTCGCACCCTGGCAGACAATGTCGTTCACGCACATGGCGACGGCGTCGATGCCGATCGTGTCGTGACGGTTTGCCAAAAATGCATATTTGAGTTTGGTGCCGACGCCGTCCGTGCCCGCCACCAAAACGGGCTCTTCCATTTTTTCTCCGGCGATCGAATAAAAGCCGCCGAACGAGCCGATATCGCCCAACACGTTTTCGTTGAAGGTCGTCTTTACGTGTTTTTTCATCAACTCGACCGCTTTATAGCCGCGCTCTACATCCACGCCGCTGTCTTTATAAGAAACAGGCATAACCTTTTTTCTCCTTATTCGTTCATTCAAATTTGTGTTTATCCGCCTGATAATCGTTCATCGGATAGGGATAACGGCCGTCAAAACAGCCCGTGCAGAAATTCAATTTTGCGTTTTTGCACGTTTCGATCAGTTGATCGACGGTGAGGTATGTGATAGAATCCACGCCGATATATTTGCCGATCTCCTCTTGCGTGCGGTTTGCGCCGACAAGTTGGGAATACGACTGCATGTCGATCCCCAAATGGCAGGGATGCTTGACGATGGGCGAACAGACCATCATATGTACTTCCTTCGCGCCGGCGTCGCGCAGCATCTTCACCGTTTTCCGGCTCGTCGTGCCGCGGACGATGGAATCGTCAATAATGATCAGCCGCTTTCCGCGGATGTTCGCGCGCAGGGCATTCATCTTGACGCTGACGGAATTTTCGCGCATGCCCTGCTCGGGCTGAATAAACGTTCTGCCGACGTATCTGTTCTTGGCGAGCGCCTCTACGTAAGGAATGCCCGAAACCTCGGAATATCCCCTTGCCGCGACGACGCCCGAATCGGGAACGCCGCTGACGATATCCGCGTCTACGGGATAATACTTGGCGAGGATGCGGCCCGCTTCTTTTCTCGCTTCGTATACGCTGCACCCGTCGATCACGCTGTCCGGACGGGCAAAGTACACGTATTCAAAGATACAGGAGGCCGTCTTGTTTTCTCGGTTGAGAAAATAAGAATGTTCCCCTTCCCCGTCGATGACGACGACCTCGCCCGGCTGAACGTCGCGCACGTAATTGCCGCTGACCGCGTCGATGGCGCACGTTTCGCTGGCGATGATGGTATCGTCGAGGCTTTTTCCCAATACCAACGGGCGGATCCCGTAAGGATCGCGCACGGCGATCAGTTTATCTGCAGTCATGACGACGAGCGCAAACGATCCCTTGAACTGATTGCATGCCGCGATGACTCCCTTTACGATATCCCCGTCGCTGTATTTGTTGATGAGGAGCGCCATCACTTCAGAGTCGATAGACGTCTGAAACACAGCGTTGTCGCGGATGAGTTCTTCGCGGAGTTGCTTGGTGTTGGTCAGGTTTCCGTTATGGGCAAGCGCCATTTTACCGCATTTGCCCGTAAACACGATGGGCTGCGCGTTGACGAGCAGGCTCGCGCCCGTCGTGGAATAGCGCACGTGCCCGATGGCGATGTCCCCTTCGGGAAGGGTGTCGAGATGCCCGTTTGCGAAAACTTCGGGGATCAGCCCCATCCCCTTATAATACTGGATCTTGTTCGCGTAGGCCACGGCGATGCCGCCGCTTTCCTGCCCGCGGTGCTGCAGGGCATACAGCCCGTAATAGACCGTATGCGCCACGTCGCGCGTCTCGGTGCTGTATACGCCGAATACGCCGCACTCTTCGTTCATGCTGTCGAACGGAAGTTTTCCGTCTCTCAAATACATTCTCAAATGCCTCCGGTTCACTTGCCGGTCAGACGGGCAAACACTTCTTTATATGCGTCTTCTACTCCGCCCATGTCCCTTCTGAATCTGTCTTTATCGAGTTTTTCGCCCGTCGTCATATCCCAGAAGCGGCAGGTATCCGGAGAAATTTCGTCCGCGAGAATGATCTGCCCTTTGAATCTGCCGAATTCGAGTTTGAAATCGATCAGATCGATGTTGAGCGTTTTGAAAAACTCTTTCATGATCTCGTTGACTTTGAACGCCATGTTTTTGATGGTTTCGATCTCTTCGGGCGTAGCGAGTTCCATGGCGAGCGCATGATAATCATTGATCAGCGGATCGCCCAGATCGTCGTTTTTATAACTGAATTCCAAAACGGTGACGGGAAGTTTTTTGCCCTCGGGCACGCCGTAGCGCTTGGAAAAACTGCCTGCCGCCGTGTTGCGGATGATGACTTCCAAAGGCACGATCTGCACCTTTTTGACCGCCGTTTCGCGGTCGGAAAGTTCCTCAACGTAATGGGTGGGAATGCCGTGCTGCTCCATGATGCGGAACATCATGTTGCTCATCTTGTTGTTGATGACGCCTTTGCCCGCGATCGTGCCCTTTTTCAGCCCGTTGAATGCGGTCGCATCGTCTTTGTAGTCCACGATCACTACGTCGGGATCGTCCGTAGCAAATACCTTTTTCGCCTTGCCTTCGTAAAGTTGGTTGCGCTTTTCCATGATTCTATCCTCCGAAATTTTTTACGATTATAAATTTTTCAGTTCTTCCTGCAGCGCCGCATCGTCCGACGCGATCTTTTCCGCCATCTGTTTTTTATAGAGGAAAAGTTTTTCCGCCAGTTCCGGATGGGCAAGCGCGAGGATCTGCACCGCGAGAAGGCCCGCGTTTTCGCCCGCATTGACCCCGACCGTTGCCACGGGGATCCCCGAAGGCATCTGGACGATGGAAAGAAGACTGTCCAAGCCCCCCATCATGTCCGTTTTGACGGGGAGCCCAATCACGGGCAGCGTCGTGTATGCGGCGATGACGCCCCCCAAATGCGCGGCCTTGCCTGCCGCACAGATGATCACTTCCGTTCCGTTTTCCTTTGCAGACGACGCGAACGCATGCGCCTCGTCCGGCGTACGGTGCGCGGATATTACCCGGACTTCCGTTTCAACGCCGAATTTTTTGAGCGTTTCGACGGCGGGCTTTACCACGCCGAAGTCAGATTTGCTGCCCATCAAAATTGCTGCTTTTGCCATTTTTATGCCTCCTTTTGGGGTACGATAAATTTTTTACTGCCCTTTTGCGCATACTTGTCAAAGGGGAATCGTATGCTGCTGCCTTATATCATCGTGATCGTGTATATCGTTTCCGTCAATTTATATTCCTTTATGCTGATCAAAACGCAGAAGCGCCGCTCTATGGAACGGGGCGTTCAGGAAAAATTCAGGGACGGAAAACTTTTTCTTGCCGGGCTCATCGGCGGAGCCGCGGGCGCCTATATCGCCATGTTCGTTTTAAAATTCCGCACGGATAACCTGATCCTGATGATCTTTATGCCCCTGCTGATCGTGCTGAATATTTATCTTTTTATCGCGCTTTTCCGGCTTGGGATCCCGGCCATTACTTTCTGAAAATAAAAAAGCAGGTTATACCGCGCTCAAAAGCCTGCCGTTAACCTGCATTTACACTGTTTTTTGGGTGCATTGACCCCTATCCGGTCTGAGCGGGAACGCCCCGTCCCGCCGATATTTCCTTTTATGAAATAACCACCCGAAAAATTTTTCATTCGCTTTGGACCTCTCGTTTTGCCGATCGGCAACCGCCGCGGCGTATCCGCATCCGCGACGCCTTTATTATATCACAAACTTCCGTTTTCAAAAACTGTTTGAGAGGCATTTTGAAGAAATATTTTTTCCAAATTTACACTGCGCGCCTCGCAAACACTTGACAGCCGCCTGCACGCCGGCACCGAAGCGGATGGAAAAAACCGCCTCTTGCGAAGCGGTTTTGAAAAGTTTGAGTTCAGTTGATCAGCTTTTCGCTATATCTTCTATGCCAAGCACACGCCACAGTGCCAAATGAATTCCAAAACTATTTTTGAATTAATATAAACATATGAGCACTAAACATAATCCGTAATAGAAAATATTTTAGAAAGATAAAATATCATCATGTCAGACACACGTGAGACAAAATGAGCTAATTTTGAGTCACATCTTGACAAATTTAAAGATAAATGTTATAATTTTTAAAACTATATTTTTTTTAAAACTATGTTTCAATGGGAGGGAAAATATGAAAAAATTATTTTGTATACTGATAAGCTTTGTGCTTGTTGCAGGTGCAATTACCTCTTTTGCAGGATGTGGACCAAAAACGCCCGAAGATAACAGAGCTGTTCGGGCAT
>DXCO01000023.1 GCA_019115945.1 Candidatus Borkfalkia excrementavium | reverse complement strand
CTCCTTTCTTCAACAACTATCGTCCTCAGTTCTTTATCAGAACGACTGACGTTACCGGTTCCATCAAACTGCCTGAAGGCGTCGAGATGGTCATGCCCGGCGACAACGTCAAAATCGACGTTTCGCTCATCAAGCCGGTCGCTGTGGAAGAAGGTCTCCGTTTCGCTATCCGTGAAGGCGGCAGAACGGTAGGTTCCGGCGTTGTTTCCAAAATCGTAAAATAATTTGAACGGATCAAAAAGGACTCTGTCTGTGTGCAGAGTCCTTTTTTGTATCTGCAGGTATCAAAATATTTTCGATTGTGCAAAAAGACAGGCTTTTATTTTATTGTTTTTTCGCGGCCTTCATGATATAATGGGGCCGATCATGCGGAAAAGGGCGAGACCCTTTGCGTAAGGAGGCGGATTATGAAAACGGAAATCGTGAAAAACATGTGCGGCGGAGAGGGCGAAGTGCATATCAAGCGCCTTCTCGGCGAGAAGGAACTCAACGGAAAGTGCGGATTGTTTGCCGAAGTGACCATTGCGCCCGGATCCTCTTTGGGGTACCACGAGCATCACGGCGAGAGCGAAACGTATTATATCCTTTCCGGCGAAGGCGAATACGACGACAACGGAAAAAAGCGCATCGTAAAGGCCGGCGACGTGACCTATACGCCCGACGGCTGCGGCCATGCGATGAAACCTGTCGGCAATGCGCCGATCGTTTTCATGGCGCTGATCATTTTTGATTAAAATACATATGTGCGGCGGGGCACCCGTGACTTTCGGGCGCCCTTTTCGCCTTTTTTGTGTGAAATTGCATATGTAAGGAGACTCATATGAGAGAATACGAAAAGATGATCCGCGGAGAATTATACACCCCCGCGGACAAAGAACTGACGGAAATGCGCAAAGGCGTGCGCAGGCTGTTTTATCAGTACAACCAAAGCGAAGAGGACGAACAGCAAGGGCGCCGCGATCTTCTCGACGCCATGCTGGGGTCGCACGGGCAGAGATTTTATTTTGAACCGCCCGTCCGTTTCGACTACGGCAAAAATATTCATATCGGAGAAGATTTCTATTCCAACTTCAACCTGACCGTTCTCGATTGCGCGCCCGTCAGGATCGGCAGGCAGTGCTTTATCGGGCCGAATGTTTCGCTGGTAACGCCCGTCCATCCTCTGCTTTCTGCGGATCGGAATATGCGCCTTTCTCCTGACGGGACGACGTATGATTACGAATATGCCCGTCCCATCGTCATTGAAGACAATGTTTGGCTCGCTTCCTGCGTGACCGTCTGCGGGGGCGTTACGATCGGGCATGATACGGTGATCGGGGCGGGGAGCGTCGTTACGCACGATATCCCTTCGGGCGTGTTTGCCGCCGGTTGTCCCTGCCGCGTCATCCGCCCTTTGACGGAAAAGGACAAAATGCATACCCCGCAAGCATAAAAATAAAAGAATGATCTTATAAAAGCCCGCCGCAGTGTAATGCGGAGGGCTTTTTCTTTTCCGGATGATTTTGTCACAGAAAGAAAAGCACAAAAGGCGACAATTTGCGGCAAAAACAAATAAAATAGACGCCGTATATCGCGGTATAATGGAAACGCTCCGTCGGGAGGGAGGAGGTGCGCGCATGATCGTATATCTCGATCTGTTGATCGCAGATAATTTTTGCGCAGACGCCGCGCTCCTGTATCTTGCGGTCAAAACGGTCAGGGGCGACGTCAGCATGCTTCGCATCCTGCTGACAGCGCTTGCCGCGACGGCTTTGGGGGTAGGGTATACGATCTTTTGTCTGTATTATTCCGTGCCCGCCGCAGTGGATATCATCGTCAAGTACGGTGTCGCCGCCGCCCTGCCGCTGCCCGCCGCAAAATTCAGAAAAAAGAGTACATACGTTCTGTGCAGTGCCGCTTTTGTCGGTTATATGTTCGCTTTTTCGGGCATGCTGACTGCCTTTTTTTCTCGTTTTACACTGACGGGAAAGGACGAATATTCCGTAAACGGCGTGCCTTCCGGGATCATCGTGGCTGGCGCGGTCGCGTTTGCCTTCGGCGCGGCAAAACTGATCAAAAAATTGTCGAACCGCCGCAAAGTCCTGTCGCTCGTGTACGACTGCGCGCTTTGGTTCAAGGGAAAATGCGTCCGCGCAAAGGGGCTTATGGATACGGGCAACAGGCTGAAAACGGCGGACGGCAAGGACGTTGCGGTGATCAGCAGGGCGTTGGCTCTGCGCCTTTTGGAAGACAGCATGCTTACCGGCGGAACGAGGGGAGAAAAGATCCCCGTGCATACGGTGAACGGAAATTCTTTCATGACCGTGTTCAGAATCGAGCGTATGGAGATATATTGCGCCGATCGGCCGAATATAATAGAAGATGTGGCCGTGGGTGTAAGTCTGCACCCTTTGGGAGAATACGATCTCATAATGCCGTTCTCTTTTACCGAAGATAAAAATACGCAAACGGGGAGGGAGCAAGAACATGGGAGTGCTCAAATCGCTGAAAAAACTTCTGCAAAAGATGAATCTGGGGGATAACGTACTCGATTACATATGCGGGAGCGAGGCACTGCCGCTGCCCTATTCCGCAGAGGAAGAATCTGACCTTTTGGGCAAACTTTCGGGAGGGGACGAGCGGGTCAAATCAGATCTTGTGGAACACAATCTCCGCCTCGTCGTCTATATCGCGCGAAAATTTGAAAATACGGGCGCGGATGCGGACGATCTCGTTTCGGTGGGAACGATCGGCCTGATCAAAGCGATCAATTCTTTCAAGCCGGATAAAAATATCAAACTGGCCACATATGCTTCGCGGTGCATAGAGAACGAGATCCTCATGTATCTGAGAAGATTGGTGCGCCTTCGCAGCGAAGTATCTTTCGACGAGCCGCTCAATACCGACTGGGAAGGGAACGAACTGCTGCTGTCAGACGTGCTCGGCACGGACAGCGACACCGTTTACAAGGATATTGAAACGGGCGTGGAAAAGGAACTGCTGCGCGAGGCTCTCAAAAAATTACCGGAAAGGGAGCAGAAGATCATGTATATGCGTTTCGGCCTCGGCGGCAGAGAGGAAATGACGCAGAAAGACGTTGCTGACCTTCTCGGGATTTCGCAGTCGTATATCTCGCGGCTGGAAAAAAAGATCATTTCGCGCCTGAAAAACGAAATGAGCAAAATGGTCTGATCGCTTTCGTCCTTTCCGGGCAGCGCCGAAGAGGGCTTTATATTCGGAAAATTACGGAAAAAGCCGCAGGTTTGCAAGGGCCGGCGGCTTTCGGAGCGGGAACTGATAAAATCGCTTGACAAACGCCGCCCGCCCCGATATAATATGAAAGGTTCAAATGAGAATATAAATTCGCAGAGTTACGGGCGAATGTTTCTACCGGCGACCCATCGCCGACTATTCCGTTTTCCGAAGAAAACATCGTGGTCGGGAGGGGCTTTTTTTATGCTCTCCGGCCGACAGGGAGGTAGTATGAAATACGATGTCATCATTGTCGGGGCGGGACCTGCGGGCATTTTTACCGCGCTCGAACTGCTCGAAGGAAATTTTGCGGGAAAGATTGCGATCGTTGAAAGGGGAGCCGCCATCGAAGGGCGGCGCTGTCCTAAACCGATAACGGGCAAGTGCGTCGCCTGCAGACCGAATTGTCACATTACTGCGGGGTTTTCCGGCGCGGGCGCTTTTTCGGACGGAAAATTGTCTTTAAGCACAGAAGTGGGCGGCGATCTTCCGGAACTGATCGGGGAGGAGCGCGCGCAGGCGCTGATAGAGTACACGGATCAGATCTATCTCAGGTTCGGTGCCGATGAAAAAGTGGAGGGCGTCGGGCACAGCGAGGAAGTCAAAGATATCCGCAAACGCGCGATCCAGGCGGGGCTGAAACTCGTCGATTGCCCCATCCGCCATCTCGGTACGGAAATGGCGCAGAAAATTTATCTTGCGATCGAACGGCATCTGCAGGAAAAGGGAGTGGAGATCCGTTTCGGCACCGAATGCCGCGATCTGATCATAGACGGGAACGTCTGCAGGGGGATCAAAGTCGAAAGCGCTTCGGGTACGGAAGAATTGTTTGCCGACAAAATCGTCGTCGCCACGGGCAGACGCGGGGCGGACTGGTTGGAGAAATTGTGTGCAGAGCACGGCATTGCCCACGCGCCCGGCACCGTGGATATCGGCGTGCGCGTCGAAGTGCGCAGCGAGATCATGGAAAAGGTGAACAATGTGCTCTACGAATCCAAACTGATCGGTTATCCCGCTCCGTTTCGCGATAAGGTGCGCACTTTTTGTCAGAATCCGGGCGGGTTTGTCGCGCAGGAAAATTACGATGCCGGGCTTGCGGTGGTTAACGGGCACAGTTTCAAAGGGCGCAAGTCGGAAAACACCAATCTTGCGATCCTCTGTTCTCAGAATTTTACGCAGCCCTTCAATCAGCCGATCGCCTATGCGCAGAAGATCGGGGAACTGACGAATATGCTCGGCGCGGGGAGTATCCTCGTACAGCGTTTCGGCGACATACTCGACGGAAAAAGGACGTGGCAGAAAGAACTTTCCCGTTCAAACGTCCGGCCGACTCTGCCGGATGCGGTCGCGGGGGACATCACGGCGGCAATGCCCTATCGCGCGATGACGAATATCATCCGCTTCATGCAGGCGGTGGACGAAGTCGTACCCGGGTTTGCCGCGCCGGAAACGCTGCTCTATTCTCCCGAACTCAAATTTTACAGCAATAAAGTAAAAATGGACGCGGATCTGAATACGAACATAGCCAATCTTCATTGCCTCGGCGATTCCAGCGGCTGGACGCGCGGGCTGATGATGGCGTCCGTCATGGGCGTCCGGATGGCGCGCATGATCCTGAAAAAGGACCGATGAGCGGATCATTTCAGCATACGGAAAAAGGGGGAAAAC
The DNA here is from genome assembly GCA_019115945.1 of Candidatus Borkfalkia excrementavium. GTDB lineage: Bacteria > Bacillota > Clostridia > Christensenellales > Borkfalkiaceae > Borkfalkia > Borkfalkia excrementavium. The sequence continues at coordinate 1,185 of DXCO01000023.1, read as the reverse complement.
TCCCTCTTTTTTTATGTCCGGATTGCGGAATACGTTTTTTTGCAGCATGCGCCATAACTGTGCATAATTCGACGGGATCTGTTGCGGAAAACGATTGACTTGTCCCGCGATATGCGCCATAATGTCGTTACACCTGCCGCGGGCGGCGGCGCGCATAATTTTTGGCCGAAAGCACATACTCACCGAAAGAGTTTTACATACGGAGGTGAAAGTATGTTGCAGAAAGTTGAAATTTGCGGGGTAAATACTTCGGGGCTTCCCTTGCTTACGGCAAAGGAGAGCGACGAACTCATGCGGAAACTGAAGGAGGGGGATACGGAGGCGCGCGATCGCTTTATTGTCGGGAATATGCGGCTCGTTCTGTCGCTTGTCAAGCGGTTCTGGTCGAAGAACGCGAACGCGGACGACGTCTTTCAGGCGGGGTGCGTGGGGCTGCTCAAGGCGATCGACGGGTTCGATCCCAACCTCGGCGTACGTTTTTCGACGTACGGCGTCCCCATGATTTTGGGGGAGATCAAACGGTTTCTGCGCGACGGCAATTCTCTGCGCGTTTCAAGAAGCATACGCGATACGGCGTATAAAGTGCTCAAAGCGCGCGAGAGCATCGAGGGCAGAGACGAGGAGGCGACCATCGAAAAGATCGCCGAAGAGATGAATGTTCAGGAAAAAGAAGTGGTTTATGCCCTGGATGCCATCTCCGACCCCGTATCTCTTTTCGATCCCGTTTACAACAAATCGGGAGACGCTCTGCTTTTAATGGATCAGATCTACGACGAAAAGAACAACGACGAGGTCTGGACGGAGCACGCCGCGCTGTCGGAGGCGATGTCGCATCTTGCGGAGAGAGAACGCAAGATCTTATTCCTGCGCTATTTCGAGGGAAAGACGCAGACGGAAATTTCCGACGAGGTGGGCATTTCGCAGGCGCAGGTTTCCCGTTTGGAGAAAAACGCGATCAAAGCGATCCGCTCGGACATCGCGTGCGAAGGCTGAAAGGCACTTCCGATCGTTTTCTGTAAAATTGAATAGGGCATACAAAACCGGGACGCATTTTTTGAAGTGAACCCCAAAGTTTGGACAAAAAATATAATTAAAATGCTTGGTAGTGAGTTCGGTACCCAACCGGGCTCATTCCTTTTAGTTTGAGAGAGATCCTCTCGTTGTTCCAATAGTCAATATACTCTC
>DXCO01000022.1 GCA_019115945.1 Candidatus Borkfalkia excrementavium | reverse complement strand
ACCGATTGTAAAAATTTGGTTGACGATTTTCTTTTTTTATGATAGAATGTGTGCATGCATCTGAAAGAAAACGTATTGAAATCACTTGAAGAATGCCGCGGCGGATATCTGTCCGGCGAAGAACTGGCGGAAAAATTCGGCGTCAGCCGCAATGCGGTGTGGAAGGCGGTCAAAGCCCTCCGTAAGGACGGATATGAAATTTTGTCCGCCGTCAACCGCGGCTATGTCCTCAGCGAGGGGAACGATCTCCTTTCGGAAGGCGGCATTCAAAAGTATCTGCGCGGCGACGGGTATCGCCTGACGTTGCTGAAAAGCGCGGGGTCCACCAACGACGAGGCAAAAAAGATCGCCGAAGCGGGCGGTGCGGAATGGAGCGCCGTCATCGCCGAAGAGCAGACGGCGGGCAGGGGCAGATACGCGCGCCCCTTTTATTCCCCGAAAGGGGAAGGGCTGTATATCAGCATACTTCTCCGCCCGAAATTTCCGGCGGCGGAGACCCTCTTTATCACCACTTCCGCAGCGGTCGCCGTGTGCGAGGCGATCGAGGCGGTGTCCGGCCAAAGCGCGCAGATCAAATGGGTGAACGACGTATTGATCGGAGGGAAAAAAGTTTGCGGTATCCTGACGGAAGCCTCCTTCAGCGTGGAAAACGGCGGGCTCTCGTACGCCGTCGTCGGCATCGGGGTGAACGTGCGCGAGCAATCCTTTCCGCCCGAGTTGCAGGGGATCGCGGCTTCCGTATTCGGTAAAAATTATCCGCCCGAGGGCCGCGCCCGCATCGCCGCCGAGATCCTGAACAGATTTCGCGGCTATTACGAAAAGATCCCCGAGCGCGCCTTTTTCAACGAGTACAAGCGGCGCAGCGCCGTGCTCGGCAAGCGCGTGCGCGTCCTGTCCGGAAACCTGCAGGGGGATGCGACGGTCCTCGATTTAGATGAAAACTGCTTTTTGAAAGTACGCTTTGACGACGGAACGGAAAGGCTGCTTTCCTCGGGGGAAGTGAGTGTAAAAATACAATAAAGGCTGAAAATTAAGTACTATGTCTGACATAAATCAAGAAAATTTACAAAAAAAGCCGAAAGAACGCAGTCGCGGCAAAAGCGCGGCGATCCGCCTCGCGCAGTGCGCGATCTTCGTCGTTTTAATGGTCGTTTCGGCATATATTCAAATTCCCTTTCCCTTCGTGCCGCTCACGTTTCAGACGGTCGTCGCCGTACTGGCAGGGTTGTTGTTGGGGCCCCGATACGGCACGGCGTCCGTGTGCGTGTACGTACTGATGGGGCTTTTGGGGCTTCCCGTATTTTCGGGCGGCGGCGGGATCGGTTACGTCGTGCAACTCACCTTCGGGTATCTGCTCGGCTTCATTGCCGCCGCGTTCGTTTCGGGCTTCATCGCGCATAAGTGCCGCCCTTCGCTGCGCATCTTCATCCTTGCGGGGGTGTGCGGCTTTCTTGCAAATTATGCCGTAGGCGCCCCTTATTTTCTGTTGCTCTGGCATTTCTATTATCACAATGCGGGGCTTTGGAATGCGTTCGTCGTCTATAATCTGATCTACATGCCGAAAGATCTGATCCTCTGTATTTTGGCCGCGGTCCTGGCGAACAGGCTGATCCCTCTGCTGGACAGAAGATGAATTTTTTCAAAAAATAAACGGGTACGGTAAAACGCCGCGCCCGTTTTTTATTATTCCGCGCTTTTGTTTTGCGGGATTTTGATATATTTTCCTTCAAATTCAATCAACAGACCGTCTCGGAAAACGGCGCGTATTTCTTTTTTTCTGATTCCAAATAAAATAAAACTTTTCAGAATACCCTCGTCATTAAACCAATGATAAGTTAATGTATTGTCCTCTCGAATACCGACCGAATCGGGCTCGCCTAACAGCGAAACCACTTTTTTTTCGCTCATTCCTTGTTTCAATTTTGCGAATCCCTTGTTCATATTTTTTCCGTTTATGAATTGTATGATTGCAAAGAATAACAGAGAAAAATACAGCCCATAACTGATAATGGCAAGAGCATAATAAAAAGCATTCTGCAAGACTGCTGTGCGGAATGATTCAACCCAAATCATCCAATAGGTAAGGCAGATATTCCAAATTGTGTAGACTATCATAATTTCCCTCATTTTATACACTTAGTGTATATTTTTACTTTTGATCATACAGAAAATGTATAATTACGTCAAGTAAAAACGAGGTTTAAAGTATGAAATCGCCCCGGGAAAGTTTTGATAATAAAATTTTAAAAGAAGAGGTGGGCAAAAGGATGCGCGAACGGCGTCTGCAGTTGGGGCTGACGCAGGAAGAAGTTGCTGCGCATATCGGAGTTGCGCAACCTGTCTATCAGCGTTTTGAAAAGGGGACTTATGAATGCACATTTGACCAACTTCGCCAACTGTGCAGGCTCTTCGATGTGTCCGCCGATTATCTTTTGGGTTTGAGCGATTACTAAATTGTTCGTCGTAAATTCGCCGCATTCAGTCGGCTTTTTTGTTTGCGCGGCGCGCGGATATGGGCGCGGCTGCCTGCTCCGAAAGGTTCGCAAAAATAACTTGCAGATCAAAAAAATATGGCGCGGATGATTTTGAGCGGATTTTGTTTAACAATGCGGATTTTGCTTGACAATTCCGCGCTGTTTTTGTATCATATAGTTGCGCATGCAACGATTGCACACGCAACGAAATGATCCGCTGCCTGTACGGGCAGGCAAAAAGGAGGGGAATCATGCCCGCTTTCATGAAACACATCGGTCTGCTCTGGCGCTGTGCAAATTTGTACAGGGCGGAAAAGTACGAATCCATCGGGCTGGGCGCCTATCAGGACGCTTATCTGACGCAGATCTGTAAAACGCCCGGCATTTCACAGGAAAAATTGGCGGGGATCATCTGCGTTCATAAAAGCAACGTCGCGCGCCAACTCGCTTCTTTGGAAGAAAAGGGTTTTGTCGAGCGCAGGGTGGATGCCGCCGACCGCAGAAATCTGCTCGTATATCCCACGCAGAAAGCGCTGAACGCGCTGGAAACGATTCATAAAGTGCGCGCCGAATGGAACGGACTGCTTTTTTCGGGCATGGACGAAGAGCAGGTGCGGGCGCTTGCAAAAAGCGCCGAAGCGCTCGCCGCCCGCGCCCGCGCGATCGTCGGGGAGGGGGAAAAAGAATGAAGACCGCCCTTTCTTACCTGCGCGGATTGAAGGGGCGCATGGCCTGCGGGCTGACGCTGAAAACGGTCGGCTCTCTGGCGGAATTGTTTCTGCCCCTCATCATGGCGTATATGATCGACACGGTGGCACCGCGTCCGGACAGCGAGGGCGCCCTGCTGCTGTGGGGCGTCGTCATGCTGGCGTTCGCCGTGGTCGCGCTGGCGGGTAACATTGTTGCCAACCGTATGGCGTCTAAGGTCGCGCGCGACGTTACGGAACGGGTACGCAACGATCTGTTTGAAAAGACGTTATCCCTTTCCGCCCGTAAAACGGACGAAGTGACCGTGCCCTCCCTCGTATCCCGCCTCTCGTCGGACACGTACAATGTACATAACATGATCGGCATGATCCAGCGGCTGGGCGTGCGCGCGCCCATTCTGCTGATCGGGGGCGTCGTCATGACCTTCACGGTAGAGCCCGTTCTCGCGCTCGTCCTTTTGGCGGTCGTGCCCGTTCTCGCGGCGGTCGTGCTCATCGTATCGAAAAAGGGGATCGTGCTGTATACCTCTCTGCAAAAAGCGGTGGACGGCATGGTCCGCAAAGTGCGCGACGATTATTCGGGCGCGCGCGTCATCAAGGCGCTGTCCAAAACGGAATACGAAAGCCGTTCTTTCGAGGGGATCAACGAGACGGTCGTCGCCCGCGAGACGAAAGCGGGGATCACGATGGGCATCACCAATCCCGTGATGAATATGTTTCTCAATCTCGGCATGACGGCGGTGATCCTCGTCGGCGCATACCGCGTCGCGGCGGGCAAAGCGATGGTGGGGGAGATCATCGCGTTCACTTCCTATTTTACGATCATACTGAACGCCGTCATTTCCGTAAGCAGGATATTCGTGAACGTCTCCAAGGGCAGCGCCTCTGCGCGGCGCATCGGGGAAATATTGAAAACGCCCGGCCTTCCGCCAAAAAACGCGCTTCCGTTCGACGCGTCCGCGCCCTATCTTTCCTTTGAAAACGTGACCTTTTCCTACGGCGGCGCGCCCGTTCTGAAAAATATCTCTTTCGGGATCGGCAAGGGACAGACGCTGGGCGTCATCGGCGCGACGGGGAGCGGCAAAACGACGCTCGTCAACCTTCTTCTGCGCTTTTACGAGGCGGACGAAGGCGCCGTGCGCCTGGATGGAAAGGACGTAAAAAATTACGATGTGAAGGAACTGCGCGAAAAATTCGGCGTCGTGTTTCAGAACGATTTTCTTATGGCCGCAAGCGTGCGCGAGAACATCGATTTCGAGCGCGGCCTGACGGACGAGGCGATCGAACGCGCCGCAAAGATCGCAAAGGCGGACGGCTTCATCGCCGCATCGGAAGAGGGGTACGATACCAAACTGACCGCACAGGGCGCCAATTTCAGCGGCGGGCAGAAACAGCGGCTTCTGATCGCGCGCGCTCTCGCGGCCGATCCCGAGATCCTCGTTCTCGACGATTCTTCCAGTGCGCTCGACTATAAGACGGACGCGGCTCTCCGGAAAGCGCTCTCCGAAAATTATCCGGATACGACGATCGTCATGATCGCGCAGCGGATCAGTTCCGTCCGCTTTGCCGACCGCATTCTCGTCCTCGAAAACGGAGAGGCCGTCGGGTTCGGCACCGATGCGGAACTGATGCAAAGATCCCCCGTATACCGCAAAATTTACCGTTCTCAGGCGGGAGAGGAGGTGTGCGATGCCGAATGAACCCATGTCCCCCGCGGGGGAGAAAAAACGGAGCAGAAAAGTGGCCGTCCTCAGGCTGGGCAAATATTTTCTGCGCTATAAAGGGAGCGTCGCGGCGGCGTTTTTCCTCATGCTCGCAAGCAATCTTTTCGCCCTTCTCGGCCCGTGGCTTTCGGGTGAGGCGATCAACGCGATCGACCCGAAAGCGGGCGTCGATCTTGCGCGGGTGATCGTGCTCTGCGCGTGGATGGCGGCGTTTTATATCGTATCTTCCGTATTTTCCTATGTGCTTTCCGTGCTGATGATCCGCCTCAGCCGCAACATCGTGCGCAGCATGCGGCAGGACGTGTTCGACAAGATCCTGTCCCTGCCCGTCGGGTATCTCGACCGCGTGCAGGCGGGCGACCTCATCAACCGCATCTCCTACGATATCGATACGGTCAACGCCTCACTCTCAAACGATATTTTGCAGGCGGCCACGGGTGTGATCACCGTCTTCGGCGCGTTTGTCGGCATGGTGGCCGCCTCTCCGCTCCTTTTGGCAGTCTTTGCGGTCACCGTTCCCATTTCCGTGTATATCACGATCAAGCGCAGCCGTTCCGTCCGTCCGCTGTTCCGCAAGCGTTCGGCAAAACTTGCGCAACTCAACGGCTATTCCGAAGAGATGCTTTCCGGCCTGAAAACCATCCGCGCTTACGGCAGGGAACGGGAAATGTACGAAAAATTCTCTGTCAGGAACAAAGACGCCGTCGACGCCTATTACGAGGCGGATTATTACGGCAGCATGATCGGCCCTTCGGTCAACTTTGTCAACAATCTGGGCACGGTGCTCATCAGCACGGCGGGGTGCCTGCTGTATCTGGTAAACAAGATCTCGCTGGGCAACATCAATTCGTTTCTGCTCTATTCGCGCAAATTTTCCGGGCCGATCAACGAATTTGCCAACATCATGGGCGAGATCCAGTCGGCGCTCGCCGCGGCGGAGCGCGTGTTCCGTCTTTTGGACGAAGATTCCGAGGCTCCCGACGCGCCCGACGCCCGTCCGCTCGAAGATCCCGAAGGATGCGTCGAGTTCGAGCACGTGCGTTTCGGCTATCTCGACGGCGTGCCCGTCATCAAGGACCTTTCCTTTCGTGCAGAAGCGGGGCAGACGATCGCGATCGTCGGTCCCACGGGCGCGGGCAAGACGACGCTTGTCAATCTTCTGATGCGTTTTTACGACCCGCAGGGCGGGCGCATCCTGATCGACGGGCGGGATATCCGCTCTTACACGCGCGAGAGCCTGCGCGGCGCCTTCACGATGGTCCTGCAGGATACGTGGCTGTTTGAAGGGAGCGTGTTTGAAAACATCGCTTACGGCAGAGAGGGGGCCACGCTCGAAGAGGTCAGGGCGGCGGCCGAAGCGGCGCACATGAGCGAATATATCGAGCGCCTGCCGGAAAAGTACGATACGCTGCTCACGGACGGGGGCGTAAGTTTATCCAAAGGGCAGCGCCAACTGCTCACCATCGCGCGCTCCATGCTTTCGCACGCGCATCTTCTCATTCTGGACGAGGCGACGAGCAACGTCGACACGCGCACCGAACTGCTCATCCGCGACGCGATGGCAAAACTCATGCGCGGCAAAACGAGTTTCGTGATCGCGCACAGGCTCTCCACCGTGCGGAATGCCGATCTTATTTTGGTCGTCAAAGACGGCGACATCGTCGAGCGGGGCAGACACGAAGAGCTTCTGCGCCTGGGCGGATTTTATGCGGAAATTTACGGCGCACAGTTCGAATAAATTAATTTTTTGCCGGCGCCCCGAAAGCGTGCCGAACTTTCGGGGCGCCTATTTTATGTCGTTTTGCCGCATCTTCTTTCGGCGCACAAAAAAAGGCAGGGCGTTTGCCCTGCCTTTTATCCGCTCAGAACATGGAAAGTTGCTGATAAGCCGGTTTCGGTCTCGCCTCTTCTCTTGCAAGATCGCCGCTTAGTTCCGCAAGGAAGGGTGAAGGCTCCTTTCCCGCCGTCAGGATCAGTTCTTCTTCGGCGCGCGTGATGCCTACGTAAAAGAGCCTCCGTTCCTCCGCCTCGTCCGTATCTTTCATGGCAAGGGGCAGTACTTTTTCGTTCAGTCCGCACAGGAAAACGACGGGAAATTCCAGTCCCTTCGCGCCGTGCAGGGTGGCAAGCCGCACCGCGCCGCCCTTTTCGGCCGTACCGTCCGAAACGAGCACGTCTCCTTCGCCGCCCATACGCATCGCTTCAAGGAATTCCCGCATATCCGCGTGATGCGCCGCGTCGATCAGATCGCCGAACGCGCGGTCCGTAACGTGCATGGCATCCCGCCATTCGGAAAGGATCTTTCTCGGCCTGCCCTTGCACAGGGGCAGAAATTTTTCCTTCGCCCGCTCAAAATTTTCCCGTCCGCCCAAAAATTCTAAGGCGCGTTCCTCCGCGGCGGCGTCCGTTCCCGCGATCGCTGCAAAAAACGCCAGAGTTCCGCTCACGGCGGGGGATTCGAGAAAATCCGTCCTGTCCGAAGAAATGCAGGGGATATCGTCCCGCCGCAGACAGTTTTCGATGGTTTCCAACTGTCTGTGCGTGCGGGCAAGCACGGCGATTTCGCCGAAAGATCTCAGTTTTTCTTCCCGGCCCTTTCCCAGCATGTCCAGTCCGCCCGTCATGCGCGCGATTTCCTTTGCGATAAAAATGCCTTCGGAAAGGTCGGAAGGGCAGTGCACCAGCCGCACTTTATCCCCGTGACCGCGCCGCGCTTCCAGCGTCCGCGCGCCGCCGTTTCGCGCGATTGCGGAAAGCGCGCATTCCAGTATTTCGGGCGTGGAGCGGTAATTTTCCGTCAAACGGATCACGGCGCCATCCGGGTAGTCGCGCGTCAGTCTGTCGAAGCACGCCGCCGCAGAGCCGCGGAAAGAATAGATCGCCTGGTCGGGGTCGCCTATGGCGAACAGCGTGCCGTCCTCTCCCATCCATTGCCGTATCAGTTGGTACTGCGCGGGGTTGATATCCTGAAATTCGTCCACGTGCAGATAGCGGAAATTTTTTCCCGACACCTTTTCTTCGATCGCCTGTCTGATCAGATCGTCAAAGTCGAGCAGATTTTGCTCTTTCAGCCTATGGCAGTATTCGTCGAACGCGCCGCCGCAATCCGCGTCTTTGCCGTTTTTTACCGCGGACACGTTGGACAAGAATCTTTGCGGCGTCAGTTTTATGCCCCGTTCCGCAATGATCGCGGCAGCCGTTTTCAAAGCGAAAGCCCTGTCCGCGAGGGCGAATTTTCCTTTCAGCGCGTCGTAGCAGATGGAATGAAAGGTCCCCACGGTAATTTTATCAGCATTCCGTTTCAGCCGCTTTGCAAGCCTTGCCCGCATTTCCTGCGCCGCCCGCACGGTGAACGTGACCGCCGTGATCTCGTTCGGCTTCACGCCGCTTTCCACAAGCCGCGCGATGCGTTCCGTCAAAGTAAACGTCTTTCCCGTTCCGGGCCCCGCAATGACCGCAGTCACGCGCGCGCGGCTGGCCGCGGCCTCTTCCTGCGCGGCGTTGGCCGTCCGCGCCGTTTGGTTTGCCTGCGCGGCCGCTCTGTTTTCGCCGGCGTCCGTCTCCGCCTTTCTTTCCGTGATCGTTTCTTCCCGTTCCGCCCGCGCCGCGGCGACAAATTGGTCGAGAAAGGAAAGTTGCCCGCTCGCATTGCGCAGTTCTTCGGGGGTAAAGAGGGCGATCTTTCCATATTCCCCGTCATAGCCCGCCGTCTTAATGACTTTCCCTTCCCGCAGGCGGCGTATCCCTTCCGCGATGCGCTCTCCGCACGCCTTTTCGATGTCCGAACAGTCAATCTCCCGCAGGATCTGCGCTTCCGAACCGAGCGAACGGAGCATTTTCAGATACGTCTGTTCCGTCTTGTTCCCCGTTTCCGAAATGCCGAGCGAGGCGGCGATCACCTCGGGCAGCGGCATCAGGTGTTCGAACGGTTTGCTTCCCTCGGGCAGAAAGCCCTCTTCTCTGTCGGCAAGTTGTTCCAGTCTGTTGAGCACGCCGACGGTGATCTTTTTGCCGCAAACGGGGCATTTTCCGCCGTATTTTCTCGTTTCTTCCGGGGTGAGCCGAAGATGGCATGCCCTGTGCCCGTCCAGATGATATTTTCCCTCTTCGGGAAAAAATTCGACGGTTCCCGCAAATCCTTCCCCCGTATCGAGCGCGTGTTTGAGCGCGGGATAGGATAGGGGCGCGTCGATAAGATTGCTTTCCCTTCCCAGTTTGGCAGGGGAGTGCGCATCCGAGTTGGATACCATCACGTATCGGTCGAGTTGCGGAACGCGCCTGTTCATGACGGGGTCGGAAGACAGCCCCGTTTCCAGCGCATGGATATGCGGCGACAGGTCGCCGAAACATTCCTCGAGGCTGTCGAATCCGGAAAAGGCGCCGAACAGGGAAAAGTGCGGAGTCCAGATGTGCGCGGGGATGAATACGGCCTCGGGGCACGATTCCAGCGTGACAGAGAGAAGGTCCTTGGACGAAATGCCGAGGATGGGCCGCCCGTCCGAACGGATGTTCCCGATCTCCTCCAGTTTCAGCGAAAGCCTTTCCGCCGCGTCCAGAGAGGGAAGCAGGATCACGTTGTGCACCTTTCTGACCTTGCCGTCCTGTTTATAAATGCAACTGATCTCTCCCGACACCACGAATCTTGTCTGCGTGGAAAATTCGGCAATATCGGAAAGTCTCTTTTCCGCTTTTACGCGGTAGAGCCCCTCTTCGGCGGGTTCCAGCGTTTCGGCCAGTTCCTCCCGCCATTTCGGGTGCGTAAAATCGCCCGTTCCCACGAGCGCGATGCCCTTGCGCCGCGCCCACAGGTCCAGGTTGGGGATATCCCCGTTACGGCTCGTTGCTCTTGAGTATTTCGAATGGATATGTAAGTCTGCTATGTACATGCCTTTATTATATAACTCTTTTTTCCGTTTGTAAATTGAAAGCGGAAAATTTTGCCGGATTTATATGTTTTTGAAATTGTTTCCGAAAAATGGAAAAATGCTCTTTTGAAACCGTTAAAAATCGGAATACATCTGCCGGTTGACAGAAAGGATCGCGGTATATTATACTAATGTCATACCGAAGCGGCGCTCACAAAGGCGGGGCCCCGCAGAGGGAAAAAGGGCAGGTAAACAGAAATGAAAGAAAATAAAGTTTATCAACAAAAACATCCGAATCCCATGTTTTCGCGGAAAAATATTTATTTGATGGACGGCGAGTGGGAGATCTCCATTGACGGAGGGGCGTGGCAGAAGATCCGCGTGCCGTATTGCCCCGAGTCGGCGCTGTCCGGCATCGGCCATACCGACTTTATCGGCCGTTGCCGATACCGTAAAAAATTCACGGTACCCGAAGAAGTGAAGGGGGACAGGATCGCACTGCACTTCGGCGCGGTGGATCACAGGGCGGAAGTTTACGTGAACGGCTCGCTCGCGGGTTCCCATTCGGGGGGATACACTCCCTTTTCCTTCGACGTTGCGCCCCTGCTTCGCGAGGGCGCAAACCTTCTGGAAGTGGAGGTGACCGCTGCGGTCAAAAAGAATGTGCCGACCGGCAAACAGTCGCAAAAGCGCGAATCGTTCGGCTGTTTTTATACACGCGCGACGGGTATCTGGCAGAGCGTATATTTGGAGGGCACGCCCGCGCATTTCATGCAATACGTGCGCTTTGTTCCCGACGTCGCGGGCTGCCGCGTGCGTATGGAAGTCGGCGCCGTGGGCGAAGAGGAGTTTTCCGCCGTCGTCTTTTATGAGGGGAAAGAGGTCGGCCGTACCGCGGGAAAATTCGTACATAAAGGGGAATTCACCGTCGATCTTTCCGAAAAACATTTGTGGGAAGTCGGCTGCGGCAGGCTTTACGACGTCGAACTCAGATTCGGGGAGGATACGGTCTATACCTATTTCGGGCTCCGCGACGTGCGTTTCGACGGGTATAAATTTCTGCTGAACGGGAAGTCCGTCTTTCAGCGGCTCGTGCTCGATCAGGGATATTATCCGGACGGCGTATACACGCCCTCGTCGGAAGAGGTGTTCGAACAGGACATCCGCCGCGCCGTCGGGCTCGGCTTTAACGGGGCAAGGCTGCACCAAAAACTTTTCGACCCGAAATACCTCTGCCTTTGCGACCGCATGGGCTTCATGGTTTGGGGCGAATATGCAAGTTGGGGCATGGAATATTACGATCTCGACGGTCTGGGCAACTTTATCGGCGAGTGGCGCGAGGCAGTCGAACGCGATTACAATCATCCGAGCATCGTCGTATGGTGCCCGCTGAACGAGACGTGGAACGATCTCGACGACGAGACGAAGCCCCGCGACGTGCGCTTTGTGGAAGCGGTCTACGATATAACAAAAATACTGGACAAGACCCGCCCGTGCGTCGACGTGAGCGGCGGATTCCATTGCTCGAGGACGGATATCGCGGATTTTCATTGCTATGAAGAGTTCGACGTTCTGAAAAAGCGCATGGAAAACGCGATCGCGGGAAAACCCGATTTTCTCAATATGTATCGCGAAGGGGAGGGCATCTCCTACGGCGGCGAGCCGCTGCATCTGAGCGAATTCGGCGGGATCCGTTTGAATTCGGGCAAAGAAGAAGGGGGCAATGCGTGGGGCTATCTCACGGCGAACGGCGAAGAAGCGTTTGCGGACAATTATGTAAAGACGATCGAACTTCTGTACGGGTACGAACAGTTGTGCGGCGTCTGCTACACGCAACTTTACGATATCGAGCAGGAAGCGAACGGATTTTTCACGTACGACAGACAGCCGAAATTTTCCGAAAAGGTGATGGAACGTATCCGCGCGGCAAACGAAATGCCTGCGGCGATCGAAAAGCAAAACAAATGAGAAAAGTTTTGTAAGGCCCGAGAGCGGCACATTGAAGTGAACCCCAAAGTTTGGACAAAAAATATAATTAAAATGCTTGGTAGTGAGTTCGGTACCCAACCGGGCTCATTCCTTTTAGTTTGAGAGAGATCCTCTCGTTGTTCCAATAGTCAATATACTCTC
>DXCO01000021.1 GCA_019115945.1 Candidatus Borkfalkia excrementavium | reverse complement strand
AGTCCATGTTCACGCATATCTAGTATAACAGATAATTTGAATTCGGGTGAGTACTTTGTGTTAAATTTCTTTCTTCTTGCCATAAAAAATATGCACCTCCAAAAGTGTCTAACTTTTGGGGTGCATATCATATCCGTACGGCTTTTGCAGTAAAAGGGGAGACGAAAAACAAAAACAGTCGAAAAACGCGCGCAACGCATGCGTTTGTGTTTGACAAAGTTTTTTCCCTCTGTTATAATAATAAAGATAATCGAGGTGTAGCGCAGTTTGGTAGCGCGCTTGGTTCGGGACCAAGAGGTCGTGGGTTCAAGTCCCGTCACCTCGACCACAAAAATGCGGACGGCCGATTCTGCCGTCCGCATTTTTATATTTTTGTTCCGATACCTTCATCCGCTATAAAAGAGACCGTCCGCCGGTTTCTTTTTCATTTTCGGCAAATCATGCCCGTTCCCGTTCCGCAATGCGGTCGGGGCGCTGCGGGACAAAGATCTGTATCTGATAGTTCCACTGCAATATTCCCGAAAGAACGATCAGTTCTAACGTAAATTCGGGGACCGTACCGTATTCGTTTTTTGCCGTCTCAAATAGTTTTTCGGCAATTTGTTCCCGGTTTTCTTCCGTACAGTCGGCGCACAAATAATTTCCCCCGGGCAGGATCCGCAGTCCGTCCGTATCCGTATATTTCGTGCAGGTCGCAAACAGGCGGGATTGGCCGTCTCTCTCATAAATGCCCGCCAGATCTTCAAATAAGAATTCATTTTTTATATCGTTCTGGATTTGGTCGTAAAAATGCCGGTGATAGTTCCATAAATTATCCAAAGTGGGTTTTTCCATTGTATCCGACAATAAAATGACCCTTTCAGGATAATGTTTCAAAAAAATTTTTTCCGTTTGCGGTTCGCCCTTTAATTTGTTTTCGTAAAACGCACGGGCGCGCTGTATTTTTGTTTTGGCATAATTCAATTCGATAATTTTTTCGTCGGCGCTTTTTTCCGCCTGTTTCAACGTCTCTATGATTTTTTGAAAGTCGTCGTACGATAATATTTCTTTGATTTCCGTTAAAGTCAAGTCCATGCAGCGCAGTGCCCGTATCGTGTTGAGTTTTACGATCTCCTGTTGCGAATAGTAGCGATAGCCCGTCCATTCGTCCACTTTACACGGTTTTACCAGGCCGATGCGGTCGTAGTGTCTCAATGTTTCCGGTGTCATACCGACGATTTTCGCCGTTTGACTGATTGAAAAAAAATCCTTCATTTTTATAAAAATTCCCTTGACTTTTGTGTTACACAAAAGTTTATACTGATTATAGCACGGAAAAAGTAGCAAAGTCAAACGAATCAAAATCAAGGAGGTTTTCTCATGAAAAAAATAAGCATATTGTTGATTCTGCTTTTCGGCGTAATGGCCTTTTCGCTCACGGGCTGTTCGAACGGCGGTACTTTTACGGAAAAGTCGTATGCGAGCGGCGCAAATGAAATAGAAAAAGTCATGGTGCAGGCGTCCGACAGGGAACTGGAGATCGGCACGTCGGAAGACGATCAGATCTATGTTGATTATTTTGACAGCGAAAAGGAATACCTTGACATCACTGTTTCGGAAAACAAAGAATTGGTGATCAAATTGGTATTCAACAAAGATTGGACGGATTATATCGGAACAAAACCGTCGGCAAAATACCGCAAGATCAAAATCAGGATCCCCGACGGTCTGATTTCCGCTTTTTCTGCAAAAACGACGAATGAAAATATAGAGGTTGGTCCGCTGTCGTTTACGGAGGGGGTCAGCCTGAACGCAAACGGGGGCAGCATCGTATGCGATCGCGTAAACGTAGGCAAAACGATTTCTCTGACCGCAAAAAACGGCGACATACGGGGTACGATCGTCGGCGACTGGGATGATTTTTCCATTTCGTGTACGTATAAAAAGGGCGATTGCAATTTACCTGCGTCCAAAGAGGGCGGAGACAAATCGTTGACAGCCGATTGCAATAACGGCGATATCGATATACAATTCGTGCAATAACGAACCGCGCCCGCCAGTCGGGCGCGCGGCGTTTCAAAAACGGAAATATATTTCCAAACTTTCTGCGAAAAAATATGTTTTCCCCCTCCCGAACAACGGAATGTTTTCGGGAGGGGTTTTTTGTTTAAAGGGGAAACGCCGGCATTAAAATTATGTGAAAAAGAATAAAATCCGTCCGGTTCGCTTGACAAACGCGGAAGCGATCCATATACTATAAATAGTTCTGAAAAAAACTATATTGCATAAAATAAAAGGACAGGAGACGCGATGCATAAAACGGCGGATTTATTGGTCAGCATACGCTGTATCACGAAGGCGTTCGTGGGAATTCAAAAAAAGTTGTGCGAAAAATACGGGTTGACGCTGCTTGAGATGCAGGTGATCAGTTTTCTGAATAACAATCCGGACTTGAATACGGCAGGGGATATCGTCGGGTATCGCATGCTTTCTAAGGGAAACGTGTCGCAGGCGGTAGACAGTCTGATCGGAAAAGGTCTTATGGAAAGAAGGCCGGACGCCGCGGACCGCCGCAGGATCCATCTCCACCTGTTGCCGAAGAGCGAACCGATCACGCAGGACGCAGACCGGGAATGGAAACAGTTCAACGAAACGCTGTTTCAGGGCTTTTCCGAAAAGGAAAAAAATCTGTACGACTGTTTCAGAGAGAAACTTATGCAAAATGCAAAAAAGATCATGAAAGGAGAAGAAGAAAATGAACGGGACTGAAAGCGAAGCGCAGCCGCAGCAGGCTCCGCAAAAGCGTGACGATAAAGAATTTTTGGGCAAAGCGCCGATCGGGAAACTCCTGTTGAAACTCGCGCTCCCCACGGTCGTGGCGCAGTTGATCAATATGCTTTATAATATTGTCGACCGCATTTACATCGGGCACATGCCCAAAGACGGACAAATCGCGCTGACGGGGTTGGGCGTATGCCTTCCGCTGATCCTGCTCGTTTCCGCCTTTGCCGCGCTCATCGCCAACGGCGGCGCGCCCCGCGCGTCCATTTACATGGGCAAAGGCGATCATGCATCCGCGGAAAAAACGCTGGGCAACTGTTTTGTTGCGCAAATCATCATTTCCGTCCTGCTCACGGCGATCCTTTTGATTTTTAACGAGCAGTTCCTCTGGTGGTTCGGCGCAAGCGAAAATACGATCGGCTATGCGACCGATTACATGAATATCTATGCGATCGGCACCATTTTCGTCCAACTCACTTTGGGCATGAACGCATTCATCACGGCGCAGGGATTCGCCACGACGGGCATGCTGTCCGTGCTGATCGGAGCGGTGGCAAATATCGGGCTTGATCCGCTTTTCATTTATGCGTTCGACATGGGCGTACAGGGCGCGGCGCTCGCCACGATCATTTCGCAGGCCGCCTCCTGTGCTTGGGTGCTTCTTTTTCTGTTCGGAAAAAAATCTTTTCTCAAGATCCGTCCTAAATTCTTTCGGTTGCAGGCAAAAATTATCTTTCCGAGTCTTGCGCTCGGTTTCTCGACTTTTATCATGCAGGCCAGCGAGAGTATTATCCTGATCTGTTTCAATTCCTCGCTGCAGAGTTACGGCGGAGACATCGCGGTCGGGGCGATGACCGTCTTGTCCAGCGTAATGCAGTTTGCGATGCTGCCGCTGCAGGGGTTAGGGCAGGGCGCGCAGCCGATCATCAGTTACAATTACGGCGCCCAAAAGGCCGACCGCGTGAAGAAAGCGTTCCGACTTCTGCTTTTATCCAGCCTTTGTTATTCGGTGGCGCTTTGGATCCTCGTGATGGCGGTCCCGAAAATTTTTGTCATGATGTTCAATTCCGATGCGGATCTCGTGGCGTATACCGTTCCCGCGCTTCGGATTTATCTCGGCGCGCTTTTCCTTTTCGGCATACAGGTCGCCTGCCAGATGACGTTTACCTCGATGGGCAACGCGCTTGCGTCCGTTACGGTTGCCGTCGTGCGAAAATTCGTCCTTCTTTTGCCGCTCATCTATATCATGCCGCTTTTGTATACGTCGGATAAAGCGACGGCTGTTTTCATGGCGGAGCCGATCGCCGACGCGATCGCGGTCACGTTCACGGTGATCCTGTTCTTTTTCCAGTTCCGCAGGTTTCTGCGGAAGATGGGCGGCGGAACGCCGCATGGCTCGGGCAAAGGGGAACAGAGCAAGCAAGATTCCGCCGCAACAGACGGCGGAACAGATCCGGTTTCCGATCAGGCAGGGGAAAGCGCCCGCGCGGCAACCCTCACCTTTCCCCGCCGCTCAACCGGCCCCGCCTTTTTACGAATGGTAATATAAAACTTTTCAAGGGTAAAGGAGCATGCAATGATCAAAGTGATGTTTATCTGTCTCGGCAACATATGCCGTTCCCCGATGGCCGAATTTATATTCAAAGATCTGGTCAGAAAGGAGGGCTTGGACAAAAATTTCGAGATCTCTTCTGCGGGAACGAGTGCGGAAGAGGAGGGCAATCCCGTTTATCCGCTGGCCAGATCGGAACTCGAAAGGCATGGCATATCCTGTGCGGGCAAACGTGCAAAAAAATATGAACCGTCCGACTATGCGAATGCAGATTACATTCTGGCAATGGAAGCGCGCCATGTTCGCAGCATTCTTCGGATTTCGGGCGATCCTGCGGGTAAGGTGCACCGTCTTGCCGATTTTACGCCGAACCCGCACGATATTGCGGATCCCTGGTACACGCGCGATTTCCCGACCGCTTACAAAGACATTTATCAAGGATGCGCCGCCTTTTTGGAGTATTTGAAAAAGACGCTTCCGGCATCCTCGCGCGGCTGATTTTTGGTTCAGCCTTGATTTTCGCATATGCCGTCGGCGTTTCCTGTCGGGGCCGCAGGTCCGTCCGTCGGCTTTTCTTTTGTAAAAATCATGGTCAGAAGAACGGGCAGAAGAAGAGCAGGGCAGAGCAAAATGCAAAAATTTCCCATATATTTAGCGGATATCCCTCCCGCGACGGCTCCGGCAGCAAAGCAGAGGATCACAAAGGCATACAGGCCGCTCTCTTTCAGTTGTCTGCAGTCTTTCAGCGCGATCCCTCTGTAAAGGCGCATGACCGCTTGTCTGAGGTTGTTCGTGCAGAAGGTGGTGGCGATCTTGACGCCCGCGCATTCGGTAAAGGTGTTGTATTGCAGGGCGCACAAAAAGGCTACGGATACGTATGTAAACCAATTTGAAGCGGAATCGGGAATAAACGCAATCGCGCAAAGCGCGGCGATTTCGAATCCCGTTACGGCAATTTTCAGGTTCAGTTTTTTTGCAT
Source organism: Candidatus Borkfalkia excrementavium (assembly GCA_019115945.1). Classification (GTDB taxonomy): domain Bacteria; phylum Bacillota; class Clostridia; order Christensenellales; family Borkfalkiaceae; genus Borkfalkia; species Borkfalkia excrementavium. The sequence continues at coordinate 26,307 of DXCO01000021.1, read as the reverse complement.
GCAAAGGGATCGCGCAGGAGAGGAGGATCCCTGCGATATAGGCAACAAGCGCGTAAAGATATTTTGCACCGTCGGAAAATTGCCCTTTTGACAGGTTCAGTGCGAACAAAACGAGATTCCCTGTTTGCGCATTGCAGAAGACTCCGCCGTGCAGCAAAAAGGTGAATGCCTCCAAAAAGCCTCCGACCGCGGCAAACGATGCGAAATAATAAATATTTTTTCTGTTTTGTGAGAGCATACGAGGGGAAAACACCTCCGATAAAAATGATCGAAACAAGAATAGTATATATTGTCTGAAAAGTCAAATTTTTACACAAAAAATGCCGTTGCAAATTTTCCCGTAAAAGATAAAAATTATAGTTTCATATAGTTGACAAAATATCTATGAATGATTATAATGTTAGAAAACCTAACAATTCAGGGGTCGTGTTATGGATAAAAGGCATATCGGTTCCGCGACAAAATCGTTGATGCGCAGGATCGATAAGGCGATGAGCGATCTCCCCGTGATTCGGGACAACGAAAATCTGACGGGCATGCAGGGTTGGATACTCAACTTTCTGTTCCGCAGGGCAGAAAAGGGAGATGTGTTTCAGAAAGACGTGGAGGCGGAATTCAAAATTCGCCGATCCACCGCTACGGAGGCGTTGAAAAACATGGAAAAGAGCGGGCTGATCCGCCGCATTCCCGTGGATTACGATGCGCGCCTGAAAAAGATCGTTCTGACCGAACATGCGGAAGACATCAAAAAACAAATCGAATCGCAGATACTCAAGACGGAAAAGCGGTTGGTAGAAGGGTTTACCGACGCCGAAGTGGACGCATTTCTCAACTACGTAGAGCGGTTCAAAAAGAATCTTGAAAATGAAAGCGCCGAGTAGGCGTTTTTTATTGGGATGAATCATTTCACTCCCCCTAAACCTGTTAACAATTTTATCATATAAGGAGACAGAACATGGTCAAAACTTTGGCGAAAAGTATCCGTGAGTATAAAACTCCGTCCATACTTTCCCCGATCTTCGTATCCATCGAAGTCATTCTCGAATGTCTGATGCCGCTCGTGATCATGAAATTCATCAGCGAAATCGAAAAAAGCGCGGTTTTGCGGATGAGCACCATCTGGTATTACGGCGGGATCCTGATCGGGATGGCGGTTTTATCCCTCATCACGGGCATGCTTTCCGGTCGTTTTGCGGCGCGCGCGAGCGCGGGGTTTGCAAAAAATCTCAGGAAAGACATGTATTACGCGATCCAGGATTATTCCTTCGCGAATATAGACAAATTTTCCACGTCCAGCCTTGTGACGCGTCAGACGACGGACGTCACCAACGTACAGATGGCGTATATGATGATCATCCGCGTTGCGATCCGCTGTCCGTTCATGCTGATATTCTCGCTCGTGGCGGCATTCATCGTCAATCCTACGATTTCCTGGGTATTCCTTGCGCTCGTTCCGGTATTGGCGGCGGTGTTGGTATTCGTCATTTTCAAAACGCACCCGATCTTTGAAAAGGTGTTCCATAAATATGACAACATGAACCGCTCCGTCCGCGAGGATATCAAGGGGATCCGCGTCGTCAAATCCTTCGTGCGCGAAGATTTTGAAAAGAAAAAATTCGAAGCGGCGTCCGAGGACGTATGCAAAGATTTTACGCTCGCCGAACGCATCATGGCGATCAACGGGCCTGTCATGCAGTTCTGCATTTGGCTTTCCTTCCTGCTCATCTTTTTGCTTGCGGCCATACTCACGCATAAGGGAACGGACGTTTTGAGCGATCAACTCACCGTTCTGATCATGTATGCCTCGCAGATCCTTTCCGCGGTCATGCAACTTTCCATGGTCATCGTCATGATCATTATCGCGCGCACGTCGGGCGAGCGTATCGTTGCGGTCCTGAACGAAAAGAGCAACATCGTTTCTCCCGAAAACGCGGTCAAAGAAGTCAAAGACGGCGACATCGTCTTTGAAAACGTCAGTTTCAAATACGCCGCCAGCGCAGAAAAATTCGCCCTTTCGGGCATAAATCTGCACATAAAATCGGGTCAGACGATCGGTATACTGGGCGGCACGGGCGCATCGAAATCGACGCTCGTCAACCTCATCCCGCGCCTGTACGATACGACGGAGGGCGCCGTCTATGTCGGCGGGGTCAACGTCAAAGATTACGATCTTGAAGCGCTCCGCAATAAAGTTGCCATGGTTTTGCAGAAAAACGTTCTGTTCTCGGGTACGGTCAAAGACAACCTGCGTTGGGGCAAAGAGGACGCGACGGACGACGAAATGCTGCGCGTTTGCAAACTTGCCTGCGCGGACGACTTCATCCAAGCCTTCCCCGACAAGTACGACACCTTCATCGAACAGGGCGGCACCAACGTCTCGGGCGGACAGAAACAGCGCCTCTGCATCGCGCGCGCCCTTTTGAAGGATCCGAAAGTCTTGATCTTGGACGATTCGACGAGCGCGGTCGATACGAAAACAGACGCCATGATCCGCAAATCGTTCCGCGACGAGATCCCCAACGTCACCAAGATCATCATCGCGCAGCGCGTTTCCTCCGTGCAGGACGCCGACCAGATCATCGTCATGGACGGCGGCAGGATCAACGCGATCGGCACGCACGAAGAATTGCTCGCTACCAACGAGATCTATCAGGAAGTTTATTATTCACAGAATAAAATAGGCAATGCGAACGCTGTCGAAGGGCAGAAAGGAGGTGCTGCAAATGAGTAAATCGTCCGTAGCCGTCAGACCGGCAGAAATGCAGCGCAAGCCGAAAGGGCACAGTTTCAAATTGTTCGGCAGATTGCTCTCTTATCTCTTCCATTATTATAAAGGCCGTATGATCGCCGTATTTGTCTGTATCGCGATCACCGCGGCGGCAGGTATCAGTTCCACCTTTTTCATGGGGCTCGTTCTCGATAAGGTCATTTATCCTTTGGCGGGCAGCACTCTTTCGGACGGCACAATAGTTCCTCCGGTCGCGTGGTCTGCGGTATCGCAGGATTTGTTTTTCATCATCGGCGGCATGGGGCTGATGTATCTCGTGGCGCTCAGTGCTTCCGTCTTTTACAATCAGACGATGGCGATCATAACGCAGGGTTTCCTGCGCCATATCCGCGACGACATGTTTTCCGAAATGCAATCGCTGCCCATCCGCTATTTCGATACGCATACGCACGGCGACATCATGTCCGTCTACACCAACGATACAGACGCGCTCCGTCAGTTGGTCTCGGTAAGCATTCCGCAGGTGTTTTATTCCTGCATCGCGGCGATCGCCCTGCTCGTATATATGTTCCTGAACAGTTTATGGCTGATGATCGTCGTGCTGTTCGGCGTCGTCCTGATGGCGCTCGTGGCAAAATTTGTCGGCAGCCGCAGTGCGCGCCACTTTATCCGCCAGCAGGAAGTCATCGGTAAAACGGAAGGTTATATCGAAGAGATGATGGGCGGGCAGAAGGTCATCAAAGTTTTCTGCCACGAAGAGCGCGCGAAGGAAGATTTCGATAAAATCAACGACGAACTGTGCGACGCTTCCGACAAGGCGAATGCCTACGGTAACATTCTGATGCCCGCCGTCATGAATATCGGCCATTTCGTATTCGTGCTTACGGCGATCGTCGCGGGGATCCTCGTCAGTTTCAACGTGCGCAATCTCGACATCACCGGTTGGTCGGTGGGCGTTATCAGCACGACGGTGATCGCCATGTTCCTCAATATGTCCCGTCAGTTCTCCCTGAACATCGGTCAGGTCTCCATGCAGATCAACTCGGTCGTCATGGGCCTTGCGGGCGCCGGCCGTATCTTTGAACTTTTGGACGAAAAGCCGGAAACGGACGAAGGCTATGTTACGCTCGTCAACGCAAACATTGCCGAAGACGGCACGATCACCGAAAGCGCAGAGCGCACGGGCAAGTGGGCGTGGCGCCATCCTCATCAGGCGGACGGCACGGTCACTTATACCGAACTGAAAGGGGATATCCGCCTGTTCGACGTAGATTTCGGTTATGTTCCCGAAAAGATCGTACTGCACAACGTGAGCATCTATGCAAAACCCGGGCAGAAGATCGCGTTCGTCGGCGCGACGGGCGCGGGCAAAACCACGATCACGAACCTTTTGAACCGCTTCTACGACATTGCCGACGGCAAGATCCGTTACGACGGCATCAATATCAATAAGATCAAGAAAGGGGACCTTCGCCGTTCCATGGGCATCGTTCTGCAGGATACCAACCTGTTCACGGGCACGATCATGGAAAACATCCGTTACGGCAAACTCGACGCAACGGACGAAGAGTGTATCGAAGCCGCCAAACTTGCCAACGCGCACGACTTTATCACGCGGCTTCCCGAAGGTTACAACACCGTGCTGCGCCACGAGGCGTCCAATCTTTCGCAGGGGCAAAGGCAGTTGATCTCCATCGCCCGCGCGGCCGTCGCCGATCCGCCCGTGATGATCCTCGACGAAGCGACTTCGTCTATCGATACGCGTACGGAAGCGCTGGTACAAAAGGGCATGGATGCGCTCATGAAGGGCAGAACGGTATTCGTCATCGCGCACAGGCTCTCCACGATCCAGAATTCCGATGCGATCATGGTGCTCGACCACGGCAGGATCATCGAGCGCGGCTCGCACGAACAACTGATCGAACAGAAGGGCGTCTACTATCAACTGTACACGGGCGCGTTCGAACTGGAATAATTCCACCTCCGACGGAAAGAAAAAGAATCTGAGGAAAGAGGAACATGGATTACCAAGAGGTATTGCAAAAACATCTTCAAGTAATTGTCGGCAAACGATTGGATGCGCTGAATCTTGCATGTGAAATGATGATGTTCAGTTTCGAAAATTATGAACTCCATACGCTATGCCTTACACGTATCATTCTTGAAAATGATATTCTTGTAACGACCTCAGATTATCAGAGTTGGGATGGCGAAGTTGATACGAACAACGATGAATGGTATTTTGTAGAAAAATACGAATCTAAAATAGTAGGTGGTATTATAACATCGGTCAATGTTACTCCTTTGTATGATGTTGTTATTACAATGGATAACGGCGTAAGGATTGAATTGTATATAAACAACGGTTATCACCATTTTGACAGCAAGCATGAACAATGGGTATTTTTTAAGCGACATGACCATTCTCATCCGTTTATTACTGTTTTTAACAAAACGGTAAATATAGCAAAGAAATGTTAGTTGTTTTCCCGGTCACAGTTTTTCATGGTTTATATTTGTGAAAACTTATAAAGTAAAGCCGTGTGTTTTCAGGGCAAAGATATAAGAGGCTAATGAAAATTGTCATTAGCCTCTTATATTGTCTAAAATACCCTATGGTAATCTCCGATATCGGCGAGAGCCTTGTGCGTGTATTCTTCGCGTTGCCGCGTATTTTTATAGCGGCAGCCGCCTGCAAATCGGCCGATCAGGCAAAGCGGAAAGATCCGGCTCCGGCCGCCGTTTTGCCGTCGATATATTCCGAGACGATATCCGCGATCAGAAGATGTCCCTTCGCGTTCGGATGAATGCCGTCGTCCGAAATATAATCGGCGCAATCCGTTTTCAAAAGAAATTCCGTCCTGAAATCGATAAAGTCGCAGCCGTGTGCGGCGGCGCATTTCAGGATGGCGGCGTTGTAGCATTCCTGGTGGCGCGCAATGTTCGTTACGTCTCCCGCAAAAAATTTCAGTATCTGCTCTCTTTCGGCCTTTTTGCAGATCACATTGTCAAAATATCTTTGCGAAGACACGGGCGGCAGAGAGGTAAATACGGGCAAAAGGCCGTGGCTTTTGAATTTTTCGGTCACTTCGCCGAGCATTTCTTCAAACAGGGGAAGGGGCGTGTTGGGCAGGTGGTATCCGAACGGATCTTCAGATACTTTTTTCCAATCGTAATCGCAGTCGTTTCCGCCCAAAGCGATTACGGCTTTTTTGCGGGCAAAGTCTCCCGTGTTATCCAGAAAGGTATCGAAAAGTCGCTTTTCCCTGCATTTTCTCAGCGTTTGCCCGAATGCGGAAAAATTATCGATGCGCAGCCTGTATCGCTCCGCCACGATGACCGCGGCATTCCGCCCGATGCGGCAGATCTTGCCCTCCTGTAAAAACAGTCCTTTGGAAATGGAATCCCCGAACAGCGCAACGGCTGTATTTTTTCTTTTGGTGCTGTCAACTTTTATTTCCATATCGGTTGCCTCGTTTTTCAGAATTTTCGTTCTCGCGCGGTCATGTTTCCGCCTCTTTCAATCATATGCTTTCTTTTCGGATAAGTAAAGAAACCGTTTGCGGTTTTGTCTATACCGCCCGTTCTTTCGCGGTAGAGTTCAAAATATTTCATTCTACCGGCAGTAGAGTGCGTAAAAAAACAGTAAAAAATGCCCTTTGAACCGTTGAAAAATCATGTTTCTGTGGTATAATGATGGTATGGAAGATCTCAGGGCGGTGGTTGCGCAAAATCTGGTCCAATGCAGAAAAAGCGCGGGGCTTACGCAGTTGCAACTGGCCGAAAAACTGAATTATACGGACAAAGCTGTCTCCAAATGGGAAAGGGGAGAAAGTCTTCCCGATCTTACGGTGCTTGTGGCGCTGTCCGAACTGTACGGCGTCAGCGTGGACTATTTCGTGTCGGAACACAAAAAGCCGCCGATCGCTCCGCAGAAGCGGAACCGCCGACGGATCGTGTTCGCTCTTTGCGGCATCGGTATCATCTGGTTCGTCGCAACGGCGCTGTACGCGATCCTCTACGTGAGCGGGCTGAGCGGAGAACGCATATGGTTGTCCTTTGTATATGCCATTCCCGCAAGTTTTATTCTTCTCGTCGTATTCAGCGCGGTCTGGTGGAACAGGTATGTGACTTTTGCGTCCGTATCCCTGCTCCTGTGGTCCGTCCCGCTGGCGCTCTGGCTCACGATCGAGGCGGGCGGTACGTGGCTTTTATTCGCGGTGGCGGCGCCGCTGCAGGCATTGGCCGTGTTCTGGTTTCTTTTGCGTCCGCGAAAGTCAAAATAATTGCAAAAATGCCGTATATATGGTATACTGTTAACCGATGCGCCCCGCGTCGGCGCGGATATTTCGTCCGGGTGGCGCGCCGCTGTCAAAATTTTCTCCCGCCGCATACGATAAAGGTGACGCAAATGCGCGCAGGGAGGCGATGGGTGTGCAGCAAAACAGGGCGATCATCCGGTTGGATTATATACGCGAGAACGCAAGGATGCTGAAATCGGCGGCTGGCGGAGCAGGGCTCTGCGCCGTCGTAAAAGCGGATGCTTACGGTCACGGCGGACCGGAAGTCGCGTCTGCTTTGGAACGTGAATGCGACATGTTCGCCGTCGCCCTCGTTGAAGAGGGGGTGGAACTGCGCGTCGGCGGCATTGCAAAGGACGTCCTTGTCCTGCAGCCCGCTTTAAGCGAAGAGGAAGCGCTGCGCGGCGCCTGTTCCGGCCTGATCATGACCGTTGCGGACTGCGGCGACTATGCTCTGCTGCTCAAAACGGCGGAAAAATACGGGCTCGCGATCCGCTGTCATATCAAACTCAACACGGGCATGAACCGTCTCGGGTTTGACGGTCGGGAATTCAGAGAATTCTGCCGAGGCATGCTGTCCGACAGGATTAGCGTCGAAGGGATCTATTCACACTTTTATATGCCGTCCGACTCCGGGGTCACGCAGTTACAGTACGACACATTCTGCGGTTTTTTTCCCTTAGCGGAAAAGACGTTCGGCAAACTTGTAAAGCATATCTCCGCAACGGGCGGTATCCTTTGGGGGAAGTATCGTTTGGATATGGTGCGCCCCGGCATCGGCCTGTACGGCTATCTTCCCGAAGGGTTTGCAGGCGCGCTTGCCCTGAAGCCCGCCATGGCGGTTTGGTCCACGGCAGTCGCCGCACGGAAATATCGCGGCGGCGGTGCGGGATACGGCGCATATTCGGGCGGCGGTACCCTTTCCTGTGTGCGGTGCGGCTATGCGGACGGGTTCTTCCGCCGCGGCGGCCTGGGCAACGTAAACGCTTTGTGCATGGATTCTTACGTGACCTGCGGAAAACTGGAAAAATATTCCGACGTGTGCGTCTTTTCGGATGCGGACGGCTACGCGGAGAAAAACGGCACCATATCATACGAAGCGCTCGTCAGCGTAGGCAGGCGGGCGGTCAGGATCTACGAAGACAATGAATGACGCAAACGAAAAACGCGAACTGCGGCGGCGCATGAAACGGCTGCGCGCAGAAGATGAACGTCGGGCAGAGCGCGATGCGAAGATCGCCGAATATTTTTTCACTCTGCCGGATATCCTTTCGCACGAAAGTTTTTTTATCTATAACTCTTTTTCGACGGAGGCGGACACGAGCCGCATGATCGCCCGCCTTTTGTCCGAGGGCAAACGGGTAAGCCTTCCGCGCGTCGAGGGGAAGGATATGGTTTCCGTTCCGTATGTGGGACAGGCCCTCGTCAAAAGTCCTTACGGGATATTGGAACCCGAAGGGGAAGCGGATGAAGAGGTCCCCGAAGTGTGCGTCCTGCCCCTTCTGGCGGCGGACAGGCAGTTCAACCGCCTCGGTTACGGGGGCGGCTTTTACGACAGATTTCTGTCCTTGCCGCACGTATATAAAGTGGGCGTGTGTTATGAATATCAGATTTTGGAAAAAATTCCGTCCGAACCGCACGACGTGCGTTTGGACGCATTGGTCACGGATGCCGGCGTGATTTTACGGAGGAAATTAAAATGAATGAAAAGCGTTCCATAATGGGTTCGGTGTTCGAATATATAAAGAGAGCGGCAACGCCCTTTTTGCTGAATCTCATGTTCGGGCTGACGATGTTTGCCGTCGCGCTGATCGACATTACTGCGCTGAAGATCGCATTGATGGCCGTACTGTTGGCATGTACGTTGCTGTCCAATTTCATTTTCAGCCGCAGCGCAGGAGAACTTGCGTATAAAGCAAAGGTGGCTGGAGAACTCAAAAGGCAGGGGCTTCCCGCGGGCATGACTTTCGGCGGAAAAAAAGCGTATTCCCCGTACAAGGAATATGCTCCTTACAAAGGATTTGTGATCGCGCTGGTCTCCGAACTTCCCGCGATCGTACTGCTCGTCATCATCGGCATTACGAACAGCGGAACGGTCAAACTTGCGTTATGGATCGCTGCGGGCTGGTCGATCATTCCCGTCATGGCGATCAGCATGAACGCGAGTTATTATTTCGGATTTCTTCTGTGCGCCGTCTTTGCCGCGGTAGGGGGCGTCGCGTATATCATCGGCGGCGGAAGGGAAAAACTCCGCCAGTTTGCTCTTGCGCGGCGGACGCAGCAGATCGACGCAGCCAGAAGCAAGGGGGAAGACCTTTGAGGATCATAGCGGGAAAATACAGGGGAAAAACGCTCGCCGCCTTCAAGGGCAGAGATATCCGTCCTACGGCGGACAGGGTCAAAGAATCCCTTTTCAATATTCTTGCGCCCGAGATCAGCGGCGCAAACGTGCTCGACCTGTTTTGCGGAAGCGGCGGGGTCGGGCTGGAAGCGCTCTCGCGGGGCGCGGACTACGTTGTTTTCAACGATATGTCCAAAGACAGCCTTGCGGTACTGCGCAAAAACTGCGCGGCGCTGCGCGTGAATCCGAAGATTTACAACCTCGATTTCAGGGAACTTCTTTCCTCGCTCGACGTAACATTTGATATTATTTATATCGATCCGCCGTATAAAAGCAATTACGGCAGAGAGGCTTTGGAAATCATCGCGCGGCGCGGCCTTCTGAATACGGGCGGCGTTGCGGTTTTTGAAAGCGACAGGCCGTTCGAAGGCGAAACGGGGCTGATCCGATATGACGAAAGAAAATACGGCGTGACGTATCTGACCTTTTTTTCGCCCGACTGATCGGTCCGCCGACGGCACATTTGCGGTATTTTTCCGTAGGGAGGTAAAGAAAAATGAAAAAATGTCTCTTTGCGGGCACGTTCGATCCGCCCACGCTCGGGCATAAGGACATCGTCCTCAAATGTCTTGAAATATTTGACGAAGTGATCGTCGCGATCCTCATCAATCCGAACAAGCGCCCGCTGTTTTCCGAAGAAAAGCGCCTTTCCATGCTCAAAAAGGTCTTCGCCGCATATCCGCGCGTGCGGGTGCTCTCGTACGACGGGCTTACGGTCGACCTTCTGAAAAGGGAGGGAGTCCGCTTTTACGTCCGCGGGATCCGCAATGGCACCGATTACGATTACGAAGCACAGTTGAATTATATCAACGTGGACATGTATAAAGAAATGATCACCGTATTTCTGCCCACGCGGCAGGAATTTCTGCACATCAGTTCCGGGCTGGTCAAAGACGCGCTGCGTTTTCATAAAAACGTCGATGCGTACGTGCCCGAAGAGATCAGGGGGGATTTGCTGAAATACACGCAAGAGGCGGAAAAGAATGTTTAAGAAGGAAAAAAGGATCCCCGAAGCGGCGGAAATTTTGCAGGAGGCGCCGCTTCCTCCCGAATTAAAAGAGATCAAGGCGGAGCGGGACAGGCTTGCCTCCGAAGTGATCCGCGGCGAAACGGACAAACTGCTTTTGATCATCGGCCCCTGTTCGGCGCACGAAAGCAAACCCGTGCTCGATTACGTGGAAAGGCTGGGCAAACTCAACGAGAAGGTAAAGGACCGCATCGTCATCGTCCCGCGCATCTACACGAACAAACCCCGCACGAAAGGGGTTGGATATAAAGGCATGTTCACCCAGCCCGACCCGAAAAGCAAAGAAGACATCCTCAAAGGGATCCTGACGATCCGCCAACTGCATATCGATGCGATCGGCGCGAGCGGGCTTTCGGCTGCGGATGAAATGCTGTATCCCGAAAATTACGCATACGTCGAAGATCTGCTCACGTATATCGCCATCGGCGCGCGTTCGAGCGAAAATCAGATGCACCGTCTGGTCGCCAGCGGCATCGAACTTCCCGTGGGCATCAAAAACCCGATGAGCGGATCCGTCCCCGTGCTTCTCAACTCCATCTATGCGGCGCAGAGCGGCGGGCAGGTATTCAAGTATCATAACTTTCAGGTCCGCGCCTCGGGCAACGATCTCGCGCACGCCGTTCTCCGCGGCGCGGTCGACGGATACGGAAACGATATTCCCAATTTCCATTACGAGACGGTCATGAAGGTGATCGAAGGGTATGCGAAAACGGGCCTGAAAAACCCGGCCATCGTCATCGACGCGAACCATTCCAATTCGGGCAAACAGTACAAACAGCAGATCAGGATCGTGGAAGAAGTACTCAACAACAGACTGTACGACAACGACTTCAAAAAATACGTCAAGGGCTTCATGATCGAAAGTTTCATCGAAGAGGGCTGTCAGAAAGAGGATGTCGTATACGGCAAGTCGATCACCGATCCCTGCCTCGGGTGGGAAGATACCGAAAGGCTTGTCCTCGACATTGCGGAAAAAGTATAAGGAGAAGGGCGCTCGGCATGCAAAAAAACACCTTTTCCGCGCCGCTGTATGCGGTAAGCGATATCAAGATCAGTTATCTCGGGCCGGAAGGCAGTTATTCTTCCGTCGCGATGCAAAATCTCCGCCCGCACGAAAAAATGCAGGGCTTGCCCTGCAAAAGTTTTTACGCGGCCGTGCAGGCAGTGCTGGACGGGGAGGCGGAGTATGCCGTGCTCCCCGTGGAAAACACGCTGCAGGGCGCGGTCACGCAGAATCTCGATCTGCTGTATGCCAATCCCGACCTGTACGCTGTCCGCGAATATGTTCTGAAGATCGAGCATCGCCTCATCGCCAAAGAGGGGACCCGTCTTTCGGATATACGCCGCGTCTATTCGCACGAACAGGCGATATTGCAATGCGGAAAATTTTTGGCACGGGAACTGCCGCAGGCGGAGATCGTCTATACCGATTCGACGATGCAGAGCGTTTCGTGTATCCGCAGTGCGGAAGAAGCGGGGATCGTCGGCGCGCACGTCCGCGAGAAGGGGCTTGTTTTTCTGTCCGATAATATCGCCGACGAGCCGAAAAACTTCACGCATTTTCTTTTGGTCGCAAAGGGGAGGGCCTCTCTTCCTCCGCACAGTACGTACGTATATTTTGCGGCGACCTGCCCGCACGAGCCGGGCGCGCTTCTGAAAATGTTGCAGATCCTTGCAGTGTACGATCTGAACATGACGAAGATCGAATCTCGGCCCATCAAAAATTCGCCGGGGGAATACTGCTTTTTTATCGAGTTCAAGGGCGACGTTGCGGATAAAAACGTCTGCTTTGCGCTCAACCGTCTGGCGGAATACACAAAAAATTTCAAACTTTTGGGCTGTTATTGAGTTTTATAAGAATATCTTGCACATAAGCAGGCAGACGAGGGCGGCTGCAACGGCCTGGATCAGTTTCATGCCGACAAACCGGCCTCCCTTTACGCCCGCTTTTTTCAGATAGCCGAGTTGCTGGGCAAGAATGCACGCTCCGCCGAAGGTCACCAAAAACGCGGCGAGCGGCAGCGTTGACGGGCCGAATGCGGACAGCGCCTTCGCGCCGCGCGTCACTTCCAGCAATCCTTCCGTAAACGCTCCGGCGGCGTTTTCCATGCCGAACAGGGAAAAGACCTTGCCGAGCCCCATCGAAAGGGGCCAAAGGATCCTGAAGTCGGTCAGCATTTCGATCAATACGTAAAACACGGTAATAAATCCGCCCACGCACAAAATGGATATGACCGCGCCGTACACGCTCTCGTAAAGCACGTTGTCCGCGCGCAGGGTTGCGGTTTTGGGCGGGGCCTTTTCTTCTTTTTTATAAAATCTCGCAGCGATCATAGATACGGCGATCACGGCGAAAAGGTGAGAGGCGAACAAGATCAGCCCCGCCGCTTTGCTTTGAAACATTGCGCTTCCCACGCTCCCGATGACGAACATCGGCCCCGATGTGGAACAGAGCGCGCTCATCCTTGAGGCCTGCTTGTTGTCGATCAGCCCGTTCTCGTACAGGTCCGCGATGATCCTGCTGCCTACGGGGTATCCCGATAAAATGCTCATAACAAAACAATAGGAAGATATGCCCGGCAGGCGGAACGCGCTTCTCGTCAGCGGGGTAAGAAAAGCGGACGCTTTGGAAACCGCTCCGAGTTTTGTCAGGATCGCCGTGAGCACGAAAAAGGGAAACAGCGTGGGCACCACGAAATTCAGCCATATGCCGAGTCCCTTCGTGCAGGCGTCGGAATATCTTTCGGGAAAGATCGCAAGCAGTACGATGATGCAGAGCACGGCGGCGGAAGCGGCCGCCGCAAGTCTTTTTGCGGATTTTGTCATACATAATATTTTTATGGACAAGGAGCGAAGAATATGAAAAAGACTTTGGGTCTCGCGCTCGGCGCGGGCGGTGCCCGCGGCGTTGCGCATATCGGATTTCTGAAAGCGCTGGAAGAGGAGGAGATCCGCGCCGATTACGTATCGGGTTCGTCGATGGGTTCGGTCGTCGGCGCATGCTACTGCAAAGGGATGTCCCCGGACAAAATGCTGGAAGTCGTCAAAAACCTCAAATTTTTCGACGTCGCCCAGATCGGCCTCGCGCCCATTACCAAACTCGGCATCATGAAGTGGACGAAGGTTCGCAAAATGATGTCGGGATTTTTGGAAAACTGCGATTTTTCCGATCTGAACATCCCTTTTTCCTGCGTCGCGGTCGATCTGAAGAGCGGCAGGCAGGTCACTCTTTCCGAAGGGAGCGTGGTTGACGCCATGTTGGCTTCCAGTTCCATGCCCACGGTATTCCGCCCCGTCGAAAAAGACGGCATGTTGCTCGTTGACGGCGGCGTTCTCTGCCGTGTACCCGTCCGCGAAGTAAAAAATATGGGTGCGGACGTCGTGGTGGCGGTCGACGTTTTGGGTAAGTGTTATCCCGCAGAAAATTTTTCCAACGTATTTTCTCTGATCATGCGCGTCTACGATATCATGGACGAAAACAAGACGCGCACTTTGCGCAACAGCACGAGAAAGATCGTGGACCTTTGGCTGGAACCGGATATGGGCGACATCAGTCAGTATAAGATCCGTTTCTATCAGGAAGCCTACGATGCCGGTTATCGGGCCGGCAAAGACAGCGCGGACAAGATCAGAAAACTTTTGGAAAGTTAAAACCGCCGTTTGGGAGCGGCTTTCAAAAATTTTGCCCCTTCCGGCAGGGAGAAGATATGGATTTATTCGATCTGAACAATAACGAATACGAGGCGAAGCCTCTTGCGGATAAAATGCGCGCGAACAGTCTCGACGAGTTTATCGGGCAGAGCCATATCGTCGCGGAAGGGAGCCTTCTCCGCCGCGCGATCAAACTCGACCGCCTGGGCAGTTGCATCTTTTGGGGGCCTCCAGGCTGCGGCAAGACTACGCTCGCCAATATCATCGCCGCCACCACGCACGGCAATTTCGTCAAACTGAACGCGGTCCAAAGCGGCGTCTCAGACGTGAAAAAGGCGGTAGAGGACGCGCGCAACAGTCTGAAAATGTATAATAAAAAGACGTATCTTCTGCTCGACGAATGCCACCGTTTCAATAAAACGCAGTCCGATTCCCTTCTGCCCGCCATCGAGCAGGGCACGATCGTCTTCATCGGTTCCACGACGGAAAATCCCTATGCCTCCATGACGCCCGCCATCGTCTCCCGCTGCAGGGTGTTCGAGTTCAAACGGCTGTCGGATGAAGAGATTCTCGGCGCGCTCGAAAAGGCGCTCTCGTCCCGCAAGGGGCTGTACGCCTATAAAGCGCAGTGCGACGAAGCGGCGCTCCGCCACATCGCGCAGATGAGCGCGGGGGATCTGCGCACCGCATATAATGCGCTGGAACTTGCGGTCCTGACCACGCCGCCCGATTCGGAAGGAAAAATACACGTAACTTTGGCGGATGCGGAGCAGTCCATCCAGCGCAAGGCGCTTTCCTACAACGAAGATACCTATTACGACCTTCTTTCCGCCTTCTGCAAGAGCCTTCGCGGCAGCGATTCGAACGCGGCTCTTTACTACGCGTTCCGTCTGATCGAGGGCGGTTGCGATCCGATGATCATTCTCCGCCGTCTCGTCGCGCATGCGAGCGAAGACGTCGGCATGGCTGACCCGAACGCGCTCGTGGTGGCGACCTCCGCCATGTACGCTTTTGAAAAAATGGGCGCGCCCGAGGGGCTGATCCCCATGTCGAACGCGATCATTTACGTATGCGAGGCGGAAAAATCCAATTCCGTCATCATCGCCATGGACGGGGCAAAGCGCGCGGCGAAAGAGATTCGTGACGACAATATCCCGCCCTATCTCATGGACAACACCTTCGGCGATACCGCGACCAAGGCGCAGAGCAAAAATTACAAATATCCGCACAATTACGGCGGGTATGTGCGGCAGCAGTACCTTCCCGATTCCCTGAAAGACGAAGTCTTCTATCGGCCGCAGGGCAGGGGGTACGAAAAGACGGTCGCAGAGACCCGCAAGAGAAAGGGTATGCGCGACGATACGCTTTCCTCCCCGCCCGAAGGCCGTCCGCACCCGTAGCGTACCCTCGCGGACGGCGGCGCGGCAAAAACGCCTTTGGCAAATCCAAATGCGCTTCTCTGTTTATTTGACAAAATCCGCCTTCGGCGGTATAATAATAAAAATGACTGATTTTTAAGAGGAGAGAAAATCATGATCAAGTTGATACGCGGCGGCTGCTATTATATGGGCGGCGTGCTGGTAAAGGAAAACCAGGCTTTCATGACGAGCGAGCAGAAAGAGCAGGCCCGTAAAGGAACGATGGCCTACCGGATTCTGAAAGAGCACAACCGCGGAGACGAAGAGAACCTGAAACTCAAATTCGACGCGATTGCCTCGCACGACATTACATATGTCGGGATCATCCAGACGGCGAAGGCGAGCGGGTTGAAAGAATTTCCGCTTTCCTACACGCTGACGAACTGCCACAATTCTCTTTGCGCGGTGGGCGGTACCATCAACGAGGACGACCACGTTTTCGGCCTTTCGGCCGCGAAAAAGTACGGCGCCAATTTCGTGCCTCCGCACATTGCCGTCATCCATCAGTACATGCGCGAGATGGAAGCAAAAGTAGGCAGGATGATTCTGGGCAGCGATTCGCATACCCGCTACGGCGCGCTCGGCACCCTTGCCGTAGGCGAGGGCGGGCCGGAACTCGTCAAACAGATCCTCAATAAAACGTACGATATCAGGCGCCCCGAAACGGTCGCGGTCTATCTCCGCGGCAATCTCCGCAAGGGCGTCGGCCCGCAGGACGTCGCGATCGCCCTTTGCGGTGCCGTATTCAAGAACGGATTCGTCAAAAATAAGATCCTCGAATTTGTGGGACCGGGCATCAAAAATCTTTCCATGGACTACCGCAACGGCATCGACGTGATGACGACGGAGACCGCCTGTCTCTCCTCCATTTGGGAGACGGACGAAAAGACGCGCGAATATTATAAAATACACGGCAGAGAGGGGGACTATAAGGAACTGAAGCCTTCCGATCCCGCCTATTACGATTACGGCATCACGATCAATCTTTCGTCGATCGAACCGATGATCGCTCTTCCGTTCCATCCGAGCAATGCATACACCATCCGCGAACTTTTGGCGCATCCGCAGGAGATCCTTGCGGAAGTGGAGGCCGCGGGGCGCAAACTCAAAGGGGACGATTCGTTCACCCTTACCGACAAGATCAGGGACGGGAAGATCCATATCGATCAGGGGATCATCGCAGGATGTGCGGGCGGCATGTACGAAAATATCGCCGAGGCCTACGAGATCCTCAAAGGAAAATCCACGGGCGACGGAGAATTTTCGCTCAGCGTTTATCCTTCCAGCCAGCCCGTTTTCAAGGCGCTGGTGGATAACGGATACATCGGCGGACTCATGGAATGCGGCGCTGTTGTCAAGACGGCGTTCTGCGGCCCCTGCTTCGGCGCGGGAGACGTTCCCGCAAACAACGGGCTGTCCATCCGTCATACGACGCGCAATTTCGAAAGCAGAGAGGGCAGCAAACCGGGCAACGGCCAACTTGCGGCCGTAGCCCTCATGGACGCACGTTCGATTGCCGCGACTGCTGCAAACGGCGGCGTGCTCACGTCCGCGCTCGAGGCGACGTATACCAAAAAGGTCAAAAAATATACGTTCGACGCGGAGATCTATAAAAACAGAGTCTATCACGGCGCTTTCAAAGCGAACAAAGAAGAGCCGCTCAAATACGGTCCGAACATTGCCGACTGGCCGGAAATGATCCCTCTCGGCAAAAATCTTTTGATCAAAGCGGTCAGCGTGATCCACGATCCCGTCACCACGACAGACGAACTCATTCCCTCGGGCGAAACTTCTTCCTACCGTTCCAATCCCATGAAACTCGCGGAATTTGCGCTGTCCAGAAAGGACCCTTCCTACGTGGGCAGGGCAAAGGCCGTCAAGGCGGACGAAGACGCGCGCAGGGAAACGGGCAGGCTTCCCGATCACGTCCTTTCCGACGTGAAAGATCTGAACGTTGACGAAAACGCATTGTACGGAAGTTGCGTCGTTGCGGTCAAGCCGGGCGACGGTTCGGCACGCGAACAGGCAGCGTCCTGCCAGCGCGTGTTGGGCGGTATCGCAAACATTGCCAAGGAATACGCCACCAAGCGTTACCGCAGCAATCTGATCAACTGGGGCATGATCCCGTTCACGGCGGAAAAACTCAATTTCAAAGTGGGGGATTATCTCTATATCGAAAACATCGACAAATACATTGCCGACGGTGCGGATAAGATCCCCGCGAAACATCTGAGCGGGCACAGCGTCAAAGAGATCGAATTGTCCGTAGGTGCGCTCACGCCCGACGAAAAACAGATTATTTTGAAAGGTTGCCTGATCAATTTCAACGCGGGCAGATAAGTTTTTCGTTTTTGGGCGGGGTAAACGGTATATGTTGAGTTTGAAGGATTATAAAAACGTCATTGATCTGAAATATGTTCCGAAAAAGGTGCTGGTTTTAAGCGATTCGGAAAAAAGCGCCCTTTGCGACGAACTGCTCGGCACCCTTTTGGAAGAGCGCAACGAGATCGCCGCATTCAGTTATCCGTATAAGGTCAAACGCGATCTGATCTGGGGCTATATGAACCAGCGCCTGCCCAACCCGGTCAGCGCGCGCTTTCTGGAACAGCAGGACAGACTTTTTTGGGCGGAAACGCTTGAAAACGGCGTCATAGATTCGGAACGGTTCGATTACAAAGACGGGATCGCCCTGTGGCAGGGCGACATCACTCGGCTGAAAGCGGATTGCATCGTCAACGCCGCGAACAGTTCTCTGCTCGGCTGTTTTATTCCGCATCATAAATGTATCGACAACGTGATCCACTCCCGGGCGGGAGTGCAGGTGCGTCTGGACTGTTCCAAGATCATGGGGCTGCAGGGCGAATCTGAGCCTGCGGGCTGCGCGAAGATCACGCTTGCATACAATCTGCCTTCAAAATATATCATCCACACGGTAGGGCCGATGATCGCGCTCAAACCCACCGAAGAGGACGCCCGCCTTTTGCGCGGCTGTTATGTTTCCTGTTTGAATCTCGCCAAAGAGATGGGGCTGAAAAGCATCGCATTCTGCTGTATTTCCACGGGGGTTTTCGGTTATCCGAACGACGAAGCCGCAGCCGTGGCGGTCGGCGCGGTCAAGCACTGGCTGATGGAAACGGGCTACGATATCAAAGTCATCTTCGACGTTTTTTTGGACAAAGACCGCATATTGTACGAAGACGTGCTCAAAAACACCCGTTAAAGAAAAAAACAAAAAGGAGCCGAAAGGATTCGGCCCCTTTTTTAACTTGCTTGACTGCTACGGGAATATAGACGATATTTCCGTATTGGATACAACAAAGGATTATACCAATGGTTTAAATCTTTACGCTTATTGCTTTAATGATCCAATAAACGCCTGCGATGATGATGGTGATATGCCAAAATGGTTGAAGTGGCTTTTGGGTGGTCTTGCGTTTATTGGTGCGATAGCATTGACCGTTTTATCAGGAGGATCTTTGACGCCTGTATTTGCAGGTATGGGAATAAGCATAATAGGTGGCGGCCTATTACAGGGTACAATAACAGCGATTAACGGAGGAAACTTTTGGCAAGGGTTCGCTAACTGCGCCACAGACGGTGCGCTTTGGGGCGGCATTTTCGCTTTAGGTGGGGCAGTGGTTAGAACTGCGCAGATATTAAAAAACGGAGTTGTTATAGGAGAAAGCATGAGTCGAGTTGAGACTGCGGCAAAACAAATAGGCGCACTTACATATAAAGCCCCAGGGAAAAATATTGTGAGGATATTAGGTAGGGCGAAAGCTTTTGAGGTTAATAAAGCATTGAATAATGCATGGATAAAAAGAATGGTTCGTTGGGGGGTTAAAATTTATGATATAGGGATGGATTTAACTCGAATTACTCGGAGCCCTTTTTATGCTATTGAGTCCGTAGTTACTGCTGGTTATTGGAACTTAATAAAAATGCTTTTTTGATAGTAAGGAGGTTTTGAATGGATTATGAGATGATAAAGAATTATGGAAGAATAATAAAACTTTATTTTCAGTTTTTATGCGAGAATGGTTTTTCAATGAAGCAATATGATAATGGAGTTGATTATGAGGTAATTTATTCAAGACCAGAATGTGAAATAGGAGTATTTTGTGTGTTTGGTTTAGACAATAAATTATTTGCTAGCTATAAAAATAAACTAATGGATGATAAGCAATTAATGGAAGATTCACATTTAGATGCTCATATCGTCATAAAGAGAAAGGGAAGCAGAAATAATTTATTAAAATGTGATTTGTTTGATGCTTTATCACTTGACGATTTAAAAAGAAATATTTTAAATTGTAGAAATGATATTGATGAGATTTTGAGAACTTATAGTGAGTTTTTGAAAAAAAATTTGAACAAATTACTATAGTTAATAGTATCAAACAGATAAAAGAGTTTTATGGCGGAGAGATAAAAAGATTGAGCTAATTAAAGAATTTTTAGGATAAGATTTATGGAACTTAAGTATAATGAATTTATAGAGTTATTAAATCAACACAAAATATCTGAAGTGACTTTTTTTATTACTGAATATAGTCATTATAATAGTTGTAGAATAATAATTAGTAAAGAAAAGCCCAAAGAGAGTGAGTTTTATTTAATAAAGTTTGTTTTGACTAAAGATTTGTCTGAAATGGTTTCTTTCTATAATATATTTGATGAAAATTATAAGTTGTTTGACTTAAAAAGGAAAGGAAAATATACTTTAAAACAAATTTGGGATAGAGTACAAATCCGCTCACTGGAAATGTCGTAAATGAAAGGATGAAGGGTGCTCGAATGAGCACCCTTCAACTGTAGAAGCGGCAATAGCAGTCACGGTAACGGGAGCGCAGATCGCCGCCGCAGGTGCTGCCGCTGCTATTGGCTTGGGTATTATGTTCTCAAAAGATCCGTTTATTAAATCTTTGGAACGCGGAATGAGTCAAAATCAAAAAGAAAAGTTTCAACGCGAAATTGAAGATTATAAAGAATCTGAAGGATGCGGAGGGGCGGATAATTTAGATAAAGATATTTTAAGAGAGATAGCCGAGTGGATAAAAAGAGTATTTCGATAATAGGAGAATAGATGGCAAAATTTTTTAGATTTTCATTAAAAGGAGATAATTTAGATCCTGATAAAATTAATGATTTGTTAGATATGCCTTGTACTGTTTACCATAAAAACGATATAGTAATCAAGGAAATAAATGGAAAGGAGCATTTTTTAAAACAAAAAACTAATCGATTGGTATATAGTACAGAATGTTCGGATAACAAAAGAACAGATGGTTTTTTAAGTGAAAATCTGGAAATTGTTTATTCGATAATGAAGAAAGTAAGGCCTTATTTAAACAGTGATGGTTTGGATATTGTTATAGAACTAATTATTTATACAGATAAAAAAGCAAGAATCTGTATAAATAAACACCAAGCAGATTTAATAAGTAAAATTGGTGCAAGGATAGATATCGTATTCCCTTAGGCATAAACAGCAGAGGTTGTGTTTTTCACAATCTCTGCTATTGTGCGTATTTTTCCCCAAAAAACGAATGGCTACCGCGGCTGGGATATAGTCGGGGCGATTGTGGGCGGATTTTTAATTGGGTTTTCTATAAATTCATTGATGACGATTTTAATATTTGGTACCCCAATAATTCGCTCTTATATAGGGAGTAGTAAAAAAGGATTATTTCGCAGTTTGTCCATGAATATTAATGAAAATCCAGATAATCCTTTGAAAAATTTCTATCCTAAAAAGAAATAGGGTTTAAATAAAGAGGCGTTTCCGGAAGAAACGCCTCTTTATTTACATCAATTTCACGGAAGGTTTTTTCGGCTCATGGGGACCGTCTTTGGCGATGCGCGCGGTCCGTTGCATAGTTTTTCTGTGTTTTTTGATTTCTTTCACGATCTGTTCGATTTTCTTTTTTGCATGCTCGGCGCTCGGCTCCGAGAGCGTGCGCACGCATTCCGTATCGGAAATAAATTTTGCGGCGGGATCGGAAGGCTGCGTCTGCAGTCTCGTAAAATTCAGAATGAGTATCAGCGTTGCGGCCAGAAATACGGCGGTCGTTGCCAAAATTACCGTTTTCTTGATCATACCGGCAGTATGTGCAAAAGAATCCCGAATATGCGTTCGAAACGCTTGCTTTTTCAACGGTGAAAAGATATAATATGTACGCATAAAACCTGAGCCGAAGGGAGCGCCCGACGACGAAGGGGAGATCAAAAATAATTTTGACGATTCACCTCCTTTTCGCGCGTGCGCTGAAAGGAGCGTTTTTTTAAGAAAAATCTCCCGCGGGCGGTATGGCAACATCCCGCCTTGTCCACCATAAAAGGCGAAGGAACGGTCAATCATTTTTAAGGAGTTGTCTTATGAAAAAATTTTTTGCTTGCCTTTTATCGGCATTGGTTTTGACGGTTGGGGCCGTTTTTTTCACGGCCTGCGGCAACGATAACGATCCGGACACGATCGACGTATACCTGCCCGACGGCACGCCCGGCCTCGCGCTTGCGGAGGCGATCACGAAGGGTGTGGACGGGATCGACGAGGAGATCGCATATCATATCGTCAGCGCGGACGAGATCACGGGCTTTGTATCCAACGGATCGGCGGATCTCGCGATCATGCCTACGAACGCCGCGGCTAAAATTTACGGAAACGGCGCAAAGATCAGCCTTATGTCCACAAACGTGTTCGGCAATCTGTACGTTATGGGCGTCGGCGGGGCGGATACGCTTGAAGAACTTGCGGGAAAAGAAGTGCTCGTCACGATCGGAACGACGAAGGCAATGTTCGAATATATCCTGTCTGCACGCGGCGTCACATGCAAACTTACGCCGGTCAGCGACGGCAAAGAGATCCTCAATCAGATGAAAGTTGCGGCCGAAGTGGGCGAAGAATGCTACGGCGTCATGGGCGAGCCGCAGGTAACGGCCTGCAAAAAGCAGGTAACGGGTGCCGTGGAGGTTGTGAATTTCCAGCAGCAGTGGAAAGATCTGCAAAATTCCGACGATAGTTATCCCCAGGCATCTCTGGTCGTGAATACCGACTTCTTGCAGGAAAACCGTGCTGCAGCCGAAACATTTGCAAACAGTCTCTCCACGAATGCTGCGTGGATCGCGAATACCGACAATATCGCCTCCTTCAAAGCGGCGCTTCAGAACAAGGGATATACTTCTGACACGTCCTCCCTCATCTCCGCGCCCATCGATCTGACGACGATCGCGAATTGCAATCTCGGATTCCGCAAATCTTCCGAAATCAAAGACGCGGTCAAAGAATACGTCGGCATTCTGAACGGAGGGCAGACGCTCGACGATAATTTCTTCTACGCTTTTACGGCATAAAAAATATTGCGGAAGGCGCCGCAAAATCCGCGGCGCCTTGCAAAAAAAGCGAGGTCCCATGAACGCACGGGCAAAAAAAATCATATTGAATATCGTTTATCCCGTCGCGGTCGTAGCGGCGGTCTTTGCCGTGTGGGCGATCGCCGCAAAGGTGAAGGGGATCCCCGTTATTCTGCCTTCTCCGAAAAGCGCCTTTTCCGCTCTCGGAAAATTGCTTTCCGGTTCTTATTTCTGGCGATCTTTGGCGGGCACGCTGTGGCGGGCATGTTACAGTTTTCTCATTTCCTTTTTTATCGCGCTGGTTCTTGCCGTTCTGGCGAAATCCAGCCGTCACGCCGCCGGAGTGATCCAGCCGTTTATGTCCGTCGTCCGCGCCGTCCCGACTATGGCCATCATCTATATTCTGATCATTTGGTTTTCCCGGTCTCTTGCTCCCGTAGTCGTGGCGATCGTGGTGATCTGTCCGACGCTGTACTCCGTATTTCTTTCCGCGATCGCTTCCGTCGATCCGAAGTTGTACGAAATGAGCAAGGTGTATCGCGTCCGCAAGGCCGACGTGGTTTTTAAGTTATATATCCCGAACATGGCGCCCGCACTTTTTGAAGGCTCTGCAAGCGGTTTTTCGCTCAACGTAAAACTGATCATCGCGGCCGAGGCGCTCGCGAGCACGGAAGACAGCCTCGGGCTGATCATGAAAGGTTCGAATATGAACCTGGAAACGGCGCGTCTCTTTGCGGTAACGATCGCCGCAGTGCTCCTTTCCGTGATCTGCGAATGGGCGATCCGATGGATCGGTAAGGCGGTGATCCGATGGAAATGAAGGACATAGTTTTTCGCGGCGTATCAAAAAAATACGGCGATACTTCCGTTTACGACAACTTCGATCTGACGATCCGTGCGGGCGAGATCACCTGTCTTTTGGGCGCGAGCGGATGCGGCAAAACGACGCTCCTGAACATGCTCGCAGGGCTGATCCCGTATGACGGAGTGATCGAAAACGTCCCGCGCCGCGTCTCTTATATTTTTCAGGAAGAGCGGCTTCTTCCGAATCTTACGGTCAGAAAGAACGTCGCGTTCGCACTGGGGAAGGGGGCCGAAGCGGGCAAGATAGACGAGATCCTCGGCAAAGTCGAACTCACGGAAAAGGCAGACGCTTATCCCGGCGAACTTTCGGGCGGTCAGGCGCAGCGCGTCTCCATCGCGCGGGCGTTTGCGTATCCGTCCGAACTTATCCTCATGGACGAGCCCTTTTCTTCTCTGGATACCGCCCTGAAGATCAGGCTGATCGACGTATTTGTGCGGCTTTGGAAAGAGGAACGCCGCACCGCGGTCTTTGTTACGCACGACGCGGAAGAGGCGTACATGCTGTCGCAGCGTGCCGTGATTCTCAAAGAGGGGAGGATCGCCGCGGATCTTTCCGCGGAGGGGGATCTTCCCCGCGCATACGGAAAAAATTCTGACTATAAAGATAATATCATGCAGGCATTGCTGCAATGAATTTCGGGAAAAAAGCATTTTGCAACGCAAAATGCTTTTTTATGTTGCAAAAAAAACAAATTTATGGTATATTAACTTCACATCAATATTGCGGAGCAGAAATTTGAAGACGCTGTTTGTTTCCGATCTGGACGGCACGTTGCTGACCTCCGAAGAGCGCATTTCGGATTATTCGCTCGTGCGGCTCAACGGGCTCATCGACGGCGGTTTGACCTTTACCTACGCCACGGCCCGTTCGCTCAACTCGGCGGCAAAGGCGTGCTGGGGGTTGCGGCAGATCTTTCCGGTCATCCTGTATAACGGCGCGGTCGTCATGGAACCGTGGAGCGGAAAAAAACTGTATAACAATCATTTCAACGACGGGCAACTCGCTTTTTTGAAGGAACTTTTCCAACGGTTTGACGTGTGGCCGCTCGTCTATTCCTTTCATCGTGGCAGTGAACGGGTCTCTTGGGTAGAAGGCAAAGAGACTTCGGGCGTTCTCCGCTATCTGTCCCGCAGGAAGGGCGACGGCAGGCTGAATCCTGTCAGGGTCCGCGAAGACGTTGCCGGCGACGAAATATTTTACTTTACCTGTATCGGAAAGCGTGAGGATCTTGAAGGGGTCCGTCAGGCAGTGGAAAACAGTCTCGATATGCGGTGCATTTTCGAGCAGGAGACTTATCAGACGGATTATTGGTGCGAAATCATGCCGCGCAACACATCCAAAGGCGCCGCCGCTCTTGCCGTCAAAGAATATCTGAAAGCGGACAGGCTGGTCGCGTTCGGAGATGGGATCAACGATATCAGTCTCTTTCGCGCGGCGGACGAAAGTTATGCCGTCCGCAACGCGGTTGCGGAACTCAAAGCGGTCTGTACCGGAGAGATCGGATACAGCGAGGAGGACGGCGTCGTGAAATTCATCATAAAAAATTTGGGGAAATACCGTTAGGAGGATTTTTATGAAAAAAGAAAAGCAGAAGGAAAAACGCGAAAAAAGCACGTTCTGGAAGGATTTTAAGGCGTTTATTTCCCGCGGGAACATCATCGATCTGGCCGTCGCCGTCGTCGTCGGCGCCGCATTCACGGCGATCGTGAACAGCCTCGTCAATGATATCATCAAGCCGTTCATCACCTGGATTGTCGGCGGGGACACGCTTTCCGATCTGTACGTATGGCTGCGCGAACCCGTACTCGATCCCGCAACGAGCGAGGTGGTGATCGAGGGTATCAAACTCAATTACGGAAACCTGATCATGGCGATCCTGACTTTCCTCATTGACGCTTTCGTGATCTTTACGATCGTCCGCGTGATCCGCAATGCGCAGAAGCGCTTAAAAGAGAGCGGCGATATGCTGAAAGTCAAACTCATCGGCAAAGAGGGGACTCCCTCCGCAGAGGCCCAGCCAGCCGAGGAGGAACAGCCGGCCGCCGAACAAGCGCCCGCGCCCGAACCGCCCAAACCCACCGCGGAAGAGCTTCTCGCTGAGATCCGCGACCTTTTGAAGGAAAACAAAGCGCTTTCCGAAAAGTTGGAAGCGGACAAAAACACTGAAAAATAAACAGATCATAAAGCGGGCGGCGCAAAAAAGCGCCGCTCGCTTTATGTCATTAAAAGAACCCCGCCGGCATAGCCGGTGGAAGAAAGGAAAACGGGAAATACAAGTACGCGAACAGACATTTTTGGCGTTGACATTATGTGAGCACTGTGACATATTTTTATGGACACTATTCTAAAAGTATATCAACACAAACGGGCAGTATATAAAAAATCTGAATCTAACAAAAAACGACCTTTGATTTTCAGAGGCCGTTTTTTGTTTTTATGGGATTCATACTTATTTAATTTAATAAAATGACCATTACCACCACCATTGCAATAATAGACAGTAAAGCGATAATAAATGCACAGATTGCATAGCCACGCTCTTCTCGGTTAAATATAGAAATAA
>DXCO01000020.1 GCA_019115945.1 Candidatus Borkfalkia excrementavium | reverse complement strand
TTTTGTATACTGACGCTTGCTGCTGCTAAAGCCTTTTCTCTGCCCCTCGCCACCACCGGCATAGCCGGTGGGTTTCTTTTTAGATGAAAAAGATGCGCCGATCATTCGGCGCATCTTTTGAAATCCTTATTATTCGTAGTCCACGACGTTGACCCATTTTTCCAGGAACGCCTGTTCTTCGGGAACGGCCTTCGTCGTCTGGCTTGCCGCGACGATGGGAAGCGCCTTTTGCACGAGTTGCTTGGCGATGCCCGTCTTTTCGCAGAACAGTTTCAGATACTCTTCGGCGATGTCGTCTTTCTTTTCCAGTTTGAAAAGAAGATACGTCCTCGCGGCGTCGCAGCGCGCGTTGCCCTGCGTTGCATGCGCCCAGTCGATGATAAATTTACGGCCGTCGGGGCTGACGATAATGTTGCCGGGGTTGAAGTCGCCGTGGCAAAGTTTATCGTGCTGGGGCAGAGAATCGAGCAAAATGTGAAGATCGTAGCGGGTGGTCTTGTCGAACTTGGTCGCGGAGATCTTGCGATGCATCTTATCCTTGAGTTTGGTCAGAAGCGGGACCTTCTGGCTGAGCACCTCTACCTGCAGGTCGACGAACTCTTCAAGATACTGCGACATTTTCGCGGGATTTTCGTCCATGAGTTGCTGGAGCGTTTTTCCCTCGACAAAGTCCATGATGATCGCCCATTCGCCGTTGACTTTGGTAACCTCGTGCACGGCGGGGACGTTCAGGTTGGTCCCCTCCTCCACGCGCGCGGTATTGAGCGCTTCGTTCAGCACGTCCGACTTCGGATATTCCGTGCAGAACAGTTTTACGAGCGTTTTGCCCTCTCTGTAAATGGTCTTTTTGTCCGTTTTTTGCAATATTTCGGCCATGATTCATCCCTCCTTATTTGCCGTAATAGCATTTGAGATACATTTCTTTAATTTCAGAAATGAGCGGATAGCGGGGGTTCGCGCCCGTGCACTGGTCGTCGAACGCCTGTTCGCACATTTCGTCAAGCCTGTCGAGGAAGTTCTTTTCGTCCACGCCGTAATCCTTGATCGTCTTTTTGATGCCGATCTTTGCTTTCAGTTCTTCGATCGCCTTGATGAGATTTTTCACTTTTGCATCGTCGTCTTTGCCGCCCAAACCGAGGTATTCGGCAACTTCGGCATACCTTCTCTTGGTATGCGGATAAGCGTACTGCGGGAAGGTGCCCATCTTGGTCGGGATCTCGGCGCTGTTGAAACGGATGACTTCGCAGATCATCAAAGCGTTCGCCACGCCGTGCGGCAGATGATGGAACGCACCCAGTTTATGCGCCATCGAATGGCATACGCCGAGGAATGCGTTCGCAAACGCGATACCGGCCATCGTGGAAGCGTCGGCCATTCTTTCGCGCGCTTCGGGGTCGTTCGCGCCGTTCTCGTATGCGCGGGGCAGATATTCGAAGATCATTTTTGCCGCGACGAGCGCCTGGCCGTCCGTATAAGGGGTCGCCATGACGGAAGCATACGCTTCGAGCGCGTGCGTAAGCGCGTCGATACCGGATGCGGACGTAAGCCCCTTAGGCATGTTCATCATGAAATCGGAATCGATGATCGCCATCTTAGGCAGCAGTTCGTAGTCGGCCAAAGGATATTTGATGCCCGTCGTCTCGTCGGTGATGACGGCAAACGGCGTAACTTCCGAACCGGTACCTGCGGAGGTAGGGATGGCGATGAAGTAAGCCTTTTCGCCCATCTTGGGGAAGGTGTAGACCCTCTTGCGGATATCCATAAAGC
Organism: Candidatus Borkfalkia excrementavium; assembly: GCA_019115945.1. Classification (GTDB taxonomy): domain Bacteria; phylum Bacillota; class Clostridia; order Christensenellales; family Borkfalkiaceae; genus Borkfalkia; species Borkfalkia excrementavium. The sequence goes on along the minus strand of DXCO01000020.1, from coordinate 30,612 downwards.
GCATCGCCATATCGAGGAAGTCCACTTCGGGATGTTCGTACAGCACCCACATGATCTTGCCGGCGTCCATCGCGGAGCCGCCGCCGAGGGCGATGATCACGTCGGGCTGGAACTCGGTCATAAGTTTTGCACCCTCTTTCGCGCAGGCGAGGTTAGGATCGGGCGCAACGTTGTAGAAGCAGGTATAACGGATGCCCATTTCGTCCAGTTTGTCCGTGATGGGTTTGATATAGTTGTTTTTATACAGGAACTCGTCGGTAACGATAAACGCCTTTTTCTTGCCCATGACGTTTTTGAGTTCGTCGAGGGCGACGGGCAGGCAGCCCCTCTTGTGATAAACTTTTTCGGGAAGTCTCAGCCACAGCATATTTTCTTTCCTCTCCGCTAAGGTCTTGATATTCAAAAGATGTTTTACGCCTACGTTCTCGGAAACCGAGTTGCCGCCCCACGAACCGCAGCCGAGGGTGAGCGAAGGGTTGAGTTTGAAGTTGTAAATATCGCCGATCGCGCCCTGCGAGGAAGGCATGTTGATGATCATGCGGCAGGTCTTCATGGCCTCCTGCCACTTTTCGATCTTCTCTTTGCCCTTTACCACGTTGATATGGAGCGATGCGGTATGGCCGTAGCCGCCGTCCGCGATCAGACGCTCTGCCTTGGCGACGGCGTCGTCAAAATCTTTGGCGCGATAAAGCGCGAGGACGGGAGAAAGTTTTTCATGCGCAAACGCTTCTTCGAGTTCGACGCTCTCCACTTCGCCGATAAGGATCTTCGCCGTATCGGGAACGCTGAATCCGCAGATCTCGGCAATTTTGGGCGCGCGCTGGCCGACGATCTTCGCGTTCAGAGCGCCGTTGATGATCATCGTGTTGCGGACCTTATCCTTTTCTTCATCGTTGAGGATATAGCAGCCGCGCTTGATAAATTCCGCTTTCACCGCGTCGTAAACCGCGTCTTCCGCGATGACGGACTGTTCGGACGCGCAGATCAGACCGTTGTCGAAGGTCTTGGAATGAATGATCGAGTTGACCGCAACGACGACGTCCGCCGTTTCGTCAATGATGGCAGGCGTATTGCCCGCGCCGACGCCCAGAGCAGGTTTGCCGGACGAATACGCGCTTCTGACCATGCCGGGGCCGCCCGTCGCCAGAATGATGTCCGCCGTCTTCATGAGGGTGTTCGTCATTTCGAGGGAAGGAATGTCGATCCAGCCGATGATGCCTTCGGGAGCGCCCGCTTTGACCGCCGCTTCGAGAACGACTTTCGCCGCCGCGATGGTGCAGTTCTTTGCGCGCGGATGGGGGGAAATGATGATGCCGTTCCTCGTTTTCAGGCAGATCAGAGTCTTGAAGATGGCCGTGGAGGTAGGGTTCGTCGTAGGGATGACCGCCGCCACGACGCCGATCGGCTCCGCGATCTTTTTAACGCCGAAAGACGCATCCTCTTCGATCACGCCGACCGTCTTGGTGTTTTTATACTTATTATAAATATATTCTGCGGCATAGTGGTTTTTGATGACCTTGTCCTCCACGATGCCCATGCCCGTTTCTTCTACCGCCATCTTCGCCAAAGGGATCCTCTGGTTGTTTGCGGCGAGCGCCGCGGCGGTGAAGATCTTGTCCACCTGTTCCTGCGAGTACGTTGCAAAGATCTCCTGCGCCTTTCTGACTTCTTCGATTTTCGCCATAAGCGCTTCGACGTTGTCAACGATTTTTGCGTTTTCCATGAAACCTCTCCTTAAAAATTATTTTTCGTTGTATAAAATTTCCGCGAGGCGTTTGGACAGGATCGCGAGCGATGCCGCCATATCCTCGTTTTTAACCGCTATATCGGGGGGGAGCGCCAGATGCGCGGGCGCGAAATTCCAGATCGCGCGCACGCCGCCCGCCACAAGTTCGTCCGCAACTTCCTGCGCTGCCGGCCCGGGGACCGCGATGATCCCGATCAGAACGTTCAGCCTGCGTACCGTATGCGTCAGGTCTTTTGCGTCGAATATCTTTACGCCGTTGATCGTTCTGCCGATCCTCTCCGGCGATTTATCGAACGCCGCGACGATATTCAGCCCGTAATTTTTAAAGCCGCCGTATCCCGCGAGAGCGCTTCCCAGCCCTCCCGCGCCCACAAGCACGGCTTCGGTCACGTTGTCGTAGCCCAAAAACCGATTGATGTCCCGAATGAGTTCGCGTATTTCGAAGCCGAGTTTCGGTTTCCCCGCGACGGAACTGATCACGGCCAGATCCTTTCGCACCTGCACGGCATTCAGCCTTAGATCTTCCGCGATCGCCGTGGAGGAAATCGTCTTTTCTCCCGCGCCCTCCTTCTCTTTGAGGTAGCGGAGATATGCGGGCATTCTGCCGATGGTCGCTTTCGAGACGTTTGTGATCTCTTTATTATTCCCCATTCCCGCCAACCTTACAATATCGATATTTTTTTATCGATAAAATATTATCAAAACGGAGCCGGTTTGTCAACTAAAGAAAAAAATTTTTTTAATTCTTTCAGAAATGAGTAAAAAAGGATAAACTTTGTGAATTTTTATCATTTCCGTATCCGCGAAGAGGATTTTTCATACAATATGATACCACGCTTTGCCCGTTCAGGCAATACTTTTTCAAAAATAATGCGCCCGATAAAAATATTTTGCCCGTTTTTGGCGCTCGCCACTTTTTATCGATATTAAAACAAGCGGGCGGCAATTTGTTTTTGCCGCCCATTAGTTTATTCTTGTTTTCCGCCTTCCTGAGAAGAAGGACCGCCGCGTACTTTTTGCACCACGTACACGGCGCATACCGCAGCAAACGCGGCAATGCCGACCGCGGTGACCAAAACGCCCTCTTTCAGGTACGGCGTCGTATATCTGAGTTCCACCGTGTGCCCGCCCGCCTGCAATTCTACCGCCATGAAACCGGAATTCGCACGCAGGATCGGCTGTTCCTTTCCGTCCACATATGCTTTCCATCCCGAGTCGTACGGCAGAGAGAAGAACATCCATCCGCCCTCGTCCAGCGCGATCTCTCCCGTCACGGCATTCTCGCTCCGTTCTACATTCTCAAGGTGCGGCGCTTTCTGCAACGCATCCGCCGCCCTCTGATAGTCCGCCACCGAATACCCCAGCACCTCCACCGAATCGAACGAAATTTTTCTCCCGTCGATCAGAGAAAGATCGATCTGCAACGTATCCGCCTCAGCGACCCCTAAACAGATAACGGGATCCCGCTGGCTGCTGTACATAAGATCTCCCTTTTCTTTATAATAATAGGTGCGCGTCTTTCCGTTTCCGCTGATTGAAAACTCCGTCGTCTCTTTGACCTCGGCCGCATGATTGAAACGGATATAGATCTCTTTTCCTGTACAGCCCGTCGCCGTCAAAGCGATTTTGTCTCCCTTTTCAAGGCTAAAGTTTTCCGCCGTTTTCTCGGATAAGGTGATCGGCAATTCCGTCAGTTCCCCCAGTGCAGGAGCCTCCGTATTTTCTTCCCCTTCCACGACCATGGCCGAAAGCATCGCGTATTGTCGAAGGAGCGGATCCAAAGATTCGTAATATTCTTTCGACACCGTATTCCTGTAAACGAACCCGAACGGCACGTAATTTTCGTTTTTGAACAGATCGTCATATCCGGACACAGGAGTAAAACCGTAACCGCCGTTCTCTCCGCAGTAATATTGTACAGACAAAAGAGTCTGCAAAGCGGCGCGATTATCCAAACCGCTGATGCCCAAATTTTGTGTCGGGTTATAAACCTCGTTTTCCCGTAAAAATTCATAGACGGAGGCGTTGCTCATAGAGTTATACGCCCTGGTCCCCATATACGAATTATTTACGCCGAGATTGCGGAAACAACTCCACCATGTTTCGCCGCCCTCGCTGTCGGTACGAAATACCGAATTTTCGTTCAGTTCGGAAACATATTGCTGCGAGGGAGTCGTTAAAGAACGATAGAGTGCTGCCCCTTCGTGATCCGCGGAATATCCTATATAAAAAAAGAGACAACAGGCGACCGTACACAAGGCAGCAACATGCCAAAGAACGTTAGGCGTGGCAAGTTTTTTTGTCAGAACGTTGTCAAGAATTTTGTTGGGAACGCAAACGCCGTCCTTTTCGCGGTCCGCATAAGGAGATCTGCCGGACAGCGCCCAGAAGATCAGCGCGGCAACGATGGCAACGGCGGCAAAAGAGAGCACCGTCAACGAAATTTTTACCGGCGAAGAAAAATTGCCCGACAACAGAGTTTTGATCGCGACCCCCAGCGCGCACACCACGCCAAACCCGACAAAAACGGTGATCGCCTTGGCAATTTTTCTGCGAAGTGAAATCGGGTAAATCTCATCTGCGTTTTCATTTTGCGTATTTAAGCCGATCAGGCTTATCATGCAAAAATTCAGAATGTACGACCACCGGTTATTGCTGTAATTGAAAATATTCATGAAATAACCGAATAAAGGAACAAAAAAGCCAATGGTAAGAATCACCGTACAGACACGAAAAGCAAAAGCCTTTTTTTGCCTTTTACAGATCAAAAAAGCCGCGAGCAACAGAATATCTATAAAAAGATTAAAGCCGATAATACTGTAATGATTGCTCACCGTATGGGTAAAATAAGTGAATACGGCTCCCGTAAGGAAAGAGAATGTTATGCCGATCAAACCTTTCGATTCGCTTCGGGCCGCATGCAAATAGGCATAAGCGTTTGGCAGAAGCATGAACCCCGCCAGAACGATCGCCACAAGATAAAATACCGCGATCTTCCACAGAGAGGGTATCAGCGTCTTCCAATATGTGCGCCCCCCCCCCGCAGCAGAACAGACTTCGGCGTGGTATAAAAAGGCATACAGCACCACGAACACTGAATTGAAAAAGAACATATAAAAAGAGTTGATCAGGCACAAAAAGGAAAACCCGATGAAAACAAACGGATTTTTCTTTTGGTAGACCTGTTCCAGCCCCATGATCATCAAAGGAAGGTAGATCGCGCCTGAAGTGAGATTCAGATGGCGTACAAAAGTAAACGCCAAAAACCCCGTGAACATATATATCAGGGAAAGGGCGACCGAATATCCCCCTTTTACTTTACGCCAATGCAAATATATAAAAATCGCTGCCCCCGCCGCGATAAATTTGAGCAACATGATAATATCGTATACCCATACGATATCGAACGGGAAAATAAATACAAGCACGTTGAAAGGATCGAACAGAGAGAAAAAACTCATGCTCGTCAAAAAATCGGATCCGAGACCCAGATAAAAATCGTAACTTCCGATCGCCTTGAACCACCCGACTTCGCGCAGACGATTCAAAAACGTGACGCCCTGTGTAGCGGCATCGCCCGCCTGTGCGACCCAAACGAGGTGGTGGCCTCTTGCAACAAACGGAATCAAAAGAACCAGGAGCGCAACAATTGCACTCCCGAAAAAGACAAGCCACTGCTTGCCGCGCTTCATTTCGTTTACTTTTTCGATCACCGAAACCATGTTCCCGCCCTCCTATTCGTCGAAATTGATCTTATCTTCAACGATATATTCGGGGCGATTTTTCACTTCGTCATACGCCTTGCTCAGATACAGATTCGTAAGAGAGTTGAAAACGCACAGCGCTCCGGTGCAAAAGGCGATCGCAGGGAACAGCCATGCCGTGAGCGGAAGCGTTATTCCGCAGCAGACGAGCACGATGAAGGTTATAAAACACAAGACAGATGCCGCTCCCAAAACCGCTCCGAATTTGAAAGAAAGTGTGAGCGGCCAGGAAGAATTGGAGACGATGCCGTTTTTGGCAAGACGTACCATTTTTTTGAGCGTATATTTTGTTTCGCCCGCAACCCGTTCATTGCGGTGAAAATCGACGAACGTCTGCTTGAACCCGACCCACGATTCAAGCCCGCGCAAATATTTGTCGTGCTCGGGCAACGCGCAAATCACGTCGATCACTTTTCTGTCAAGCAATTTGAAATCGCCGGTGTTGCGGGGGATCTTGATACCCGTTATGCCATGCAAAAATTTATAATACATTTTTGCTGTGACCTTTTTGAAAGCGCTCTCTCCCTTTCTTGTCAGCCTTCTGCCGTGCACGACGTCGTACCCTTCTTCCCATTTAGTGAGCATTTCACCCACAACTTCCACGGGATCCTGAAGATCGACGTCAAGTTCTACGGCACAGTTGCCCGTACAATGGCGGAAGCCGCACAGGATCGCCGCCTGCTGTCCGAAATTCCGCGAAAAATTGATCACTTTGACCCGTTTGTCCTTTTCGGCCAAAGACGCCAAAATTTCCGCAGTCCTGTCACGGCTGCCGTCGTTGACGAAAATCAGTTCGAACTGATACCCTCTTTCCGCAAAATTTTCAAAGACGGGTACCGCCGCCGTATAGAAGGCTTCCACAGTCGCCTCTTCATTAAAACAGGGAACGATCACGCTCAGTTTTTTCATATGCTCTCCTCCGAATACTCTTCTTTGCAAACCGACATCCTCTTCCGCATCGGTTAAAGCCGTTTTCGATCGTTTGAACAGGATGAGTTTTTTGGAAACGTAGTTGTAGACCATGACTACGGCGGTCAGCACGATTTTAACGATCCACTCGTTGATTTTCAGAAGGTCGTAGCCGATATACATGCCGACGAGGTGTATCCCCAGCCCGATGAGCGAAAGCACCGTGAACATGACAAAGCCGTAGGCGCTTTTGCTTTTTCCCTTTTCGATAAAGACGAACAGGACGGACAGGAAATAATTGATAAACAGCCCCACCGTAAATCCCGCGCCCGTGCCCACGACCGTAGCGAGCGTAGACGGTTCTCCGCCGCCGTACCATACGTTATAAAAATGCGGATACAGATCGGGATCGAACAAATACAGCACGACGCCCATCACGAGCATGTCCGCGACCGTGGCAAGGCCGCCGACGATCACAAACCGCACGATTTCCATAAAAAGCGGATACTTTTCGTTGAGTTTTTTTAGAAAGGACATTTTCTATTCTCTCCTGTTCGCGCAAACGAAGGGCCGCGCAAACTTATCTTTTGAAATCGTCGACGACCGATTGAACGAGTTCGGCGTATTCTTTCAGGTGCGCCGCCTCCACGCCCGCCTCCGTCGTAAGCGGAAGGGCGTTTTCTCTGCGCGCTCTGTTCGCAAGCAGAAACTTTTTCAAAAAATATGCGGTAAAGCACAGCCCGATCACCGCCAACCCGGTACAGACCGCTGCCGCCGCGGGGATCCCCCATCCCGGCGTGCGGTACATGAACGAAAACAGCACGCACGCCGCGATCAGAAACAACGCGAACAGCGATGCGGAAAGGATCAGCCGCAGCCTTCTTGTCCGAAAAGTCCGTACGATCTCTCCGCGTTCCTCCTGCCGCTGGTTTTCATCCTGCGCGGACAACTTTTCTGCCTTTTCTTTCGCTTCGCGGACCGTGCGCTCCATAGAGGGCACGTATTTTTCGGCAAGAGAGGCACGCTCGGCCTCCGGCATGCGGCGGAAGGCTTTTTCGTAAGCCTTTTCGCAATCGTAAATTTCGGTGAAATCGGTAAAATCTTTCGTCTGCACGCGCACCACGCCGAACCAGGGCCGCCAATCCGCGCCGTACAGAGCGGCGCTGTCGAGATATTTTTCCCCCGCGCCGTCGGCATCCCCTTCCGCAAACAGTTTTTCCGCCTCGAAAAAGAGCGCTTCCGCCTGCTCTTTTTTATCCAGCGACTGCCGTTCGCGCGCCGCGGCCTTTGCCGCAAGTTCCTCTTCGGACAGTCCCACGCGGTTGTCTTCGCTCTTGAACTGCTCGAAATCGGGCACGTCGATCACGATCTCGCCCTCTTCCTCCGCCTTTTCCTCCGGCAGAACGGATGAACTTTTGCGAAGTTTGATCTTCCCGTCGTCATCCATTTCGAGATTTCGTTCCTCCATGTTTCCGTCTCCTTTTATATTGTTTTTGCTTTGAATTTCTATTTTTTGTCAGAAAAGTCCTCTTCTTCCTGCCCTTCCCGCGCCGCTTCGATCTCCTCCTGCGTGAGCGCAAAGGGGCTTGCGAGGCGCGAAATTTTACGATCGGACGCAAGTACCGTCTTTACGACGCGCGTCTTGAATTTTCCGCGGTAACGGCTCTTCGCCCAGCGGCACAACTCCGTGCTTTCAAACAACAAAAAGACCGCGCTGCCCGACCCCGTGACCGCATAGGCGGAGGGGGAAAACGAGGCTGCCTCGGCAAGCGCCGCGGCAACGTCGGGGTTCAGGGCCGCCGACGGCGCGCCGAGATCGTTGCGCACGCTCTTTGCAACGCGCATGAAATCGCCTGCGGAAAGCGCCGCCGCCATCTCTTCGGAGCCGGCTGAAAAAGGTATGCCGAGATCGTCGTATCTGCGGTAACATTCGGCGGAAGAAACTTCGCTCGGCGGCAGGATCAGAAGCATGTCCAGCCGCCGCCTGCAATCGATCTTTTCAACGATCTCTCCCCTGCCGCGGATGCGCGCAAAGCCGCCCGTCAGCATATACCCCGTGTCGCTCCCCAGCGAGTCCGCCAAGCATTTCAGCGCGGGAAAATCTTTGATCTTATACAACTTCGCCATTGCGTTCAGCACGCCCGCCGCATCGGCCGACGAGCCGCCCAATCCTGCGCCCATGGGAATGTCTTTATAAATTTCGATGTCCGCGCCGCGCGTGGAAAAGGCGGATACGAACGCTTCGCCCGCCCTGACCGCGTTGTTCTTTTCGGGCGGGATATCCTCGCTCCCCTTTCCGTGCATATACACGTTGACGAGGCGGTCTTTGCGCGGTTTCGCGCAGACGGTATCCCAAACGTCGATGCCGGCAACGACACTGTCGATCAGATGGTACTTGTCTTCCCTGCCCGTGACCGAAAGGGACAGATTGATTTTTGCGTAACTTCGCGCTTTGGCTGCAAACATAAAAGACCCCGCACGGTTGCTCATTCCATTATAACATGTTTTTCGCGCATTGTAAACGGCGGACAAACATTTTTCACAGAATCTTTACGCGAACGGGCGCAAAACGGGGGCGCGGCAAGCCGCGCCCCCGTCCTATGCCTTGTTTAACCCCCTTTCCCGAATACGGGAACGCCGTGCGATCGCAGATATTCCGCGAAGTCTTCCGGCGTGCCGACCGTAAAACAGGCGGTGTCAAGGATATACGCCTGTGTATTGGAAATATAGACGAACAGATAATTTTTGTATCCGACCGCCCTGACCAGTTGCCCCACGTTCAGTTCGGCAGAGGAAAAGACGCGATCGCCGCGGAACGCGCGGGAAAGGATCTTTGTTTCCGTAACGATGAACTCCGCTTCCGCATCGGCCGAGACGAGGCTTCTGACCGTATTTTTGCGCACGAGCGCGGGAAAGCCGATCACAACGGCGGGAATGGACGCCGCCGCGATCACGCACATCGCAATGCCGAACGCAAGGTCATGATCCGCAAATCCCAACGCCCATGCGAGCAGCAGAAAGATGACGGGAATACAGATTGCAAAACAAATCGTAAACTTACGGGAGGAATAGTCCGCAAGGGCGCGCGCCTCCCTTTCGCCAAGCGGATTTTTTACCCTGAACAGGATCTCCTCGCGCAGCGCTGCGGGATCAGGGTCTCCGAAATCGCGCGTAAAAACGTCGGGCGGTAGGGTCTCTGCCGCAGTTTCAGGACCGCTATGCATCTCTGCCGCAGTTGCCGCGACTTCCCTTCCCGCGTTCCCGGCCGGATCGGCCGCGGCGCTCGGGCGATCTGCATTTTCTTCGCAACGCTCGCCCCTCTTTTTTTCTTCGTCCATATCTCACTCCTTTTTTCTAAATTATAACAGAATTTTTCTTTCCGTGCAAGCGGCGGAGCAAAAAACCTATCCCTTTCCCATTCCGCTCGGCCGTTTTGTGCCCGAACAGGCATAAAAAAACAGGGGCGGGAGCGCTTATACGCTCCCGCCGAAAGAAAAACTTTTCAGAATTTAACCTGCTTTTTGCGGTAGATGACGATCCTCTCCTTTCCGGTCAGGGGGTACTCTAGATCTGCGTTGCACCGCTGGACTTCTTCGGGCGTCTTTCTGAGTTTTTTCGCGACGTCCCACAATCCGTCGCCCGCGGCGGGGATATAGACGCTGAACGCGCTGTCGTTTTCCGCGATCGGATCCCCCGCCTCGATGCGGGTGACGACGCTGTGCTTTTCGCCCGAAAAAAGTGTAATATACAGTTTCAGGGCGCCGTCCGCTTCCAGTTCCCCTTCCTTTTTCTGGCGGGCAGATACGCCGCATACCAGCGCAGAGACTTCTGCCGTATCGCCGCGGCGGGCACGGTCGCTTTTGACGGGAAAGGCAAACGGCAGACTGATCTGACAACTTGCGGGCGCGCCGCCTCCCTCTTTATACAAAACGGTGGCAAACACGACCCCTTCGACATTCACTTCTCCGTCGCCCACGCCCACCGCGACCTCGCAACCGGTCAGCGCGACCGCTTGCAGAGAGCAGGAAAAGTCGATTTGGCCGGACATTGCGGCCGTACCCGAAACGCGTTCGGAAGCGGAGAAAGAGCAGGTCGGCTCTCTCGATTCGATCTCCCTCTTTTCGGGAGCGCTCTTGCAGCCGAGGCAGAAGGCGTCTTTCGGCATGACCACGTTTTCGCCGCGATACACTTTTGCGTGCACTTCCAGCACAAATTCCGCAAAGACGCGGCAGCGGTTTTTATCCTCGTCGCAGGACGCGGAGATATTGACGGAACGCACTTCTACGACCGCCGTAGCCCCTGCGCCCGTCACGGCTTCGTCGCAGGGGATCTCGGCGCGGAAGGGGATCAGCCGTTCAAAGGAAACGACGTCGTTTTCCCCTTCTTTTTTGGCCAGAATGCCGAGGTTGATCTCCCCGGAGACCTCTACGCCGCCCGCCACGGACACGGCGCGGTTTACAAACGCGCATTCGCTGTGCATGAGCACGTCGCCGACGTAATCGGTATCGAACTCCTCCTCGATCTCCGCCTCGCCGCGCGCGGTGAAGACCTGCAGAACGCGCACAGGCGCAAAGTCGCATACGATCCCCTCTCCTCCCGAAAGATAATCGATCTCGGCGGGGACAAAAAGTTCGATCTCGGCGGAAACGATCGCCGACAGGACGACCGCCCTGCCGTCCCGTCTGATTTCCGTCTTTTCCACGCGCAGAACGACGTCCGCCGTCTGTGCGGGCGCGGCGCTTTCGCAGGGGGCTTTATGCGAAAATTCAGCGCCCCGTTCCGCGCCGATGATCGCGCCGTCCTCTTCGGCGGCGACGATTGTAAAATATAATTTTCCGCCGTAACGGATCTCTCCCGAAAGCACTTCCGCGCCGCCGAGCACCGCTTTGGCGCCCACGGCGAGGATCTTTTTTTCCGACCAATCGTTCAGGCGGCACTCTACGATCGATTGCGTTTTGATCTTATCGCCGCCCGTGCAGCAGGTATATTTTTCGTATTTTCCCGATACAGACATATATAGACCTCCGTTTTTATCATTCTTATTGTATGAGCGCGCGCCCGCCGATATGCCCGCGCATTTTGTTTTTTTATGGCAAAAAGGCGCGCAAGGTATAAAAAGCGCAAAATACGGCAAAAACAGAAGCATGATTAAGCCGACACAGAACATACAGCAGATCAAAGAAGAGATCAAAAATTTTTACGACAAAGAGGTAGACGTGCGCGTCAACCTCGGGCGGAACAAGATCGTGAATTTTTCGGGAAAACTTTCGGGCGTCTATCCCGCCCTGTTCACCGTTCAGCCGGACGACAAAGCCTTTCGGGGCAAAACATCCTATTCCTATTCGGAAATATTGTGCGGAAACGTAAAAATAAAAGCGCGCTCGGCAAAAAACGAGGGCTGACCGCGCAGCGATCCGCAGAAATTTTGAACGCACAAAAAAAGGCAGGCGGCCGTTTCATCGGCTGCCTGCCTTTTTTCTGTTTCGAAATATTTTAAGACGCATCAGAAGTCATCGTCCTCGTCGTCCTCATCTTCGTCTTCGTCGTCCTCGTCGTCGAAGTCCTCGTCAAGATCGACGGCTTCGTCAAAATCGTCCGGAACGTCGTCGTCTTCGGAAAATTCTTCTTCCTCGTCGAACCCGTCGTCAAATTCGTCGTCAAAATTCTCGCCGATATCGATCGGCTCATCGTCCGCAAGATCGTCCGTATCTTCGTCGAGGTAGTTGCGCCACTCTTCATCCTTATCGGGGTCGATATCCGCCTCTTCCTCGTACTCGCTGTTCTTCTTGCATTCGTCGCACATCTTTTCGCCGAACCGCATGTAATTCACGCCGCAGACGGGACAAAGTTCCGTCTTTTCCATTTCTTCGTCCTCTTCAAGGTCGGCAAATTTCAGTTTTTCGCCCTGCATTTCCGCCAGGCAGACGTCGCAGTATTCCTGTTTGTCGGGATCGATATAGTTGAGATCGCATCTCGGACATTTGATATATTTCACCATACAGTTTCACCCCTCGCTGTCGTTTGATATTTTTCTTCTATTAAAAATTATATTACGGCGGCGGACACTATGTGCGAAACTTCGCAATCGGGCGGCAAAACTGCCCGATCTGCCCTTCCGTAAAAATTTCCCTTTCAACGGGTTTTGCCGAGATCCCGGCCGCCCGTCTTACGGCTCAATTTTTTCGTTAGGTATTATACTAATAAATATCCCGTTTGTAAAGAGTTTTTGCGCGCTGTCGTTAAGAATTTTGCAGATTTTAACGAATATTATGCAAATGAGAGCGGAAATAAATCCGCTCTCATCATATTCTTTGAAAATTTACCTTTTTACGATTATTTTCTTCTCTTTTTTTTCACGAGAATGATCGTAACGACAACGCCCGCAACGACCACCACGCCGACCGGAACGAAGATCGCCGCCCATTGCCACGTCCATCCGTCCGAAGCGTTTTCTTCCTCTTCGGAAAGCAGCAGCGCGCCTTCCATCGTGTCGGCGATGCTGTCCGCGTCGTCGGAAGTGACTTTGCCGATCACTTTATAATAATAGGACTGGTAATTCCAAGCGCCGCTATCGTCTTTCAGGATGCTCGCGTCGATCGAGTTGCTGTACTGCGTGCACTCCGCAAACGCCTGCACGATCGCCAAATCATCCTCGGTGTATTCCGAAGCATGTTTGCCGTCCGTATCGGTGATCGTTTCAAGATCCTGCGTGTAGAAATAATATTTGGCCGCGTTGCCCGCATCCGAATAATTTTCCGAAATGGCGTCGATGACGTCCATCACGTCCTGATATTTTTTATTGAGCGCGACCAGGCCGTCCTCCTCTTCCGTGCCGTTGATTTCGGGATTCTTCATCGCGTAGATGTAATCTTCCGCATAACTCTCCGCGTTCGCAAAGAACAGATACCCGTTCACGATCTCAGGAGTATACCAGCCCGAAGAATAATCGACCGCCAGATACTGTACGGGCCTATATTCATCGGTCATGTTCAGATTTTTATATTGATCCGCCGTACCGGTATAATTGACTCTGTACAAAGCGTTGCCGTTCGTGCCCGTCATAGAGAAATACAGGTAATCGCCGTCTCTGAAAAGAAGGGTCGCCGAAGTCGTTTCTTCCGAAGACGAATCGGAAGAGGAATCCGAAGACGAGGTCAGGTTTTTCGCAATGCTGACGCTCTCTGCCTTTCCGTCTGCGGCGGAAGAATCCACTTTAACGCGTACGATTTCAGAACCGCTCGCATATATATAGTAATGCGAACCGTCTGCGGTATAGAACAGCGCGCTGTCGCTCGCCTCATCCGTGCCGAGCGCGATCTTCACATTGTCGCCCGCATTGCTGTCCGTCGGGTTTGCGGAAATAGAATTCCACGAGCCTGCCGTCATCTTTTCGCTGAGCGTCGCATCGGACAGATAATAGAGGGAAGAGGTGCCCGAAACATCCGATGCAAGCGCAAGAGAGGGCGTAAAATAGAGCCCGCCGTTGGAATACTTGACAAGATCGTACGTGAATCCGAGCGAAGAGCGCGTCACCCCGTCGGCGAGGTCGTGGTTGAAAGGCGTCGGCTGATCGAGGCTGCCGATCCCGTCATAGACGATCCTGCCGAGGTTGATGTATTCCATCTCCTCGCCCGTGTCCTTGTCCACATAATCGGAAAGGTCGAGATCGTAAGCGTCCTCTTCCGTGGCGGAAGCGTTCACTTTATATACCTGCTGATACAGTTCCGCGGCGGTATCGGGATATCCGTAGTTCCTCTGCACGGCCATCGTGTAATATACGGTGGGATTTCCCAAATCGTCCGAATCAAAAAGATATTCGCTGTAATCTTTCACGAGCACGGTGTCTTTGCCCGTCGCCGTATTATACGAATGGATCTCCGTCTCGGAAGAGTCGACATAGAGGCAGTATACGGTGCCTTCTTCCTCTACATAACGGAAAACCGTCGCGTTGTCGTCAACGCGGAAATAATAGTCCTTCATGGTAGACGAACCGTCGAGCGCGGAACTCTTGAAATCGAGATAACTGTTCTCGACGTCGCCGTCTTTGTTCTTGGTGGAAGTCGGCGTGGCGTAATAAATTCTGTCGCCGTAGATATAGAAACCGGACGTGTAATCCTGAGAGACGACCAAAAGGGGCACGACCGTTTCGCTCTTGTCGAAATCGCCCTTTTCCAGATCGTCTTTATGAATGCGCTGCAAAGAGCCCTTTACGACGTCTCCGTACGTATTGTCGGCCGTGTAACTTTCGACGCCGTTGATGAAATAGATATAATTGCCCTTCTGAACGACAAATCCCCCGTTGGACGTAACCTCGCCCGAAATGTCGCCGCCGAGCGGGTCGGAAGTGAACGACCCTCCGCAGCCGGCAAACAGCGCCAGCGCAAGCATGAGCGCAAGGATCGCCGCAAAAATTTTTTTGCCCGTTTTACGCATATAAAGCATAGACTCCTTATCAGTCTTTTTATTCGCGCCGCCAAAGCACTTTTTCAGGTCCCGGCGGCCAATCTTCGCGATATTCTCTATTATATACCAAATCCGCCGTTTAATCAATTAAAAAATATTGATTTACGGTGAAAATTTGTGCGTCGGAGTAAAAATCTCATGGAAAAATTCGGTATTTTCAACATATTGTCCGCGCTGTCCGACTCTTTGGCGAAATCGGAAGACAGCGACAAAAAGGACGGGGCCGCCGGGCGGGAAAAGGAAGAACCCGCGCGCCCTGCCACAGCCGGCCCGCGCGCAGGGATCTTTACGCCCGAAGAGCGGGCCAACCGCATGATCGGCATTCTCGAACGGCACGAGCGCATTTCGAAAAATATCGACCGCAAAAAATAAGGGCCGCACCTTTGACGGGAACGCCCGAAAGGACAGGCCCGATACCCTTTCAGATTAGAAGCGCCGCGCAAAAAATATTTTTGCGCGGCGCACGATTTCTGCCCGTTCTTAAAATTATCTCTTCGAGAACTGAGGAGCGCGGCGAGCCTTTTTCAAGCCGTACTTCTTTCTCTCTTTGGAACGAGGGTCTCTCGTGAGGAATCCCTCTTTTTTGAGCGCGGGGCGAAGTTCGGGCTGCGCCTGTATGAGCGCGCGCGCGATACCGTGGCGGATTGCGCCCGCCTGACCGGTATATCCGCCGCCGCACACGTTTACGACGATGTCGTAAGCGGTTTCGGTCTGCGTCAGCACGATAGGCTGCTTCACGATATACTGCATGGTACCCTGCGGGAAGTAATCTTCCAACGCCCTGTCGTTAATGACGATGCTGCCGCTGCCCGCCGGAATGAGGCGCACGCGGGCGATCGCCTTTTTTCTTCTGCCCGTCCCCCAGAACTGCAATTTCTTTTTCAAATTCGCCTTAGCCATGGTCATACCTCATTAAAATAATTTCAGCGTTTCGGGCTTTTGAGCCTCGTGATTGTGCTGTTCCCCTTTGTAAACCCTGAGTTTTTTGATCATCTTTCTGCCGAGGGAATTTTTGGGAAGCATGCCGCGCACCGCCTCGTAGACGGCAACGTCGCTCTTTTCCGCCATCATCTTGCGGTAGGAAACCTCCTTCAAACCGCCGATATAGCCCGTGTGATACCTGTAAAATTTGTCGTCCAGTTTTTTGCCCGTGAGGAGCGCTTTATCGCTGTTGATGACAATTACGAAATCGCCCGCATCGACGTTGGGAGTGAACGTAGGTTTGTTTTTACCGCGAAGAACGGCCGCAACTTTCGATGCGAGCCTGCCCAAAGGTACGCCCGCCGCGTCTACAACATACCATTTTCTCTCTACCGTCTGGGCATTTGCCATGTAGGTCTTCATGATGTTGTTCTCCTTGTTTGATTTATAATCGAGGAAGCGGCGTGCCATAGACGCCTTCCGTTGTTTACTCATTAAATTTTATCTTATATAAAAAATACTGTCAAGCGGTTTTGATCGCGGTTTTGCGGATTTTTTTAAAAAATTTTCAGCGTTTTTTGCACCGAGAATCTTTTTTCTTCCTGCTGAATGCCGTTTTGCATTTCCTATACGGCGTTTTTTACTATATAAACAGGGATACTGCGGGCAAAAAAACGGCCCGCCTTCCGGCGGACCGTTTCGTTTCGGAAATTATTTGTTCAGGTTTTCTTTGAGCGCCGCAAGTTCGTCGGACAGTTCCTTGGGCAGGCGGTCGCCGAACTGTTTATAGAACTCTTCGATGCCGTCCGCCTCTTTCTTCCAGGTCTCTTTGTCGACGGTCAGGATCTCTTTGAGCGTCTCTTCGGAAACGTCCGTTCCTTCGAGATTGATGTCCTTGGGATCGGGAACGTAGCCGATGGGCGTCTCTACCGCGCCGACTTTGCCTTCGCAGCGCTTGACGATCCACTCGAGCACGCGCATGTTCTCGCCGAAGCCGGGCCACAGGAAGTTGCCTTCGTCATCCGTTCTGAACCAGTTGACGTTGAAGATCTTGGGCTGATTTTTGATCTTTGTGCCCATTTCGATCCAATGTTTGAAATAGTCGCCCATGTTGTAACCGCAGAAAGGACGCATCGCCATGGGATCGCGGCGCACGACGCCGACGGCGCCGGTCGCGGCGGCGGTCGTCTCGCTCGCCATGATGGAGCCTACGAACACGCCGTTGTTCCAACTCTTGCTCTGGTACACCAGAGGAGCCGTCTTCGCCCTTCTGCCGCCGAATACGATCGCGGACAGAGGAACGCCCTTCGGGTTGTCGAATTCCTTGCTGATGCAGGGGCAGTTTTTCGCGGGCGCGGTGAAACGGGAATTCGGGTGCGCGCCCTTGACGCCGGCGGCCTTCGCCTCGTCCGTCCAGGGGTTGCCCTTCCAATCGACCGCGTTTTTGGGAGGATTTTTATCCAATCCTTCCCACCAAACGGTGTTGTTGTCGAGATTGTGCACGACGTTGGTGAAGATCGTGCCTTTCTGCGTGGTATGCAGTGCGTTGGGGTTGGATTTTTCGTTCGTGCCGGGCGCAACGCCGAAGAAACCGTTTTCGGGGTTCATCGCCCACAGTCTGCCGTCCGCACCGATGCGGATCCAGGCGATATCGTCGCCGACCGTCCAGATCTTATACCCCTTCTTGCGGTATGCTTCGGGGGGGATGAGCATGGCGAGGTTGGTCTTGCCGCATGCCGAAGGGAAGGCCGCGGCGATATACTTGACGTCGCCGTCCGGTTTTTCAAAGCCCAAAATGAGCATGTGCTCGGCCATCCAGCCCTCGTTTTTGCCGAGATAGGAGGCGATACGAAGCGCAAAGCACTTTTTGCCGAGAAGCACGTTCCCGCCGTAGCCGCTGTTGCACGACCAGATCGTGTTGTCTTCGGGGAAATGCAGGATATAGCGCTTATTTTCGTCGAGTTGGCACTTGGAATGCAGGCCCTTGACGAAATCGCCGTCTTTGCCCAGAGCGTCGAGAACGTCTGTGCCGACGCGCGTCATGATCTCCATGTTCAGAACGACGTAGATGCTGTCGGTCAGTTCGATACCGATCTTGGAAAATTCGCTGCCGACGATGCCCATGGAATAGGGAATGACGTACATCGTTCTCCCCTTCATGGAGCCTTTGAAGATATCCCCCGCCATTTTGTACGCTTCTTGGGGATCCATCCAGTTGTTGATGGGGCCCGCGTCCTCTTTGTTCTTGCAGCAGATGAACGTCCTGTCTTCGACGCGCGCGACGTCGTTGACGGCGGTCCTGTGCAGGTAGCACTCGGGGAGCAGATCCTCGTTGAGTTTGATCATCTCGCCCGAAGCGCACGCTTCGGCGCGGAGAGCGTCTCTCTGCTCTTTGCTGCCGTCGATCCATACGATGCGATCGGGCTGGCAAAGCGCAGCGCTCTCATCGACAAACTGCAGTACTTTTTTGTTCTCTGTCATTGCCATATATATCAGTCTCCTTGAAGATTTTCTTTTTATTGCTCCCCCATTATATAATAATTTTTCAAAAAAGTAAACCTTTTGGCAGGGAATTTTTACGGCCGCCGAAAACGGCGGGTTTCGACGAATTTTTGCTTCTTTCGCCCTTACCGCGCAAAATTTTCGGGGGAATATATTCTATAATACACACATATATAAATTATGATATAGAAAAAAGACGAAAGGCGGACATGGCGGTGGCTTATTATACCAAAAAATTGTGTGTTCTGAAACAACTCTCTTCGGGATTCGCGGCGGACGGAAAAAAAGTTTCCGCCCTGCTTACGGCGGAATCGTATGCGGGCAGGCTGACGCTCAACCTGTCGCTGATCGGTTTCGCGCCCCTTTCCGAAGGCAGATACCGCGCGGCGGTCGTCGACGAGCACGGCACGGCGGAGATGTTCGACGTACCCTCGCATACGGGATGCTGCGTGAAAAAGGAAAGCGCGCTCTCTCTGGAAGAGGGGTTTGCGTGCATCGTATGCTTTGCCGGAGGAAGGATCTCGCCCGTGGCGTTCGGGAAATGCGGCGATAAAATTTACGACGTAAAAAAACTGTGCGCCGCATTCGAGGAAAAGGAAAACCCGAAAGGCTCCCAAAGCGAGAGTGCCGCGGCCAAAAAGGCAGAGAGCCCCGCGGAGGGGTACGACGACGAGATCGTGGCGAGCGAAAATTATTACGAATATCCCGACGCGGACGTGAAAAATTTGAAAATACGGGAGGATACGCATGCCGACACAGAAATTGCGGCGGATGAAAATGCCCGAAATGCTGGCACAGATCCGCACGAAGGAACGGAAACAGCGGTGCGGGCGGACGCTGGAAAAGATGAAGATGCTCAAAGCCTATTCCGAATCGCAAGCGCAGAGCGCCTCAGAGAGGATGAAAGCGCTTGCTATTACGAAAGGGTGAAAAAAGATCTGGACGCGCTCTTTGAAAAATATCCGCCGGAAGAGACCCTCTGCCGGTGCATTCCCCTTTCCAAATGGGTCAAAATCGATTTTTCGCGCGGGAAATATTACACGGTAGGCGTGATATTCGACAACAAAAAGCCTCGCTACATATGTTACGGAGTGCCCGCCGAAAAGCGCGGCGAGCCGCCCGAAGCGCTCAAAGGCTGGTGCTCGTATCTGCCCGCATCCGTCTTCGACGTGGACGGCAAGGGATACTGGATGATGTATCAGGACGCCGAGACGGGCGGCTGCGTAAAGATGAGCAGCGTATGACGGGCAGCGCTCATTCTCTTTTCATAGACTCCGCCGTCTCTAACCCGAGCAGGATGCCGGATTTGAAGACCTCGGCAAAATATAATTCCGCTTCGTCGGAAGAACAGTATCCCTGCGCGTCGAGAAGTTCGTTCAGGTCGGGCAGGATCTCCTCGCCGTATTTTGCGATAAAGCGGTCAAAACACTCTTCGAACGCGCGTTCGTTCTTTTTTGCCCTCTCTTCACTATGAAAATCAATCCCCCGAAAGCGTTCCGCTTTCGGGGGATTTTCCGTATATTTCCCCTGCCGCGGGCGGCAATGACCGGGAAAGCGAAAAAATTTTTGAAAAAAATAAAAATTTTTAGTTGTAATGCTTTACATTACATCAAATGCGTGTTATACTAACGCTGTAATCAAAAAGATTACAACAAAAAACGATTTCGGAGGTTTTGTAACATGAAAAAGGTAGCCATCGTATGTGCTGCCGGCAAACAGGGAACGTGCCTTGTAAACGAGGCGGTATCGCGCGGGTATGAAGTGACGGGCTTCGTGCGCGGAAAGGACAAAATTGCAAACCCCAAGGCCAAAACGGTCGTAAAAGACCTTTTCGACCTGACGAAAGAAGATCTGCAGGGTTTTGACGTGGTGATCGATGCGTTCGGCGCATGGACGCCGGAAACCCTTCCCCTGCACAAAACGTCGCTGGAACACCTGTGCGACGTCTTGAGCGGCACGAAGGTGCGCCTGCTCGTTGTGGGCGGCGCGGGAAGCCTGTACGTCAACCCCGAACACACGGTGCAGGTCAAAGATCTGGACAGTTTTCCCGAAGCGTTCAGGCCTTTGGCGACAAATATGGGAGACGCTTTGGCTCAGTTGCGTAAACGCAGCGACGTTTTGTGGACGTATCTTTCCCCTGCTGGAGATTTCGTGGCGGACGGCGCGCGCACGGGCGAATATCTGCTCGGCGGAGAGGAGTATTTCGTAAACGGAAAGGGCGAAAGCCGCATCAGTTATGCCGATTACGCGATTGCCATGATCGACGAGATCGAAAACGCGGACAATATTCAGAAACGCTTTTCCGTGATCGGAAAGTAACACGCATACCGGAACACAGACGAAGATCCCCGCAGGGCAACAGCCCTGCGGGGATCTCTGTTTTTATTTTATTTACGAAACCGCCTTTCCCGTTTCGGAAGAAGCGTGTTCATCGTTGAGTTTGATCATGGCGAGCACGTCGCCTTCGAGCACGCGCGTATTGCCGTTGGGCACGACCGTCTGATCTTTGCGCTTGATCATGGCGATCAGGTTGCCGCGCGGGATATGCAGTTCTTTGACCTGCCTGCCCGCCCATTCGTGATTTTTTCCGATCTCCTCTTCGTACATGCCGAACTCGTCGCGGTTTTCAAACTCGGGCGCGGCGGTAACGATGACGTCTCCCCCTTCGATGACGGTGTTTCCGTCGGGCACGAGCACCTGGTCGCCGCGGATCACGAGCAGGGCAAGAAATTCTTTGGGCATGACGCACTCGCGCAGTTTTTTGCCGTACCAGGGATGGTTTTTTCCGATGCGCAGCCTGACGAAGCAGACGTCGCTTTCCTCCTGATAGTCGTTGAACGTCCTTAAAACATTGTCGCTGTCTCCGAGCATGTGCATTTTGCGGCTCATGAACGGAAGCAGAGAACCCTGCAAAGAGATCGAGATTATGACGATGACGAACACGACGCTGAAAATATCGAAGCGCATGGCGTCGCCCAACTGATTCAGAGCAAAAACCGCGAACACGATGGACGCGACGCCGCGCAGGCCAGCCCAGGAAATAACGCCTATCTGGTTGATCTTGGCGCGGAAGGGCGCGAGCAGTGCGAACACCGCGGCGGGACGGGCAAGGATCGTCATGAACAAAAAGATCAGAACGGCCGGCACGAGGACGGCGGGTTTGATCAGATCTTCCGGCGTTGCCAAAAGCCCCAAAAGGAAAAAGATCATCATCTGCGCGACGCTCGTGAGCGCGTCGAAAAACCGGACGCAGTCGCGCTTTTGCGGAATGCGCGCATTGCCGATCATGATGCCCGCGATATACACGGCGAGATATCCGTTGCCCGCCAGCACGTCGACGCCCGTAAATTCGCCCAAAAGGGAGGGCAGCGCATACGTGATGAGCGCGATCGCCAGAATGAAAATCGTGCCGCCCTGCCCCATGTTGAAGGAATACTTTCTGAGGATAAAGACGGACAAAAAACCGAACGCAGCGCCGAACAGGGCGCCGAACCCGACCTGAGAAAAGAGCATGCCCACGATCTCGCCCGCGCCCATGCCCGAGGCGCCTTCCAGCCCGTGCTGAGCGGCGAGCACCGCGGTAAACACGAAGGTGAGCATGTACGACATGGGGTCGTTCGAGCCCGATTCCATTTCGAGCAGAGAGGAGGTGCGGTATTTGAGATTCAGCCTGCGCGAACGCAGGATGTTAAAGACGGACGCGGCGTCGGTAGAAGAAATGACGGACCCGACGAGCATGCTTTCCGCCCAGCCGAGGGTGGGAAAAAAGGGCAGAACGCCCGCCATGAAATACACGAAAACGCCCACAAATCCGGCCGTGAGCGCAGTGCCGGCGAACGAAAGAAGGAGCGCCCTGCCGGCAACAGGTTTCGCTTCTTTGAAGTTGGTGCCGAACCCGCCGTAAAAGATGACGAAAACGAGGCAGACGGAACAGACCACGTTGCCCAGTTGATAGTCGGTGAAATTGCCCAGCCCTGCCACGCGGAACAGCACGCCGAACAGCATACCCAGGCCGATAAACAGCAGAAGGGAGGGCACTTTCAGTTTATTCGTAATACGGTTGATGAAGATGCACAGAGCAATGACCGCGCCCATGAGCAAAAGCATATAGATGTAATTGTTCATGCAGGACCTCCCGTCTTTTTTCCGCTCAGCCGCGGTACATCATCAGTTTCCCCTTTACGATCTGCACGCGGAAAGGAAGATCGTCGTACAGTTCGCCGTCCACCTGAACGGTGAGTTTTTTCTCCGGAAACACCTCCACCCTGTCCGTCCGTACGAAACGGGTAAATTTTTCTTCGAGGATTTTTCCCTTCATCAATTTGACGAACGCCGCCGGAACGCGAGATTTTTTTACGTCGTCGACGACGACAAAATCCAAAAGCCCGTCGTCCAGGACCGCCTCGGGACACATGCGGATGCCGCCGCCGATCTGTCTGCCGTTGCCGATGCAGGCGATCAGCGTTTTATATTCGTGCTCCTCGCCGTTGCAGACGGTGCGCATCTTATAGTTTTTGAATTTGATCAGAGAGATGATCAGGCTGATCACGTACTGAAATTTTCCGCGCAGAATTTTCGAAGCGCGGCAGCGTTTGAGGATCTCCACGTCGATCCCCGTGCCGATGACGTTGATGCCGCGCACGCCATCCATCTGCATAAAATCGGTGGGTTTGGGCTCGCCCTGCAAAATGAGGTCGAGCGCGGCGTCCGGATCGACGGGGATCTTCGCGGCGGCCGCAAAATCGTTGCCCGTGCCCGCCGGGATCAGCCCCAGACGGCAGTTTTCAAAATCGGTAAAACCGTTCAGCACCTCGTGCAGGGTGCCGTCTCCGCCGACGACGATCACGTCGCAGGGCCCCTCCGAAGTGAGTTCGCGCGTCAGCCAGAGCGCCTGTTTTTCCTTTTCCGTCTCGAATACGCGGTATTCCGCATGCAGCGCGTCCAGCCGTTGAATGACCCGCGCATAGACCCTGCGCTTTTTTCCGCCGCCCGAGCGCGGGTTGTAAATTATGTTATACATTTCTCTCTCCCCGCGCCGACGCGCGCACCTTTTTTGAATAAAAAAGGGAACTTCTTTTCAATATATTATACAAAAAATTTCGGAAGATTGCAATTTTTTTGGGAATCTGTTATAATCGTAGACGAAATTTTTTGCATTCGGGAAAGCAAAGGAGACGCTCGATGAAACCCAACGTACCCGAAAAACTGTATCTTCTCGCAAAAGCGCTCCCCTGCCCCCTGTATATCGTGGGGGGCGCCGTGCGGGACGCTCTGGCGGAACTTCCCGCGGCGGAGGACTGGGATCTGGCCGCGCCGACGGATGCGGACGAAGTGTGCGCGGCCGCCGCGCGCGCGGGAATGACTGTAAACGCCGTCTACCGCAACACGGGCACCGTGAATCTGTCGGACGGGAAAAGAAAATACGAATTCACCTCTTTTCGCACGGACTTTTACAGGGGCGGAGAACACGCGCCCATGCGCGTCCGCTTCACCGATGACATCGAAGAGGACGCAAAAAGACGGGACTTTCGCTGCAACGCCGTCTATTTCGACGTGGCGGCAGAACAATTCTGCGACCCTTTGGGCGGTACGGAGGATATCCGCGCCCGCATCATGCGGACGACGCGGGAGGCAGGCGAGGTTTTTTCCGAGGACGGGCTAAGGCTGATGCGCCTGGCGCGGCTTTCGGCGCAACTCGGCTTCGCGCCCGATGAAAACTGCCTTGCCGGCGCCGTAGAAAACGCGGAAAAAATACGGAAAATTGCGGCGGAACGCATCTTTGCGGAACTGACGCTGCTGTTGCACGCGGACGAGAAATACGGCAGGCCGCGCGCGCAGTACGAGGGATTGAAGATCCTCGACGAAACGCGCGTGCTCGACGAGATCCTGCCCGAACTTGCCGCGGGAAGGGGGATGCGGCAGCGGAGCGACTTCCACGCGCACGACGTGCTGGAACATTCGCTGCGGGCGTGCGGATACGCCGATAAAAAAGTGAGGCTCTCCGCCCTGCTGCACGACATAGGCAAGCCCTACTGCATGCGCACGAACGGCAAATACCACGGCCACGACGCGGAGGGCATGCGCATCGGGCGGACGGTGCTGGAAAGGCTGAAAGCGCCCAAAAAACAGGCGGAAACGGTCGTACGGCTGATCGGGACGCATATGTACGACCTGGACGGGCGGGCGCGGGAAAGCAAGATCCGCGCGTTCATACAAAAAAATCATGACATTTATCCTTTGATCCTGCTCGTAAAGCAGGCGGATTATTCGGCCTGCAAAGACGACCTTTCCGTCTGCCCCACCCTGCTCAAATGGGCGGACATCTATCGGAAAATGCAAAGCGAGGGCGTGCCCTTTTCCCTCAAAGAACTGAAGATCGGCGGAAACGACCTTGCGGATATCCTTCCGCCGCAGAAGCGGGGAAAAGTTCTTGCCGCCCTTTTGGCGGAATGCGCCTACGACGGGCGGAAAAACGATAAAAATTATCTGATGGCGCAGGCGGCGCGGCTGGCCGCAAAGGAGGAATGATGGCGGCAACGGTTTTTGCGGCGATCGCGGCGGTGCTGGCGGCAATTTCGCTGGCAGTGTGCGCGCTGCTTCTGAAACGGAGCGGGCACGGCAGCGGAGCGGACACTGCGCGGCTGGAACAGAAGATCGACCGCGCGAATTATCTTTCCGAAAACAGCGCGCAGACGGCGCACGATTACCTCGAATTTCTCACAAAACAGCAATCGGGCGCGCTGAAAGGGCTGGAAAACAGGATGGACGAACTTTCCGCAGTGACGGAAAAGCGGCTCGTCGAGATCCAGCGCACGGTGGCGGGCGAGATCCGGTATATGGCGGAACAGAACGCCAAAAACCTTGAAAACATTCGCCAGACGGTGGACGAAAAACTGTCTTCCACCCTCGAAAACAGGCTGAACAAATCATATTCCATCATCAGCGAACGGCTGGAAGCGGTCTATAAGGGCATCGGCGAGGTGCAGCAGTTGGCGGGCAGCGTGTCCGACATCAAAAAGGTGTTTTCCAACGTAAAACTGCGCGGCACCTGGGGAGAGGTACAACTTTCCGCCCTGCTCGGGCAGATGCTTTCCCCCGCGCAGTACCGGGCAAACGTGCGCGTAAATCCCCTGTCCAACGACGTGGTGGAATATGCGGTCATCCTCCCCTCCAAGGACGGAGAGACGGTGTACCTTCCCATCGACAGCAAATTTCCCGTGGAGGAATACCAAAGGCTGATCGACGCGTCCTCCGCCATGGACAGGGAAGCGGAGGCCCGGGCGCTGAAAAACCTTGAGCGGGCGCTCAAAGTGCAGGCGGACAGCATCGCGGGGAAATACATACGCCCGCCGATGACTTCCGACTTTGCGATCATGTTTCTGCCGATCGAGGGGCTGTATGCCGAAAGCCTGCGCATGGAAGGGCTGACGGAGTATTTTGCGCAAAAGCGCATCATGGCGTGCGGACCGACCAATCTTGGAGCCCTGCTCACCACCCTGCAGATCGGGTACAAGACCGCCGCCATCGAAAAGCGGTCGGGCGAACTTTGGGAACTTCTGGCGGCGTTCAAACACGAATTCAGAAATTTTGCGCTCATTCTGGAAAAGACGCAGAAAAAACTGCAGGAAGCGCAGGATACCGTGGAAAACGCGGCGAAAAAGACGAGGACCATCGAAAAGAAACTCAAAAATGTTTCCGAGATCGCCGAAGAGAGGGCGGATCTGCTCCTTTCGGACGACACGGAGACGGGAAAAGAAGACTGAAGGCAAGATTTTCCTCGGCGTTTTTGCGCCGAGGAATTGCATTTTTTTTGCATATGTTATATAATGGCGGTATGAAAATCACAAAAACAGCGGCGCAGGGCCGCGCGACGGACAAGAGCGAATTTTCCTTTTCGGACAAAAGGGTGCAGGGCGCAACAATCGGCAAAAAAGAGGGCGAAACGTACGTAATTTCCCCGAAACGATATAAACTGTATTGCGAAGGGAAAATGCGCATACTCATCGTGAAAGGAAAGGGCTTTGTCAAATGGAAACGCGGAGAGATCGCGTTTGAAGAAAACGATGCCCTTTTTGCCGAGGAGGCCGGAGAATTCGAACTGAACGGCGACTGCGAATTCGTTTACGAAATTTCTGCGGATTGAGGTAAAACATGGTCAAATCCAATTTCAGTTTCGGCAGCAAACTGCTGCTCATCGTCATAACCATACTGGTCTGGACGCTCGTGCTCGCGCTGGCGATCGGGGGCGGCCTTTACTACGCCTATAAAAACGTCAAGGTCAAAAAGATCCTTTCCCTGATCGGGCAGGAAGACCTGCTCTCTTCCGAGTATGCCGAAAACACCATTTCGGACCTCGTAAAAGATCTGCAGGCCACCCTCAGCGGGGACATCACGCTGCAGAAACTTGCGGACATTTCCCCCTATCTCGACGAAAAAGTGAATGCGGTGATCGACGAAGTGGATTCGCTCGGATATGTGACCATCGACCGCGACGCACTGTACACGACCTCGCTCAGCAATATCGGGGACAATTTTGAAGAATTGTTCGCCATTACCGCCTCTTTCAACACGCTTTCGGAAAATCTCGGATTCGACCTTCCCGGCATCCCCTATATCGCAGGAGGCGCGGAGGGAGAGGAGATCTGGATCTACACGCGCATCAACGGCACGGAGGACGGGCAGATCGACAAAGATTTTTCCGCCTTGCAGCCGGACGCATATTATACGCATGCGCTCGAATATCTGCCGGCAAATTCGCTTTCCCCCTATAAAGTATGGTCTTTGGCGGGTACAAAAATATCGGATGACGGACAGATCCGCGTGACCGTTGACGGTGCCGACCGCATCGTATACGCCGCTTACGCGCAGGATGCCTATATTCCGCTGAACGAATCGAGCGATCTCGTGCTGAACGAGAACGGAACGCTGCTCTTTAAGACGGATCAACTCTTTTATAAGACGCCCGCGTCCGACACGGCGTACACGGCTTTGAACCCCGATCCTGCGGGCGAGCGCTCCGAATGGGTGATTAGCGCCGAATACGAATACGTGCCCCTGTACGCAAAATCGGGCGACGATTACGTGCTCGTGACGGTCGAAGAGGGCGACGGCTACGCCGTTGACGGAGAAAACGGCGGATTTCTGATCCCCGAAGACAAAAAAAGCCAGCAACTTTATTACGCGCATGACCGTTACGACGAGATCGAAGGGGAACTGACAGAGGAATTTCTCGCACAGAACGCCGTATATATCCGCACGAACGGGATCGCGGACCTGCCCGTCACGCAGGCGCTGACGGCATTTTCCGCCGCCTTCGACATGACGACGCTCACCCTCGACAAAGCGGGCTTGTACTTCGGCGTGGATATGGACAACGAGATGCTCGATTCCGTCAAATACGTACCGTTCGCGTATCTTTCCGACGGCATGGAACCCGCACTGCAGCAGATCGAAATGGCGGACGTGCTCGGGAACCCCGACCATACAGACAGCCGCGTGATCCTCTTCCTCGCTTACGGGCAGGAGGGCGCGGGCTATACGCTCGTTCTGGACGACGGCGGCAATCCCGTGGGCATCGACATACGGCACCGCAACACGTTCAAAGAGGCGCTCGACCTGTTCGATTCGCTCAGAGTGCGCGACGTGATCGACATCGACGAGGGCAACAACCTTTTGAACGCCATCAAAGACTGGACGATGGAAGACATGGGCAATACGGACGTCCTGTACGGCCTGACGCTCGGGCAGGTCATCCCCATCGGCGAAGACGCGCTTCCCATCCTCAAAGCACTGGCGGATACGCCGATCGGCGAACTTTCGGGCAGCGTCGGCGAACTGACGCTGGGGGAGATGATCGAGATCGCGGACGATTCCCTGTTGGCGCAGTTGCGCGGCGAAAAACTGGAAGATCTGGACTCGGCGGTGAACAGGCTGGAGATCAAATTGCTGTATGCCGATTCGATCTACGACTATCAGGAAGTCGTGACCGACGGCGCGGGATACGGTGACGCGAGAGCGCTGTATCCGGAACTGTTCACTTACGAAAACGGGTCGTATACATTGTATACGGGGGACGGCACCGACTCCCCTACCCTGTATGCAAAATATGTTTATGCGGGCACGGCGGACTCCGTTTCGGCAGACTATACTGGGGTTCCGCTCTATAAATTCATTCCCGCCGCAGACGGGCAGACGGAAGGAAGTTACGAACTTGTGACCAAAGCGGTCGGCTGGAAGATCCCCGACGGAAAGAAGCCTTCGGGCGTCGACACGTTTTACGTTGCAAAAGAGGACGGGTCCTATACGCAGATCTCACCCGACGCGGACGGCGTGTTTGCGGCGGATACGATCTGGTACCTCGACACCTCTACGGACAAAATGATCAAACTCAGCCTGGAAACGGCGAAAATCGGCTTGGACGAGAGCAAAGCGGAGGCGGGAGAAAGGCTTTACTCACGCATGCGGTATGTGAGCGCAAACTACGATGCGCACGGGAATCTGTGGTATTACGACGCCGCGGCGGGCGTGTATAAAGCGGCCGAAAAGACGGAACAGGGCGCATACGTGATCGACGAAGACAAAACTTATTACACCTACGGCGAAGTGAACGGCATCTGGAGATATCTGCTCTTGGACGCGGACACGCAAAAAGAGGAATCCTGCACGGTGGAAAATCTGGCGAGCCTCGTATTGAATGTTTCCGCAAACATCAACAAAGCGACCCTGAACGATCTGTACAGAGACGGCCTGCTGCAGTTGGACGATCCTACCATTTTGGGGAAGACGATCTCTCTGCCGCCGGCATTTGAAACGGATGAAATCGGAACGTATTCCATTCAGGGGCTGGTCGACCTTATCGCAACGCTGGCAAACTGAACGGCCGAAAACCATGACGCCCGCGGCATTTTGCCGCGGGCGTTTTTATAAAATCCATGAAAAATCCGTCAGGAAAGGCCGCAAAGAAGCAAAAATCATTGACTTACCCCCGAAAATACGGTATAATATACCATGCGTTTGAAGAAACGCGTATACCTTGCGTGCGGAAAACGCACGCCGAATAAGACCGGGAGGTGAAAAAATGAAATACGAAATGCTTTACCTGATCGATTCTTCCATGGCCGACGAAGCGCGGGACGCTTTGATCTCCAAATTCGAAGGCACGGTTGCGACCCTCGGGGGCACGGTTCTCTCCACCGACAAGTGGGGAGTGAAAAAACTGGCGTACCCCATCGATTACAAGAGCGATGCTTTTTACGTTCTGATGACGTTTGAAGCGGGCGCGGAAGCGGTGAAAGAACTCGACAGACTTTGCGGCATTACGGACGGCATTCTCAGAAGAATGATCACCAAAGCCGCCAACTGACGGGAGGGAGCAAGATGAACAAAGTGTTTTTGATCGGAAACCTGACGCGTGACCCCGAACTTTCGGAAACGAACAGCGGCGTAAGCGTATGCCATTTCGGGCTGGCCGTAAACCGCGGCTATTCTTCGCAGGATGCGGAAAGACAGGTCGACTTTTTCAACGTGACCGCATGGCGCGGCACCGCGGACAGCGTGGCGCGCTTCTGCAAAAAGGGCAGCAAGGTTGCCGTTACGGGCAGCATTCAGATCCGCAATTACGAAGACAATGCGGGGCAAAAACGCACCGCCGTCGACATCATTGCCAACGAAGTGGAATTTTTGACCACCAAAAACGCCGCTTCCGACGACGATTTTGCCTCTGCCGCACCCGCACCCAAGAAAAAGCCCGTTCTCGAAGCGTTCGACGACGATTCCGACATTCCGTTCTGATCGGCGCACCGACGCATGCGGGAACCCTTCGGGCGCGCGCAAAGCGCGCATTGCGATCCCCCTGCACATACAAAAAATCCAAGGCTTTTGCCCGGATCTTTGTGGACCGAATTATTTTATAAGGAGTGAATAACATGGAAGAAAAACCCGTCAGAAAGCCCATGAAAAGGGCTTCGCGCAGAAAAGTCTGCGCTTTCTGCCAGGAAAAGGTCGAAGTCATCGACTATAAAGACGTAAACCGCCTGAAAAAGTTTATTACCGAAGGCGGCAAGATCCTTCCCAGAAGGATGAGCGGCGTTTGCGCTATGCACCAGAGAGAACTCTCTACCGCGATCAAAAGAGCGCGCGTCGTTGCCCTTCTCCCCTACAGAGGAGAATAATAAAGAGTAACTATCCCCCACTAAAAGTGGGGGCTTTAAGAAACCCTAAAGGGCAAGATTACCGGCACGGTGCTAAAGCACCGATTTTAACCCGCCTACCGCACACAAGCAAGCCGTCCTTTTATTTCTTCAGATT
>DXCO01000019.1 GCA_019115945.1 Candidatus Borkfalkia excrementavium | reverse complement strand
TAAACGGCGTTGATGCCGGGGTAGGAAAACAGATCCCTCTGCGCCTGCCAGACGACCTGCGGATCGGGGCGGAGGAGCACGACGTCCTTCCATTTTTCCAATTTGTAACCGTCGCCCGTGGCGATGATCTTATAGTCCTGCCAATCGGCGGCTGTGTGCATAGAGCCTCCTTTTTGCCCTGATCAGACTTTTTTGACGGTGAGCGTGACCTTTTCGCCCGCAAGTTCCCATTCTTTCGTATATCCGTCCGCGCTTCCGCACGAAAGTTCGTCGGCAAGGACGATCTTCGAAACGGATGCCGCGCGCTCTTTCAAAACGCGCGCGATCTGTTCGCCGGCTGAGTAACAGACGCGGATGCGGTCCGTCACTTCAAAGCCCGCCTCTTTGCGCATCGTCTGCAATCTGGATACGATCTCGCGTTCGATCCCCTCGTCGATCAGTTCGGGGGTAAGCGCCGTGTTCAGCGCGACCGTGATCCCTTTATCGCTTGCGGAGACGAAGCCCTGCGCGCTCTCGGTGGAGATGAGCAGGTCTTCTTCCGCAAAGGCGACCTCTTCTCCCGCGAGCACGGTTTTGTATACGCCGCCGTCTTTGACCGCGTTTACGACCTCCGCGCCGTTGCAGGTATCCAGGAAGGAACGGATCGCCCCGAGCAGTTTGCCGTATTTGGGACCGAGCGTCTTCAACTGCGGCTTGATCTTATAGGAAACGAACGCCGCGGCGTCTTTCGCCTCGCGGTACTGCTTGATGTTGAGTTCGTCGAGTATGATCCCCTTAAGTTCCTCGTTCAGATCGAGATCGCGGTCGGACACGACGACCATTTCCGAAAGAGGCTGACGGTTTTTGACGTTGCCCGCACTGCGCGCCGCCCTGCCGAGAACGACGACGTCGAGCACGGAATCCATCCCCTTTTCAAGATCGGGATCGATTGCCGAAAGATCGGCTACGGGGAAAGAACACATGTGCACCGATTTGGGCGCATCCGCATAAAAACCAGGAACGAGATTTCCGTAGATCTGCTCTGCGATAAAGGGGGTGAACGGCGCCGTGAGTTTCGCGACCGTGACCAGAACGGTATAGAGCGTGGTGTACGCCGCAGCCTTGTCCTCCGTCATGCCGCTGCCCCAATAGCGTTCGCGCCCGCGGCGCACGTACCAGTTGGAGAGCACGTCCACAAACTCCTGCAGGGAACGCGCGCTGTCGGTGATTTCATAATTTGCAAGGCCGCGGTCCACTTTTTGTATCAGCGTGTTGAGTTTGGACAGGATCCATTTGTCCATCAGCGTGAGTTTGCAGTCGGACAAACGGTATTTTGAAGGATCGTATTTGTCGATGTCGGCATACAGCACGAAAAACGCATACGTATTCCACAGGGTGCCCATATATTTGCGCTGGGCTTCGGAGACCGCCTCGGGATAGAAGCGGGAAGGAAGCCAGGGCGCGCTGGAAGTATAGAAATACCAGCGCACGGCGTCCGCGCCCTGCTTGTCGAGCACGCTCCACGGGTCGACGACGTTGCCCTTATGTTTGGACATTTTTACGCCGTTTTTATCGTTGACGTGCCCCAAAACGATACAGTTTTTGAAGGGTGATTTGCCGAAGAGGATGGTCGAGATGACGAGCAGCGTATAGAACCATCCGCGCGTCTGATCGACCGCCTCGCTGATGAAATCGGCGGGGAACGTCTCGTCGAACAGATCTTTGTTTTCAAACGGATAGTGATACTGCGCGAAGGGCATGGAACCCGAATCGAACCAGCAGTCGATGACTTCGGGCGTGCGCTTCATAGTGCCGCCGCACTCGCACTTGAAAGTGCATTCGTCGATGTACGGGCGGTGCAGTTCGATGTCCCCTTCGATCCCGCAGAGGTCTTTCAGTTCCTGTTTGCTGCCGATCACGTGTACTTTGCCGCAGTCGGGACATACCCACACGGGAAGCGGCGTTCCCCAATACCGGTCGCGCGAGAGCCCCCAGTCGATGACGTTTTCAAGGAAGTTGCCCATGCGCCCCGTTTTGATCGTTTCGGGCATCCAGTTGACGGAATTGTTCGCCTTGATCAGTTCGTCTTTGACGGCGGTCACCTTGATGAACCAACTTTCGCGGGCGTAGTACAAGAGCGGCGTGTCGCACCGCCAGCAGTGCGGATAACTGTGCTCGTAAAGCATCTCTTTGAACAGGAGCCCCTTCTCTTTCAGAAGCGCGATGACGCCCTTGTCCGCTTTTTTGACGAAGATGCCCGCAAAATCGGTAACGGCGGGTTTGAAACAGCCGCGCTCGTCTACCAAGTTTACGACGGGCAGGCCGTATTTCTGCCCCACGCGGTAGTCGTCTTCGCCGAATGCGGGCGCCGTGTGGACGATGCCCGAACCGTCCGTCAGCGTGACATATCCGTCGCAGACGACGTAATACGCCTTTTCGCGGAAGGAGCCCTTCGCATAATCGAAGAGCGGCTCGTATTCGGCAAATTCGTATTCCTTTCCTTTTTTGACGGAAACGAGCGTATATTTTTCAAACAGCGAGGGGACGAGCGCCTGCGCCAACACGTAGCGCGCGCCGTCCTCCGCCTCGATCTCGGCATAATCCTCGTCGGGATTGACGCACAGCGCGACGTTGGAAGGGAGCGTCCAGGGAGTCGTCGTCCACGCGAGGAAATAAGAATTTTCCTCCCCTTTTCTCCTGAAACGGACGAAAACGGAAGTCTCCTTAACGTCTTTATATCCCTGCGCAACCTCGTGCGAAGAGAGCGCCGTGCCGCAGCGGGGGCAGTAAGGGACGATCTTGTGCCCTTTGTACAGCAGGCCCTTTTTCCAGATCTCTTTGAGCGCCCACCATACCGACTCGATATATTTATCGTCGTAGGTGACGTAAGGGTTGTCCATATCCGCCCAGTAGCCGACCCGTTCGGACATCTTTTCCCATTCGCCCTTATATTTCCACACGCTTTCCTTGCATTTTTTGATGAAGGGCTCGATGCCGTATTTTTCGATATCCTGCTTTCCGTCCATGCCGAGGGATTTTTCCACCTCCAACTCGACGGGAAGCCCGTGCGTATCCCACCCCGCCTTGCGAAGGACGTGTTTGCCCTTCATCGTCTGATAGCGGGGGATGATATCTTTCATGACGCGCGTGAGAATATGCCCGATGTGCGGCTTGCCGTTCGCCGTGGGCGGGCCGTCGTAAAAGGAGAACTCTTCGCCCCCTTCGTTTTTCTGCACGCTCTCTTCGAATACGTCGTTTTTCTTCCAGAAATCGATCACTTCTTTTTCGCGCTCGACGAAATTCATCGCCGTATCCACTTTGGAATAATACTTCTTTTCCATAACACTCCTTCGGCGGACGCGCGCCCGCCCGTATAAAACAAAAGCCCTCTTGTTTTCGGAAACAAAAGGGTTTTACCACCAAAACATACTGACATACGCCCACTTCGGATAACGCGGCAGACGGCTCCGCGCGCGGGATTACGCGCCGCAACGTGGTGCGGTTTCGCCCCGCGGACTGAAAGGTGATACCCCGCCGGCCGCTCCGCCGCTTTCCACCAAGCGCGGCTCTCTTTGGGAACTTCTGCCGGGCAGGGCCTGTCCTTTGTAAACGCCCTGTTCATTTTTATTCATTTTATCAGAGAGTCGGGCGTTTGTAAAGCGATTTTGCGGTGCAGCGGCAATTTTCGGCCCGAATCCCTTCTTTTCAATAGTCTTCGAGGATCTTGTTGACGGCGACCAGGTCGGATGCGGTCACGATATTTTCGATCCGCTCGCCCACCGTTCCGTTTTCGCTGACGAGAACGGCAAGCAGTTTCCGGTTGTTTTCGAATGCGGACAAAATGTCCTGCAAAGTGTCCTTCTTCCCGAGGTATCTGTAATAAGAAAACAGGTCGCTTTGCTCCAAAATTTCTCCGACGGCGGTGTTTGCGGCGAACGCGCCGAGATCCTCTCCGCGGCCGATCACCTCGCCCATGGCGCGGATGATGCGGCGGTTGTTGAGAATGCCCGTCATGCGTTTTCCGCGGTAGACGGGCAGATTGGAGTAACCCGTCCGGGAGATCAGCAGGAGCGCCTGTTTGAGGCTGATCGCGTCGTCCACGCTCACGATCTTTTTTTCGCGCATGGTCTGCCCGATCGTGGGAGGCGTACACAGCAGCCGTTCGATCTTCTGCATCGCTTCCACCGCCTCGTCGCAGGGAACGGCGATGATCTTCCCGTCCTTGCTCTGATGCACGATCGCGTTACGCAGGCGCGCGAAATCGGTCAGTTCATCCTCGTATTTGCGCACGACCTTGTTCTTTTCCGCGCTGCGGCGTACGATATCCGTAAAAGACATCGACGCTTTATAGTTGTAAAGCGCGCGCAACTGAGAATCGATCTTGTTATAAGCATTCAAAAAAGCGGCCGCGTTGGTCTTGTCCATCTTTCCTCCCCTGCCCACGGCGCTGCGCGGGCCCGTCATTTCCCCTTTATTATACCACATCGGCGGCCGTTTGCAAAGTCCTTTCAGCCCAAAAACTCAGTAGTCCATGCGCCGTTTTTTGGTAAAGCCGCGGCGGCGGCTGCCGACCAGATGATACTCGCGCTCGAGCGAAAGTTCAAAATCGCATTCCTTTTTGGGAGACATCATCAGCACCTCTCCCGTTACGCCCGCGACCTGCGCCGCGCCCGCAGAACACATGCATACCGCCACGCCCGATACGAATGCGCCCGAACGCATCATCAGTTGCGGAATGAAATCCTCGATCTCCTCGAAGGCGCAGAGCGCGACGTCTGCATCGCAGAGCGAGATCGTTTCGATGATTTCGGGGAAATACAGATCTTCCGCCACCAAAATGCCCAGTTTGCCCGCGGAGGTATTGTATACCCTGAGCGCGCCGCCGCTCTTGAAATCGGACGTGTCGACGGTATTGAGCATATCCGAAACGCCCAAAATGCGCCCCTTTTCCGCAACGACCGCGCTCTTTCTGCGGATGCCGCACGAATCGGTATAGCAGCCTGAAACGACGACGCAGCCGAGTTCGCGGCTGAGGATGGCCGCATCTTCCAGTTTTGACGTGCCGCCGTCCAGTTCGCTGCGGTAATCGACTTCTCCGAGCCCGTTAAACCCGAAAAAAAGGACGTCGCATCCGGAAGCGGGCCCCGCATCCCAGAATTCGTTCAATGTTCCCTCGGTTACAAAATGAATTTTCATACAGACCTCCGCCCTTTTCATATATATTGAAGGACGAAAAAAAATGTTCGGGGATATGAGTTGTAATATTTTATATTCTCGGGTGCGATTCGGTTGGCAAAACCTAATAAACATGCTATAATTTGACCGATACTGCGGTTACGCTTATCTTTTGAGGGAGGTTTTATGCCACGAAAAATACGGCTTACACCGGTCAGGCTGCTGGTGTTGGGATATCTTGCCGTCATACTCATCGGAACTCTTTTGCTCATTATACCGTTTGCCTCGAAAATTCCGGGAAGCGCTTCGTTCATGGATGCGTTCTTTACGACTGTTTCGGCATCCTGCGTGACAGGATTGGTCGTACAGGATACCTTTACCCACTGGTCGCTGTTCGGACAGATCGTCATACTGATGCTCATCCAGATCGGCGGTATCGGATTCATGACGGTCGTTTTCCTTCTTTTAAGGCTCGGCAAACGAAAGATCGGACTGAAAGAACGGACATTCATGCAGGAATCCGTCAGCGCGCCCAACCTGAGCGGCATGGGCAGACTTACGACGACCATTCTGCTCGGCACGTTACTGTTCGAGGGCGTGGGGGCCTTTATTCTCTGTTTCCGGTTCATCCCCGACTTCGGTTGGGGGCTCGGCATCTGGATGGCGATCTTCACCGCCGTTTCCGCGTTCTGCAACGCAGGGTTTGATCTGATGGGCGCGGACGGGGTCCCGTTTGCTTCCGTCACGAGATATTCGGGCGATCCCATCATCTGCCTTACCATCCCCTTGCTCATCATCATCGGCGGATTGGGCTTTTTTGTTTGGCAGGACATCAAAAGCAATCGTTTCCATTTCCGCAAATATGAACTGCACACCAAACTCGTGCTGATCATGACGGCGATCCTCGTTCTGCTTCCCACCGGCATCATCATGATCGCGGAGGACGACCTGCCTTGGAAAGAACGTATCCTATCCTCCTTTTTTACGGCGGTCACCCCGAGGACTGCCGGATTCAACGTACTCCCCCTCTCAGGCGTCGGGAGCGTAAAATCCGTAACGATCTTTCTGACGATCGTACTGATGTTCATAGGCGGTTCGTCCGGCTCGACTGCGGGCGGTATCAAAACAAATACACTTGCGATCCTCGGCCTGTCCGTCTTCTCTCTCGTGCGAGGCAAACGCTCGGTCGAATGTTTCGGGCGGCGTATAGACGAAACCAACGTCAAAAACGCGGCGCAGTTCGTCACCGTATTCATGACGCTCATCGTCGTAGGAACAATCTTGCTGTGCCTGTTCGAGGAACACAATCCCGCATTTGCGGAAGAGCCCGTATCCGTTACGGCTGCATTGTTTGAAGTGGTTTCGGCAATCGCGACCGTCGGCCTTACGACGGGAATCACGCCGTCGCTGACGCTCGGCTCACAAATCGTTCTGTGCATACTTATGTTCTTGGGCCGAGCAGGCTGCATGACGGTCATGCTCTCCTGGAAGACCCCGTCCGCGCCCGCGGCCGAACTCCCCATGGAAAAAGTGCGGATCGGTTAATGGCTTTTTAATCGGTACAGAAAATATATCAAATACACGAAAAAGGATTTTCAGACATAAAATTTATATCGAGGGAAAATTTTTATGAAATCGGTTTTAATCATAGGTCTCGGCAGGTTCGGGACGTATATGGCAAAAAAATTTACGGAACTCGGCAACCACGTGATGGCGCTGGACACGGACGAAGAAAAGATCAACGAGATCCTCCCCTTCGTGACGAGCGCGCAGATCGGAGACGGAACGAAACCTTCCGTTCTCGAATCGATCGGGATAGATAATTTCGATCTGTGCGTCGTATCCGTCGGGGAAAACTTTCAGTCCTCTCTGGAAACGACCTCGCTGCTCAAAGAGGCGGGCGCAAAATTCGTCTTGTCCCGCGCGTCTACGGAAATCCAGGCGAAATTTCTGCTGCGGAACGGCGCGGACGACGTCGTGTTCGCCGAAAAACAGATGGCGGAAAAACTTGCCGTAAAGTACAGCGCGAACAACATCTTCGATTATATCCAACTCACTTCCGATTACGCGATCTACGAGATCCCCACCCCTAAATCATGGGAGGGCAAGACGATACGCGACAAGGGCGTCCGCGCAAAATACAACCTGAACATTCTGGCCGTCAAAAAGGGAACGAATCTCACCCCCCTGCCCGATGCCGACCACGTATTCAGCGCATCTGAACGCCTGATCGTCATGTGCAGAAAATCTGACATCGAAAAGATCGTCCACTGACGGCGACGGCGCTTTTTCCGAAAACCGTTCGGAAAAAATCCCGGGACTAAAAATTTTGAACCGGTCGAAAAACACACGGGCCCCAAAAGTATTTTTACTTTTGGGGCCCGTAATTTTTTACGGAAATATCATTGTCACAGCAATGCCGCCCGGGTATCCCCGGCCGATTTCCTTCTGCTATTGAGTAGGAAGAGTAAACATGAAAAGGCAAATTCCTGCCAACGCCCAAACGAACGCACCCACGGCTGCGCCGTAACCGCAGGAACGGGCGCGGTGCGGAAGGTCTTTTTTCCAAACAAAATACAGGATCAGACCGACGATCGGGAATAAAAAACACAGGATCGCCCACCACTTGTTCTTCGCATCTTGCGGCGGTGCGACAACCCTTACGCCCGGTCCTTCATCCGGCTTAAAATACCTTCTCCACACATCTTCGTTCGGCAATCCGTGCTGGTTGCTTCCGCAAACCGAACAAAATACCGAATCGTCGTCGATGACGGCACCGCAATGTCCGCACTTCATCTCTTCTCCCCCGATCTCAATCATCCATCATTCTCAGCCGAAAAGAGCGGTGCTCAATACATCGGATAATAATACTCAAACAGCAGCCCGCTCAACGCGAGTATAATGACCAGCACAATGATCGCAACAACCGCTACGATCACGCCGATCAAAGCGCCGATGCCGCACGATCTCGCGCGGCGGGGATAAGAGCAGGGATAGGCGTTGCCCCAAACGATAAACAGGATCAGACCGACGATCGGGAACAAAAAACTGAGAAACGCCCAGCCTCCGCTGCTCGCGTCGTCCGGCGCCGGAGCGGGGCGGTTGATCTGCTTATACATTTGGTGCGGCGGCATCGCGGCTCTCGGATCCTGGTACTGCTGCCAGTATTGCCAATAGTCCGCATATTGCCCGTTCTGATCATACTGCGGCTGCTCGCTCTCTGCCTGCTGCCCCTGTTCCTCATACGGCTTTGCCCTGAGATCCCCTCCGCAGAAAGGACAGAGAACGGAGCCGTCCGCGATCTCTTTCCCGCACCATTTGCAAAACATCGTCATCCCCCTCACTCACGGCTGTTTTCCCGTTTCTG
This sequence comes from Candidatus Borkfalkia excrementavium, assembly GCA_019115945.1. Taxonomy (GTDB): domain Bacteria; phylum Bacillota; class Clostridia; order Christensenellales; family Borkfalkiaceae; genus Borkfalkia; species Borkfalkia excrementavium. Next base: position 76,251 of record DXCO01000019.1, on the reverse strand, counting down.
AAAACAACCGTCTTTTATTTTGCTGATTCCATTTTATATGATAAACAGGTACCTGTCAAGCGTTCTGAAAAATTTTTATGATTCTTCCAGCGCCCTTCTGTCGATTTTGCCGATAAGATTGACGGGAAGTTTCTCGCGCACTTCGATAACCCGCGGCACTGCGTAGGCGATCAGTTTTTCGCGGCAGACGGACAAGATCTTTGCTTTGAGCGCGTCCGGCTCCTCGCCTTCTTCCGGTTCCACGAACAATTTTACCGACTGACCGCGAACGCTGTCCGCCATGCCTACGGCACAGGCCTTTTTTACGCCGGGAACGGTCAGCACGGCCGCCTCGACCTCTGAAGGGTACACGGGCACACCGCTCACCTTGATCATGTTTTTGATGCGCTGTTTGAAGTAGAGGAAGCCCTCTTTGTCCAGCCAGCCGTAATCTCCCGTTTTCAGCCACTTTCTGCCGTCGATCTCGGCGAAGGGGGAACTTCCTTCTTCCAGATAGCCGAGCATGAACTGATCGGTATCGAGATAGATCTCCCCCACCTCGTCGGGAGGAAGAATTTTTCCCTCTTTATAGATCCGCACCGCGGTGTTGGAGAGCGGATAGCCGATCGAACCCGCCGCATGGTGCGCGCGCGTGTTTACGAGGCAGACGGTGACCGTTTCCGTCAGGCCGTACCCCACGTACATGCGCGCATTGCTGCCGCCCCGTTTCAGCGCGGCGTTAAAATCTTCGATCAATTTGTCGGGCACGCTGTCTCCGCCGACGTAGACATCCTTTAACGCGGACAGGTCGCCGTTGACGAACGTCTTTTCCCCCAACAGTTTCAAAAACATGGTGGGAACGCCTGTAAGGATGTTCGCCTTCTCTTTTATGATCTGCTTTGCGCTCCTCTTCGCATCGAATTTGATGCACATGATGTTGGTCCGGCGCATCATCATGCACATGTGCATATTGATGCAGAGCCCGAACCCGTGGAAAATGGGCAATACGTTGTAGAGCGCACGGTAATTTTCGATCGGTTCGCTTAAAAACTCTTCCGCCTTGGCGCAGAGATTGTTGAACACGTAATTGTTGTGCATGATGATCTTCGGCTCTCCGGTCGTTCCGCCGCTGGCAAGATAGACGGACGCCTCCGTATCGGAAAAACTTTCCGACGGGCGGCGGGGACGATTCCGGTTTTTCAAAAACTGCTCGAAGGGGATGCCCCCTTCCATCGTCCGCTTGTTCGTCATGCGATAATAAATCCTGGCGACGGTTCCCATAAAATGGCCGCAGTCGCTCACGAGGACGGGCAGAGAAAAGTCAGACGCTTTCCCCTTATATAAATCGTAAACGAGGATAAATTTGCTGTTCGTTTTCGCCGCGCTTTCGGCAAGTTTTTCGGGCGGGAGATAAGGGTGGACCAGATTGACCGCGACTCCCAGTTTATTCGCCGCATAAAATGCGAGCAGCGCCGCGGGAGAATTGGGCACGCAAAGCGTGACCGTATCCCCTTTCCCGAGGGAAAATTCTGCGGCAAAATTATCCGCCAGCACGTCTATCATGCCGATCACCTGATCGAACGAATATTTTTTTCCGTAATAGGAAATCGCCGTTTCGACGGTGCTGCCCGACAGGTTGAGTTTGATCGCATCGTACATGGAAAGGCCATGCAGGTCCATCTTTTGCATGAAAAAATCTCCTTAAATAAATAATTTTGTGACCAGTGCGAAGACGCCGAGCAGTACGGGGATGACGATCATATGCGCCACGAAAATAAAGCCGGAATGTCTTCCCAAAAAGCAGAAGCCGCGGTTCCATGCGCCGTCCAGCGGCGCAAAGGTGTATTTTGCGGGCGTATGGTAGATCGCTCTGCCGATCGCACCGCCCAAAAGGATCACCGCCGCATACGGCAGAAGGGGGAAATAATCGGCGGAAATACTCTCGTAGATCTCTTCGTAATCCCGAACGTAAATAAAGACGGAATGGAAATTGTTGAGATCGTTATCGCCGTGCACCATGGGATAAAAAGAAGTGAGCGTAATTTTTCCGTCGACAAAACCGAGGTCAGCCCAAGCCGCAAACAGAAAGATGATGAGCGCCGCCCCTACAGCCGCCGGCAGATAGCGCAGAATGCGCACGGCGCGCCGTGCGCGAAGGCCGTCGCCCAAAAAATCGGCGACGGCGGATACGGCGTTGTCGATAAGCGCATAGGCGAGCACGCCGCAGGCGATCATGTGGATGACGCCGAAACGGATGTGCGTGCCCGGAATAAAAGTATCTACCACGTTGGTCACGGCGGAAATGCCCAGCGCCACGAGCGCGAGCGGGATAAACCGCCTGAAATTGCCGCGCGTGAGCGTGCAACTGATGCCGCTGATCAGAAAAAATGCGAGAATGACGGCAATGCGCACGTTCCAGCGCACGTCCCAGTTCCAGTACCTTCTGGCAACCTCCTGCCAGCCGGAAAAAAGAGAAGTGCCGAGCATCTCGTTCAGATCGGGCATGATATCCCACAGACAGTACATGAAATGGTCGAGCATCATCAGCAGCACGCACAGGCCGCGCACGAAATCCAGTTCCCAAAACCGGTCGTGCCCGCGGCGCGCGTAACGACGCACCATTTTTTTGTAACCGGAAACGCCCGGGCGTTTCTGGCTGACTCCGTAAATATACATTGAAATCAGTTTACCACTTTTGAAGACGCTTTGTCAACGGCAAAAGGCGGAATCGCCCTTTTTTTGCGGGAATTTCATTCTTGTGCGCGACCTTCCGAAAAAATTTCATCCAGAAGCGTCCTGAGTTCCGCTATGCTCTCCGCGGAAAAAAGCCTGCTCCTGTATGCCGCGCAACCGCGCATCCCCCTCACGTAAAAGGCCGTCATTTTGCGCATCTGCACCAGCGTGAATTTTTCCCCGTAAAAGGGAAGCATGTCTTCGATCTGCCCTTCGATCGCCGCCTTTTTGTCCCATTCGGGCGGGGCGCCGAGGATTTCCGCGAATACGTGCGGGTTATACATTGCCGCGCGGGCGAGCATAACGCCGTCCGCGCCCGTTTCATCGAGCATTTTCTGTGCGTCCGCGCCCGAAAAAACGCCGCCGTTGGCGATGACGGGGATCGCGACCGCACGCTTTGCGGCGGCGATCTGCGCATAATCAGGCTCCCCCGCATAATATTTTTCTCTCGTACGGCCGTGCACCGTGATGAGATCGGCTCCCGCGCCCTCGCAGAGTTTCGCAAATTCCGCGGCGACTTTTTTTTCTTGCGAAAAACCGATGCGGAATTTTACCGTGATCGCTTTGCCGCTTTTTTTACATTCGGAAATGATCTTTTCCGCCAGCCGCGGCTCGTTGAGCAGTGCGCTCCCCTCCCCGTTTTTGACTACTTTGGGAACGGGACAGCCCATGTTCAGATCCACGACGGGATACGCCGCAAGATCCTCGCTCTCGCACGCGGCGCGGAGGATCGCGGGATCCCGACCGAAGATCTGCGCGGCCGTCTGCCCTTCGCCGTCGCCCTTGTGCAGAAGGGCGCGCGTCGCCTCGTTTTTATAGAGCAGGCCCTTTGCGCTGACCATTTCCGTAAAACAGAGCCCTGCGCCGAAGGAATAACAGAGTTTGCGGAAAGCAAAATCGGTATAGCCGGCCAGCGGCGCGCAAAACAGGTTGTTGGGCGTGCGAACGCCGCCGGTCTCAATGCTTTTGATCGTCATAGATTTTTTTCGCCTTATCGTAATAAGCCCACAGTTCGTCGGAAGAAAGGTCCTGCATCTTTTTGCCGTCCTGCAAGATCAGTTGCTCCGTCAGGCAGAAGCGCGCGACGAATTTATCCGTGCTCGCTTTCAGGCTCGCCTCGCAGTCCGCGCCGGCAAGCCGCCCGACGTTGATTGCGGAAAACAGAAGATCCCCCGCCTCCTCAAAAATTTCCGCCGCGTTGCCCGAACGCACCGCAGCGAGCAATTCGGAAAGTTCTTCGGGCACCTTTTCCGCCGCCTGGGCGATATCTTTGAAATCGTAGCCGAATTTGGCCGCGCGCTTGCCGACTTTTTGCGCCCGCATCGCCGCGGGGAATACTTTCGGAACGTCTTTCACGCTGTCTCCGCCCGTTTTCTGACTCTTTTCCTGCATTTTGTTGCGTTCCCAAACGGACAGCGCGCCCGCCTCGTCCGTCGCTTTGTCTTTTCCGAAAATATGGGTATGGCGGGAGATGAGTTTGCCGCATACGCCGCTTAAAACGTCTTCGGGCGAAAAGGCGCCGCGCTCCTGCCCCAGAACCGAATGGAACGCCGCCTGCATGAGCACGTCTCCCGTCTCTTCGATGATCTTGCCGTCCTCGCCGCTCCCGACCGCGTCGACGAGTTCGTAAGCCTCTTCGATCATATTCGGGCAGATGCTCTCGTGCGTCTGCGCCCTGTCCCACGGGCAGCCGTCCGGCGCGCGCAGGCGGCGCATGATGTCGATCAGATCCTCGTAATCGAACCGTTCCTTTTTCAGAAGGGGTATCTCGTCCAAGACGAGCGCCGTCAGAGGGCCGTATCCCTTCTGCCTGTCCGCCTCGTACAGTTTGATCTTTTTTGCTCCCTTTTCGGAGATAAAGTAAGCGTCCGCTTCGTCGCCGAACAGATCGGCAAGGCGGAGTTTGACGTCGCCCGCGACGAGTTCGCAATCCATGTCGTACACGCAAAGCGGCAGATCGGCGCGGCGATAACCGCCCATATCGTACGCGGAAACGCAGGCGCTGCGGCAGGAAGAAATTTTTGCGGCGGCAAAGGCGCGGGCGGACTTAGACGGGCCGTCAAAAATGCGGACGTCTTTGCGCTTTGCGATCAAGATCTGCGCGGAGACGTCCTCCGTGACGCTGCCGTCCACGCAGTAAACGACATCCTTCTCCTTTGCCTCGCGCAAAACCTGCGCCGCGAGGTTTTTGTTGAGCGAATCGAAATTGCGGCTTTTGCGATATATGTAATCGAGCGTTTCAACGGGCACAAGCCCCTTCACGCCCGCGGCGGCGGGCGTTTCGCCCGTGCGCAGAATGACGGTGCCCGCCGAGAGCACCGCGTTTTTACCTCCCTCCGATAAATCGGCGGGGGAACAGCCCAAACCGACGATGGTTAACATTTTTTCTCCTCCCGAAAAGATCGATCTCTCCCGGCGCGAAACAGCCGAGCAAAAAGGCGAGCGCCAGATAGACGGCGACGGTAACGCCCGCGACGGCGAAAACGCCGGCAAAGCGCAGAAAATACGCGGCGCCGACCCCGCCCGCGGCGCAGGCGGAAAACCTGACGAGATCCAGCCCCGTGCGCGCGAGAATTTTTTTATCCCTTATAATATATAACAAATTGACGAGTAAAGCAACAAAATAACACCCGATCGACGCGATTGCCGCGCCCGCGATGGAAACGCGGGGGATCCTGACGAGCACGACTTCGAGCGCGAGTTTGACGCCGACGGCCGCCGTCATGGAAATTGCGGCGATTTTCGGCTTTCCCCTGCCCGTAAGGCAGGCAGAGAGCGTCTGCACGGCGGAAAGAAGGATGGTCGTGACGGACATGATGCGCACCAGCCGAACGAGCCAGACCCCCTCCTGCCCCGTGACGGAACGGAACAGAAGGCGGGTGATCTCGGAGGGAAAGGCGAACAAAAACGCCGCGGACGGCACCGCGATAAACAGCGTGCATTTGAGCGCGAAGGCGACCTTTTGCTCCGCCTCGCCCTCTTTTTTGACGGCGTAAAGGGAGGCGATGACGGGAATGATCGCGGCGGCGAGGCCGTAGCAGACGGACACGGGCAGGTTGACGAGCGTGTTCGCGCCGCCCGAATACAGGCCGTACAGGGCGGTGGCGCGGTCGGAATACCTGCCGATCAGATTTACGATGATGATGCTGTCGAGGATATTGGAAAGGGGCAGGATGCCCGCGGCGACCGTAACGGGCAGAGTAAAGCGGAGCAGAGAGGAAAAGCGTACGTTCTGCGCGCGTTCGGCATAGAGCGGCCGGCGAACCGCGCTCCCCTGCGCAAAGCGGTACAAAAACATGAAACAGGCTGCGGCGACCTCGCTTAAAGTTACGGCAAACAGCGCGGCGGAAACCGCCTTGCCGACGTTTCCGGCGTAGATCTGCGCGAAATACAGCCCGAGCGAAATTTTGACCGCCTGCTCGACGATTTCGGAGAGCGCGGTGGGCAGAAAATTGCTTTTCCCCTGAAAATACCCGCGGAAACAGGAGATCACCGAAACGAGGAACACGCTGGGGGCGAGCATGCGGTAAGCGGACACGGCGAGCGGTTCGCCCTGCGCGGCGGCCATGGCGGGCGCGACGGCGAGCATCAGGACGCTGCCGATAAGCCCGATCGCGGAAAAGAGCGCGAGGGAGCGGCGCAGGATGGCGGAAGAGCCGGCGGGGCCCCTTTGCGCCTCGGCATGCGAGACGATGCGCGCGAGGCCGGAAGGGATCCCCGTGGCGGAAACGGTAAGGAGCAGACAATACAGCGGATAGACCATCTGATAGACGCCCATCCCCTTTCCGCCGAGAATATTCGTTAACGGTATCCTGTAAAAGGCGCCCAGCACCTTGGCGACGATCCCGCCGAGGGAGATGATGAGCGCCCCTTTTATAAAACTCTGCTTTTTCATATGTAGCCGAAAGGCAAGCGCCTTTCGGTCCTCCGCCGCGCGGAGGGAAAAGCGCCCGTCATTCGAACTGATTGGCGAGGATATCGGCGGTCAGCCTTGCAAGATTGACCGCGCCGTTTTCGATTTTCGCGCCCTCTTCCGAGGATAAAAGGGACACGGCGCCGAGGCAGTCACCGCCCGATACGATGGGCACGATGACCTGCGCCGTAATGCGCAGATCCGCCGTGTCGGAAATGGGCACGATGTCGCCCCCTTCCGCAAGGTTGGCAAGGTAACTGCGCCTGTCCTTCATGATCTTTTCCAGCCGTTCGGAAACGGGTTTTTTATTCAGTTCCTTTTTGCCCTCGCCCGAGGCGTATAAAATTTCGTCCGTATCGCAGATGACGGCGAGGTAGCCGCTCAGATCGTTCAACGAACGCGCGGTCCCCTCCGAAAATTTTTCGAGCGTGGCGATGGGCGAATATTTTTTCAGCATCAATTCGTCCCTGTCTGTAAAGATCTCGAGCGGATCGCCGTCCTTGATGCGCAGAGTGCGGCGGATCTCTTTGGGGATGACGACCCTGCCGAGTTCGTCTATCCTTCTTACGATTCCCGTTGCTTTCATGTTTTCCTCCCTGTTCTTCCGCCCGCGCGGGAATGCGCGGCGGTCGCGTTACAAAATGCAGTATGAGGAAATATTTCTCTTTTATACCGTAAACCTGCACGCGCGCAAAACTTTTCCAGCCCGAAAAGCCCTGCGCTCTCCCTTTACTTTTGGGCACAGAAATCCGGCGCGCTCTCCAACGGGAACGTGCGCGCTTTATCCGACGAGAGCAATGACCCCAGATGAACGCAGCGGACGTTCGGGTTTTCGTAGGTAGTCCAGTAATAGCGCAGAGATTCGCAACAGGCGATCGCCGTATACACGGTATAATCGAAGGGCAGCACGTTTTTATCGTATTCGGTAACGTCTCCGAAATGGCTGACCTCGACCATGCCGAGGGGAAAAGCGACGCTTGCAAAGGCGCGGAACATGTACGCGACCGCCTGTTCTTCGGTGCGGCCCTTTAAGCAGTGCTGTTTCAGCATGGCAAGGCGTATAAAGCGCGAGGGCGAGGACCAGTCTCCCGGCAGGCCGAACATGCCGCTGCCCGAAAAGCACTGCGCAAAATGCGTATCCCCCACACGGAACGCGCCGTGATCGAGGGGGCGCAGATGCGGATAATTGAGCAGGTTCTGTTTATGCCATAAATAATCGGGACTGTTCGTCATGACGCCGAGGCTGTTGCGGTAAATGCGCACTTCCCCCTGCGGCTCGATCACGGCGCACTCGCCCGAGCGGTCGGCAAAGCACCAGTGCAGGGGCGGCACGGCCCCGTAGAGCGGTTCGGGCACGAGGGCGATTTTTTCGCGGAAGGCGCGCACGGCCTCTTCTACGGTGGCGCACTGCGACAGGACGGCAACGAGCGCGAGCCCCGGCTGAACGGGCAGCGCGCCGCGGCGCGCCTCCCCAAGATAGCGCGCGTATTCGCGGAAATACAACTGCCCTCCCGCAAGCCCCTTTTCGTTCACGCCGTCGTACAGAACGGGCGCGGAGGGCACGGACAGCGTACCCGTGCCGAGGCAGGCGTATTTTGCCGATACCGAGCGCCTGCCCTGCCCGTCGGCGGGAAGATATGCGCATATGTCCTCCCCACGGGGCAGATACAGGACGGCGCTTCCGCCGTCGATGCGGTTGAAGTCGAAATTTCTTCCCCAGAAATGCAGGCCGTTTTCGCTTTGCCAACTCATGGCGCTGCAGCCTGCGGAAAATGCGGAATTTTGCATAAATAAAGACACCTCCCGAAAGATCATACGGACAGTTTGGCAAAAAAGCGCCGAAAATATGTGAAAAAAACCGAGCCGACGGAAACGCCTATTCCGTCGGCTCTGCGATCGAATTACCCATATTCAGAACTCTCTTTTCAATTTATGCTGACTGGCGCATTTCGCCGCAGAGACCCACGGCGAAAATACCCTTAAAAAAATCGCCAAAGTATTTGTTTATGCTCTCGGAACAAAAAAACCGGTCGCGCTCCATAAAGGAGCAAAAGGCAAGATATCCCGCGACGATCTTGTGATTGAACACAGGATGGCGGCTGACGTTTTTCGCCATTTCCATCAAATTCGCGCGGCAATCCGCATAATTGATCTTCAGACAAGCGCTGTAATTCATATCGAAGAAAGAGCGCCCTTTTACTTTCTGCCTGATCCTGACGGAACCCGTTTCAAATCCGGAAAGATCTGTCTTTCTTTCGACGAGAAGTTCTATTTCGTCTAAAAGAAGATCGTTTTCTCCGATCAGTTGGCGCAAAGCCATGCTGCCCGCAACGACGACGCGGATATTTTGTTTGCGAAGATGAAAAAGTACGTTTTTGAGCACTTCTTTTGCCTCAGCAACGGTATCCGCGTATTCGGCGGCGCGTTCGGAAAGCGCTTCGAACAAACTGTCGGGCAGTTTGCGCAATCTGCCTTCGACGGCCATGCGGTATGCAAGGCCCGCTACTTTACAGCGGTCGAGCGAAGCGAGAAACTCGTCTTCGTCATAATACAGCCCTGAAAAATCGAGATTTTCGTCGAAACTGTTTTCCGTATACAGTCTGAGCATGCGGATGACTATCTCGTCCTCCACGGTTAAATTGATCTCCATAATATTCCCTATCACTCCATAAAAAATTTTTTATTAAAACATTTGACCGATCAACTCGGCTAATTGATTTGTATCTTCTCCGACGATGCGTATCGAATCGACGGACATATAGTAAGTAAAAGAATCCACCTTAAATTTCGTCATCTGGGAGACAGTTTCAAGAGCCCCGCCGCTCGCGTCGTTCGGCATCGACGACTGTTTGTATTTGATCGTCTGCGTTTTGCCGCCGACCTCAAACTGCATTTGCAAAGTCGCATCAGACAAGTCGAATCTCTCTTCATATTCGAACTCGTAGTTCTCCACAAAGAAGATATACAAATTAAAGGAAAGTTTCGTTGTACTTTGCAAATAGTTTAATTCGATATATACGACGGTAGGATCATCTTCTTTTGTATGATAAATATAAGCGCGATCCACTTCGTAGCCTGAAAATGAGAGATTTCCCTTGTATAAAGCAGAAAAATCGTAATCATCCGCCACAAGAGTTCTTTCATATTCGGCGGCCGCGTAGTAATGCTCTTCGGGGGGCTTTTCCATGCTGAACAACGTGACGACAAGGCACACGGCAACCACCGCGACGGACAGTGCCGCCGCGGTAAAATGCTTCCACCTGCCGCTGACTGTGTGCGGCGGCGGGGCGGGCAGCATTTCTTGCTCGTCTTCTTCCATCTCTTCCTCTTGCCGTATCTTTTTTTTGATGGCGCTGAGGGTCTTTTCATCCCGTTCGGGATCTTCTTTAAGAGATTCTTCCAACACTTTTTTCAGCAAGTCCGCTTCTTTCATCCGATCTCCTTCCAAAAAACAAAATTAACTTATTTCAACCGAAAAACTGTCTTCGATGTCGAGATAGCCCGCATTCAGCCGGACCCAGCCGAGCCCGCCGCTCTGCAATGCGGACGCCACCTTCAAAAAGGTGATCTCCCTTGTCAGTTTTCCGTTTTGATAATATTGATTGATCTGTCTTCCGTACGCGACCATGGTGTGCGACGCGTCGTAATCGTTCTGTGCAATATAATCGTACCCGTCATATTCATCCATTGCAATAACAAAATTGAACTGCGGATACAGGAACATGACCACCGGCCTGTCGGCGGCGAATTCGGAAAGCATCTTGCTCATGCTGTACGCCCCGTTCTGCATGGTAGAGCGGTAGGTGACCGAATAGTTGCCGTGCTGCTGCGCGTACTTCGTAAGCCCCGTTTTGAACCAACTGATCGAAGTGCCCGCACCGTGATCGTTCGTTTCCATCAGGTCGTACAGTTCGTCCGCAGTGTCGGCAACAGCCCCCTGTAAACCGCTCCAAAGAAATATTCCCATGTAAATGGTATAAGTCTGGCAATTCGGTATCAGATCTTCGTTGTATATATCCCAATAAGCGAGCAGGTGCATGCCCGCGTCGGGCGCACACGTATTCGTTCCCTGTGCACCGCCGCCGTAGCCGGGCATCCCTTTTTCCACCTGGTCGGTAATTACGTTTTTCTCGTCATAATACACCCTTTCCGTCCACGATTCGGTCAGGCTGGAATCTCCGCCACCGTTGAAGCCGAAACCTTTCTGCTCCGCCGCGACGACGGATTCTGCCGTGATCTCTGCGCCCGTTTTCAGATCGTAATACTTGCCGTCTTTATAACTTACGTACTGCATGAAGGTGGGATAAATGTTCACGCCGTCGTTGCCTGCGAACGGGTTGGGGGTGTCTACAAATATTTCCGTCACTTCGTATCCGCCGCCGGTCGCGACCATCAGAACGTATCCGTCGCGCTCGCCGTCGAGCGTGAAGCCGTACGCGTAACCGCTCAGCGCGCCGCCCGTGGTGTATGTTGCGCTCTTTTCATAGGTATAGGTCTCGTAATCGTATCCCTGATCCTCCTTCATCTCGCGCATGATGCTTTCAAATGCAATGGTTTCCGTCTCGTACCGGTCGCCCACCCAGGCGTTTGCCGTAAGCGCCGAAAAGGACGCGGCGGCAAGAATGCTTACCAACAGCAAAATGATCAATCGTTTGGGTCTTTTCATGTTTACTCCTTTGTGTGATGTTTGTTAAGGTACCTTCCATATAGTAAACACCGGAAAAGGCCGTTTTGTGTAAAAAAATTCAAAAAAAATCAAAAAAATTTTTTATTTTCTATTTTTTATCGAAAAACTCGTCGAATTTCTTCTTTGCGGTACGCAAAAGATAGTTGATCCTGTCCCGCGGACATGAAAGACGGGCCGCAATCTCTTTCTGCTTGAAGCCCGCCAATTTCATTTTTATCACGGTACGCTCTTGATAAGTAAGAATCCTGAAAACCTCTGATTTTTCGTCGATACACTGTTCGAGCATCTCGTACGTTTTTTCGCCCGCATATTGTTCTCTGATCTCTCTGTCCCGCCTGCGGGAACGGTAATAATTCAGCGCCGTGTTCTTGGCGATCTTGATCACCCAATGCTCATCGTCGTTTTCGGGCGTATACTGACCGCTGTTTCTCCATATTTTTACGAAAGTATCCTGCACTACGTCTTCCGCAAGTTCAGGATCTTTCAATATATAAATCGCCAATGCACGCACGTTTTTATGCATCTTCGCGTACAGTTCGTCTAACGCGCCCAAATCTCCTTCGGCTATCCTGGTGATCAAACTACTATCCATTGCATTTTCCTCCGTCGTTTAATTAGTTTCTTTCTAATATCGGCACGAGTCTCAACGCAACCTCTTTCGGATATGTCTTTCATTTGTTTCCTGAATGCCGTTCCTTTTCCGGATAGTGTGATTCGCGTTACAGATACTCGAATGCCGGCTTATTCCTGTCGTTTTTTCTTTTTTCCCCTTTTTCCACCTCTCACTGCAAGCCCGTTTTACTGCTTTTTTCACTCTTTTCGGTTCAATATTTTATCAAATCGGCGCATAAAAATCAAATTGCTGAAATAACGATTTTTGCACCAAATGGAAAAATTTTACAAAATTTAAGCAACACTTTACTTGCGGCGAAAATTTTGCACTTTTCCGTGCCCTGCGCAAAACAGAAAAGGGGCGGAAGACGAAACCGCCTTCCGCCCCCGTTTTGGGGAAATATGCCGTTTACCGGCCTGTCGTATCGTTTATTTCAAGTTTGCGTAGTCCTCGTCGCTCACCGCTTCAAGCCATTCGTTGGAGGCGCCTTCGGCGGGCACTTCTACGGCAAGATGCGAAAACCAACTGTCCTTCGCGGCGCCGTGCCAGTGCTTGACTTCGGGCGCGATCTCGACAACGTCGCCCGCTTTCAGCGCGCGGGGCGCTTTGCCGAACAACTCCGCGCCGCCGCAGCCGAGCAGGGCCGCCAAAACGGCAAGACTGCGCGGCTCTTCCCCGAGGATATCTTCTGCGGGCACCTCGTCGAACGCAAAATTCGCGAAAATTTCGGCAAGTTCGGGATCCGTGCTCTCCGGAACGGGATTCCCCTCGGGAAATAATTTTTTCAGGCGTTCCGCCGCCCGATCGGTCAGTTGCATACCCTTCCTCCTTTAACGGTCCAACAAACGGAGAAGATAATCCACCTCGTCCAGTTTTTTCTGGCCCGCGTGCACCTCGTCGAGCAGGCGGTCGCGCAGACAGCGCAGTATGCGCGCGCGGCAGGAGGCGCAGTCCGCCGAAAAATATTCGAGGATCTCCCCTTTCGACAGCCCCGCCTTTTTCAGAAAGCAATACAGCGACACAGAGCGGACGTCGTCGTCGCTTAGATCGGACGACCCGCCCGAAAGTATGCCCGCGCCCTCGCACTCGGCGACGTCTTCCGCCTTCAGCCCGAACAGCCTGCATGCTTCGCGAAGTTCCATGTTTCCTCTCCGTTGACGGAAATGATTTTTGCTTTTTTCCGTTTCCGCAAACTATTATAGCACGGTTGCGCCCGCCTGTAAAATACTTTGATTTTATGGCTATGAATGCTTTATAAGCATGGATATTTCTTCAATGAATTTGCTCACGCAGCGGTTCGCCGCGCGGTGCTTTTTCCAGATCAGAAAGGTAGACTGGCTGATCGGCGGTTCAAAGGGGCGGAAACTCAGGCGACCGGACGGGAAATAACCGACCGTCCCCTCGATGGTAAAAACGTAACCGACATTCTGTTCCGCAAACAGCGCGGCGTTGTTGATCAGGTTGAATGTGGCGATCACGTTCAGTCTGTCGAACCCTTCGCCCAGCGCCGCGCGGTATAAACTGCGCACTTCTTTGCGCCTGTTCATGACGATGGGCAGCCCCTGCAAATCCTCTGCGGATACGCTCTCCTTTTTCGCCAGAGGCGAGGATGCGCTCATCAGAATGCCGCACCGCTCCTCTATATTCAGCCGCAGAAATTCGTATTTGTCGATGTCGCCGGGCTCGACCAGCAGGCCCAGATCGAGCAGTCCGCGCTCTAACCGCTCTTTTACGCGGTCCGCCGTATCCGATTCGATCTCGAACGTGACGCCGGGATATTTATTCCGAAAAGATGCGATCGCCTGCGGCAGAAGCGCCGCGGCGCGCGTTTCCGCCGCGCCGATGCTGACAACGCCGCTCAGGTTTTCGTTTCTGTTGCGCAACTCGCGCTCCGTCTTATCCGAAAGTTCCAAAATCTCCTCCGCACGGCGGCGAAGCAGCATGCCCTCTTCCGTCAGAACGATCCTGCGCTTGCCGCGCTCGAACAGTTTTGTGCCCAATTCCTCTTCCAGTTCCGCCAGTTGGCGTGACAGCGTGGGCTGCGTGATATAGAGCGCTTCCGCCGCACGGGAGACGCTCTCTTCCCGCGCAAGCGTCAGAAAATACCGCAAAACTCGCAATTCCATAGCGGGGCCTCCGATCTTTTTTCCGTATTATACCATACCTTTCGGGCATAATTCAAGCCGTAAAAGAAATTTTTGTATAAAAATACCCGCTTCCGCGGGTATTTTTCTTGTTTTATGCGCTAAAATTTGCTTGTTCCGGCCTGCACGAAGCCGAAAAGTGCGATCTTTCAGCCTTCCACTTCCACTTCGAGCGGGCCCTTCAAATCGGCAAGGGCCGTTTCGTATCCGTCGGGGCCGTCCGTCCTTTTTCCGTTCACAATCACCGAGCGGACGCCGCTGCCCTTCCGATATTTCACGCGCACGGGTACGCCGCGCACCATGAAAGACATTTCCGCTTGATCGCAGGGGAAATATGCGGAGGGAGATATTTTCAGGCGGGTCTGCGTGACCTCGACGCCGAACACGCACCGCGTGAGCGCCTTGATCAGGACCGCCGCGCTGCCCGTGTACCAGTCGTTCATCGATTCGCCGTCAACGCCCAGTTCTTCATTATAAATATAGGAATTGGACATGACGAAGGGAGAAGTGGATATAAATTCATGCGCGGGAGGAAGCACTTTGACGAGTTGCTCCCACGCGCGCTCCCCTTCGCCCATTTTAAACAGTGACCAGATGCCGAACAGCGTCGCATGCGCGTAGGAGGCCCCGTTTTCCGCCGTGCCGGCCGGAAGGTTGGGGATGCGGCCGACGCCCCGCGTTCCGCGCGCAAAGGGCGGCTCGAACGTCTTTAAACCGTATTTCGAGTCCAGCCGGTCATAACTTGCGAGGATCTCTTTCCGAATGCTTTTATCCCATTCATAGGCGCCCGAGAGGACCCAGAACGCATTCGCCGTAAGCCCGTCGCGGGACTTTCCGTCCACGTCCTGGAAACTGCCGACAAAATATTCCATCTTGTCTCCCCAGCCGTGCACGATGCGGCGCTCGCCGCTCTGATTTGTATGGACGGCATAGCGCTGAAGCCCCTCTTTGAGTTCCGCATACTTTTTTTCGTACAGAGAAACGAGATCGGGGCGGAGAGAACGCACGCGCAGGATCTCGGACATCTCTTCGAGATTGCGGCACAGTTGCAACGTCGCCATGACGGAAACGCCGCTGCCGAACTGCTTGTCCTTATCCTCCGTCGTTCCCAAACCGTCCAGGGCGTCGTTCCAGTCTCCGTAAAGAATGCGCAGGCAATGCGTCTTATCGTCAACGTTGGCGAGAAGATAGCCGACGATGCGCACGAGATGATCGAGCACGCTGTCCCGCTCGTCCGTAAGAGAAGCCTCTCTGCCGCGGTACACGTAATAGCCGCACTCTTCGCGCAGGACAGAGTCGTCCCCCGTGTAGGCGAGATAGGTATAGAGAGCGTCCACGATCCACACGCCCTGATCGATAAATTCGCGCAGATCCAGAACGGGCACGCTGCCCCGCCTTGCGGGCAGGGAGTACTGCCTGGGCGCACGGCCGTCCGTCCCGATGAAATCGAGCGCTTCGAGTATTTTTCTGCGGCAGTCCGCGGGATTCCATATGAGCGCCGCTTCGATCTGCTGAAACACGTCTCTGACGCCGAGCATGGACAGACTGGAAGTTTTGGCAAGCGCGCACGATTCGACCTGTCTGATCACGCTGCCGATAAACCGATTGAGCACATCTGCGTCGATACGTTTGTCAGAAAAAGGACCAAAAGCAATTTTCAGCATGCGATCGGAAACAAATTTTTCCTCGTCCTTTTTCTCCGCCGCGGCAACGTAATCGTCAAACTCGCTCTCCCCGATCGGCAGCGACAAAGAGCGTTCCGCCTCTGAGGGATCGCGGTAGATTTCAAAGGAAAGATCCTCTTCGCAATATCCGTTTGCGGGCAGACGGAACCGTATGATCTCGCCGGCGACCGCCGTATCCGAAAATCCGCACGTCTTTTTTTCTTCGGCAAAGGAGCCCGTGAAAAGGGGTTCGGCGCAGTTGAGCGATACCGTTTTTCCGCCGCAAAAATCCGCGCGGGCGGACGTGGCGGAAATGCCCGAAACATCCCCTTTCGTCCTCCGCCTGACGACGGCGTAAAAATTGACGTGTTCTTCGCGGGAAAGATCGACCACGCTTTCGATCAAAAACCCGTTTTCCCGAACGCCGCAGCGTTTGTACCATTTGCTTTCGATATCCTCGACGGGCATATAGCGCAAAAGGCAGTTCAGATAAGAGGACAGATAGATCTCTTTGTCCGTTCCCGTCAGATTCTGCGCGGACAGCGTAGCGCGTACGCGCTTTTTTTCGTCCGCGTAAATGCGCACAGCAAAGCGGAGCCCCTCTGCTTCCGTCAGGTAATAAGCCGCCGTCGGCGTAAACACGGTGCAGCGCTCCGCGCGCTCGCGCGGCTGTGCCGCAACGCCCGTGAGGGATACGGGAAGATAGCCGCCCTTTTCGTCCTTTATGCCCCCGAAAAACGCCAGATAGGGCTGTTTGCCCTCGTCCGCATAGGGAAATACGGTAAACGTGCTTTCGTTTACCGAAATATAGCCCGACTGATACGCCCACAGATAAAACCCGTCCGTACCGTAAAAATAGCGGCTGTCCCCTCTTTTACGAGGGAAACAGGCGATCGCACTGTCGTCGAGAAACCAGGTGTTTTCGGGCAGTTTCGAGCCCGCGGGGGCTTTCCCCCTTCGCAGGCGCCCCGTCTTTTCAAACAGCAGAGCGGCCTTTTCTTTCATTCCCATGCGCGTTTCCTCCTGCGTTTACAAATGCCGTCAGGCAATCGGCAATGCGGAGCGCCTCTTCCCCGCTCTCCGCCTCGGCAAACAGCCTGAGCATCGGTTCGGTGCCCGAAAGGCGCAAGAGCGCCCAACATCCGTCCGAAAGGTAATATTTGAAATTCCTGTTGAAATGATCGAAACGCACGATCTCTCTGCCGAGGTCGGGCATTTCGGCCGCCAGAAAAGCGGTGGCGGCTTTTTCCCCGCGCAGGGGGATCGCCCTCTCTACCGAAGCGTAATGATAATCCGCAAATTCGTGCACCTCGCGCACGATCTCGGAGACGGGCTTATCCATCACGATCTGCATCTCCATGAAAAGGGAAGCGCTGAAAGCGCTGTCTTTGCCCTCGATATAGCCGCGGCAGGTAAGCCCGCCGCTCGATTCGCCGCCGATCAGTGCGTCCGTTTCGCGCATTTTTGCGGAGATGTTTTTGAATCCGACGTCCACCTCGTGACAGGAAAAACCGAGTTTTTCCGCCACTTTGTCCACGAGGACGGAAGTCGCGCAGTTTTTGACGACGTCCCCTTTTTCTCCCCTGTATTTTACCAGATAGTAATAGAGTGCCGCGAGGATATCGTTGTTGTTCACGTATTCGCAGGTGTCGCTGATGATGCCCAAACGGTCGCCGTCGCTGTCCGTTCCGATCGCGTAATCGTAGCCGCCCGCCGCGACCTTCGCTTTGAGCGGTTCGAGCATCGCTTCCGTCGGATTGGGAAGTTCAAACCCGAAAAACGCGTCGTGTTCGGGGTGAAGCACGTCAAATTTTTCGATGCGGAACTTTTCCGCCAGGCGGGACAGCCCGACGATCCCCGCGCCGTACAGATTGTCGAAGAGTATTTTCGCGTGATTGTCGCGGATCTTCGGACTGATAAAAGAGCAGATGTTTTCCACATAGGCGTCGATATTGGAATAATCTGCGACGAGCCCCGCCCCTTTCGCGTCGGACAGCGGCATGCTCGCGATCTTTTTTACGCCCGCGCACTCGCGCTCGATCCTGTCCGTCAAAGCGACGTCGGCGTCGCATCCGCCCTTGGCGAAAACCTTAACCCCGTTGAATTTGAACGGATTGTGGCTAGCCGTGATCATCACGCCGTAATCGAGCCCCAGATCGCGCGTGGCGCACATCACGCCGGGCGAAGGCATCGCGTGCGTGTACAAGAAAACTTTCACGCCGTTGCCCGCAAAAACTTCCGCCATCCACGCCGCGTAGAAGTCGGACATAAACCGCCTGTCGTACCCGATGACGACGGGCTTATCGGAACCGTCCTGCCCGATCATGTTACAGAGCGCCTGCGCGATCGTCTGCACGTTCCCGCGGGTGAAATCGTCGCCGATCACCCCGCGGAAACCTCCCGTTCCGAATTGTATCATAGATAAGACCTCCAGAGAAGTATTTTTATTTTGAACAGCGCCGTTGCCGACAGCGATCCGCTTTATCTGCCGCGCGAAATTACGCGCTTTACGGCGATTTTATCGTCAAAAATCACAAAATCCGCATCGTAACCCTTCGCGATGCGCCCTTTGTTGAGTTTCAGAGCGCGGGCGGGCGTCTCCGTCATCGCGCGCACGGCGTCTTCGAGCGGAACGCCCGCGGCGACGCATTCCGCGACCAGCCTGTCTGCCGTGGCAACGCTCCCCGCAAACGCGCTCCTGTCCGCAAGTTTCGCCACGCCGTCTTCCACGATATAGGGAACGCCGTTGAGTTCGCCCGAAGTTTTCCCGCTTCCGGCAATGCTGAGCGAATCGGTCACGAGCATGATATGCTCTGCGCCCTTCAGGCGGAACACGAGGCGGATGAGTTCTTTTGGGATATGCTTTCCGTCGGCGATCAGTTCCGCGTCCATATCCTCGAAAAGATAGGCGCATTCGATGACGCCGAGACGGCGAAACCCCTTTTCGCGGGTAATGGTGGAAGTACACGAATAAAGGTGCGTCACGCAACGCAGCCCCGCGTCATACGCGGCGAGCATGTCGTCGTAAATTGCGGCAGTATGCCCCGCAGACGCGAGCACGCCGCGCCCGATCAGATACCTGCAGAATTTTGCATCCCGATCCCGTTCGGGGGCGTAACTCCATTTTTTTACAAACCCGCCGAATTCATCGAGAATGCGCGTATAATCCTTTTCGACGGGATCGGTGAGATATTTCGGATTCTGCGCGCCTGCCATGGAGGGAGCAAAATACGGCCCTTCGATATGGGCGCCGCCGATCTCGCCCTTTGCCGCCCCGCTTGCCTGCGCTTTTTTCAGTTCCCGCAGCGCACGCGCCGTATTCTCGTAATCGGACGCAAGGGTCGTCGGGAATATGGTCGTCGTGCCGTGCGAAAAATGAAAATCCGCCGCCCTGATCGCCTCCTGCGCGTCGCAGAAAGTAAAATCCACGTCCGCGCCGCCGTGCGTGTGCGTGTCGATGAAACCGGGCGCGAGATAAAATTCGCCCGCATCGTATTCTTCCTCGCAGGGAAGATCGCGCCCGGAAACTTCGGCGATGACGCCGTTTTCATAATAGACGTACCCGGGAAAGATCTTCCCGTCCGAAATGATGCGGCCGCACCGGATGCGCTTCATTTTTTCACCTCCGAAAGGGGCCGGAAGGTCACGCGGATGACGTGGCGCTTTGCGGAAAGCGCGATATCGTTGAAATGCGCGATCCCGTCGTCCGTACCCATTTCCGCAAAACGGGTATCTTCAAACAGGACGTTTTCCGCATTCCGCACGTCGCCGGAGAGGACCTCGACGGTATCCGCCACGTATTTTCTGCCCTGCGCCGTATAACGGAAATGCAGCGGATAGTGTGCGCCTTCGCCCCAGACGGCAAAGGTTACGCTTTCCAATTCCTTTTCTTCGATCGCAAAGCGATACCCGTAGCATCCGCCGATTTCAAATTGCGCGATGCTCGGCTTCAGCACCCCCGTAAACAGGATGTTTTCTTCTTCGCCGCGGTATTTGACGGCGATCTGATTGTGCACGGTGGGATACGGGTCGTGCAGCATGAGATCGACGTACAGCACGCCGCATCGCCTGCCCTTGATCAGTTCCTTTCTGCACCGATCGATCTTTTGCGCATAAGAGGCGAATTTCTTTTCGAACGCGCCCCTGCAACTTTTGATACCGCTGCGGTATCTTTCCCAAAGAGCGGCGCCGTTTTCGCGGATCTCTTCAAAGCCGGCCGCGATCTCGTCCAGTTCTTTCAGACGGCACGGGCGCATATCCTCTTTGCGCTCGTAATCGTCGAAAATGGAGACGGCAAGCCTCTGCAGGCGCAGATTGAGATAAATTTCGTAAATATAATCGTAGGCGTCGGTAACGACGTCGCGCGCCTGCCCGGAAAGGCTGCCCTGAAAGCCGCGCAGCGCTTCGAGCGCGGGCACAAGTGCTGCGCGGTACATGAGTTTGAGCATGTAATCGCTTTCGGCCGCATTCGCCATATCCCCTACGGAACCGCACTCTACGATGTTCATGGAAAGGAGCAGTTTCGCGCATTCTTCCGAACCGCCGAGCGCGGAAGCATATGCGGCGACCCTGTCCCCTTCGCTTTGGATGAGGCCGCTCCACTTTTTCCCCGCATAGGCAATATTGGGATATGCGCCCTGATAGAACGAATCGGAGCGTTTCCAGGTCGTCATGATCGCGCCGACGGGGCTGTATTTTTCTGCGTAATCGGTAAACGTATCCACGTTATACGGGGAAGAACAGCGGTGCGCGTACACGCAGAAGAGATAGGAAAAGCCCAACTCGTCATACAGGCGGAACCAATCTTTTTTGATGCGGTTGGTCCAGTGCCCCTGCGGCTCGTCGCCGACGAACACGTAATTCCAGTTGCAAAGCACAATGTCGCGGGGCAGATCGCGGACGATATCGGCATATTCGAAAAAATCGTCCCACATCATCATCGTCTTGCCGAGGCTTTTGCAAAGTTCGTACGTATGCAGAATGTGCGCAAGAAAGAGATCGCTCTTCGATTTGCCCGCAGCGAGCGCACCCTTGCAGCGCTCGCAAACGGCAAGATCGAAAGGCTCGTCGAGCCCCATATGCACATATTTACTGTGGAAAAGGGAACAGACGTCCGCAATATATTTATCGAAAAATTTGTTCAGTTCCGGATTCGTGATACAGCCGCACGCGCCGCGCTTGAAGCGGTCGAACCCGCGCCCCTCCTTCTCTACGTCGGTGATCTCGGATAAATGTTCAAGTTGCGGATAGAGGAAAAATTTTTCGAGATGGCCCAAATTTTCGAGGGCGGGAATGACGTCGAGCCCTTTCGATTCGGCATAGGCGACGATCTCACGGATCTCATCGGCAGAATACGTCTCTTCGGGGTCGAAAAAGGCGGTATCTTCGGTGCGGACCGCGTTTTCAAGATACAGGATCAGGGCATTATAGCCGTTTTCCGCCGCAAAATCGGCGTAACTTTTCACGAATGCAACGCTCTCTTTCTGGCGGGCAAGATCGATTTGCAGACATCTTAAATCGAGTTTCATAATTTCTCCGTCGGCGCCTCTGCGCCCTATTATTTTATCACATCGGCAAGCCCCGTTACAAGGAATTTGCCGAAAGTTCTTCAAGAAAATTCGGCTCCCCGAAAAACGGCGAGCCGAATTATTCCTTCATTGCGTATTACGCATCCGCCTGCCCCGAAGTGCAGTTCGGGATCAGTGCGGGATAAGAGCCTTCAGAAATCGTCCAAATGCTGCTATCCCAACCTTCAAACGTAGTGGCCGTTTTGAGTTCCGTTTCCGTCTTTACGATATTTTCGTCGGCAACCTTGTTATAGCCTATGGAACCGTCGACCGTCGTATCGAGAACAAAACTGCTCGTGATTTGGCTTGCAGAACCGGAAGAGATAAACCCAGATCCATGTTCTGCCTCTGAACGATCTCCCGTAAAGACTGCCTGCCCGATTGCGATGCTGTTTACGATAACCCCGCCTTCCTGCAAGGTTCCTGCAAGCGTACCGATCGGCTGAGAAGCATGACTGGTATAAACGCGTACATTTACAAAACAGTTCTCTACCCTTCCGTACAGGAAACCGACCAAAGCGCCGCCGTAAATCGTCTGAACGCCGTCGTCGGCTCCCGTGCCGCTTTCAAGGTGCAGGTTCTTGACGACGCCCGTCGATTCGATCCTCGCGAAGAAACCGCCGTTCCAGCCCACGTTCATTTTCACTCCGGATATCTTGTGCCCGTTGCCGTCAAACGTTCCGGAAAGTCCGATACCGTCTGTATCGGCGATGCCGATCGTACCAAACGTAACGCCCGAAAGGTCGATATCCGTCATCAGAATATAATTGTTGGTCAGGTTCTGGCGGGAAACTGCATTGTTCCCCGTCCAGATCGCCTGCAGATCCTCAATGCCGTTGATCTCTTTGAATACGTGATTCGTGACCGTTATGGTCAGTTCCGCGCTCGAAGGATCTCCGCCTGCATCGGGCGTGACCGTAGCGACGACCGTAAATACGGCGGTGTTGTTCACCTCTTCCGTCAGGGTCACGACGCCCGTTTCCGCATCGACGGAAACACCCGTCACCGTTTCTTTTAATGCATACGAAAGCGTATAACCGCTGTCCTGACTGACTTCTACGTAATCTGCAAGCGCGAGCGTAGCAGAGGTTTCAAAATCCATCGTTTCGGGCGCGTCGTCCGCAAAACTGACAGAGATTCCTTCGTTCGAGACGGTAAACGTCATTTGGTCCGTCACGGACGGCGCAAGCGCCGCCGCTACCGTGACCGTGAACGTCGCTCCCGTTACCGCCTGCGGTTTGACCGTTACAGTCCTGCCCTCATAGGTGATATTCGTTTCATCCGTCGTCGTGAAGGAAGAAATAAACCAGTCGCCCGAAGGAGTCACGTCTGCCGTGATTTCGGTTGCGCCGACCCCGACCGTCGTTTCGGAATTGGTGATCTCAATCCCCGTGGGAATTACCAGTTTATCGTTTTTCAGCGTAGGATATGCGCCGTCTGCAATATACCAGATTTCCGTATCCCAATCCGCAAAGTTGGAGGCCGTACGCATTTCCGTATCGGTGAGAACGATCTTCGTGTTTTCTGCCGTAATTTTATCCGCGACCGTATCGATCTCCGTTTTTGTCACCGTTCCGGACAGGGCGTAACTGTCGGTTACGACCGCATTTGCACTGTCGGTGTCGTGCGTCTTGCCGTAGACACCGCTGACAACCGGCGTTCCGTCAATTTCAAGCATTGCCTGACCGATTGAAATGACATTGATCAATTTACCGCCGCCGCACACAGCCGCGACCGCCGTACCGATCGGTTGAACTGCTCCAGTAGATTGCTTTTCCGTTGTTACTTTCACATCAAAGAAGCAATTTTCTACTGTACCATATACCAAACCGATCGGACCAGCCACCAATCCGTGGATAGCGCCGTCGCCGTAAGTCTGCATTTTCAGGTTTTTGATCACGCCCGTTGCCTCTACTTTTGCAAACAAACCGCAGTTCCAACTGACGGCAAGGTTATTTGACCACGAAATCGTGTAGCCGTTTCCGTCGAAGGTCCCGAACAGGCCGTAGCCGGTATCGCTCGCATCATTCCAAGCGTAACCGATCACTTTCGCACTGCTGCCGAGATCGATATTGTCCGTAAGGATATAATTGTTATGCATGAGCGGCTTGACGGTATCGTCGGGAGCATCCCAACGGCCGATCGGCCAAATCGCGAGGAACTCTTCCGCAGTGGAAATTTCCTTGGGAACGGTATTGATGACGTTTACGGAGATCTCTGCAGATTTTGCCGATTCGCTTCCGTCGGTGACGGTGACCTGTACTTTGAATACCGCCATATTGTTGGAAGCCGCCGTAATGGTGAGCACGCCCGTCTCTTCGTTGATCGTAACGCCCGCCGTTTCCTGCGTGATCTCATAAGTGACCGTTTCGCTGCCCGATCCGCTCAATACGGTAACGAGATCGGATACGTCGAAGGTATTCGCACCGTCTGCAGTGTATTCGAGATCGGGGATCTCGTCAACGACGACCGCGAGCGCTCCTTCAAAAGTAAAGGTGACCGTTGTCTGTATATTGGTATTGAGGTCGGAGGCAAGCACGATCGTCACCGTGTCTCCGTCCTTTGCGAGAGAACCGTTTACCGAAACGGTAACGCCGTCATAAGTGAACGCGCCGTCCGCAACGCCCGTACCCGTAGCAAAACTGATGATCGAGAAGGATTGCGGCACGTTGACGGCAGAACCGTCTGCATCCGTAACTTCGGCGGTGAATTCGTAATCGCCGTGCCCGACCGTGAATTTGCCGTCGATGATCTCTTCGCCGTTGACTTTGACTTCGATCATTGCGGGCTCTACAAACTTATCGTTATAGAGGGACGGGAAAGAACCGTCTACGATTCTCCAGATCTCCCTGTCGAATCCCTCTTCCGTTTCGGCATCGTATTCGGGATACGAAGCGGCCGTCTTCATTTCTTCTTCCGTGCGGATGACGTCCAACTCCCCTTCGGCGGCGGTATCAATACCGCTCCTGTGCCCTACGATGTTTTCGATCGTGCCTTCGAGCGCATAACTCGAACGCAGGCACTGGCCGAGCGTGCCGGGCATGCTTGCGGCAAAGCCCGTCGTATAGTCGGAATTTTCGCCCGTCGGGTTGCGGTTGATGACCGTCTGGCCGATGGAGACGCAGTTGATCACAAGGCCGGTCGCGCCGATCGTGCCGACGAAAGAGCCGACGGAAATATGGGCGCCCGCACTATTGGTATCGGAGGTGACGCGTACGTTTGCCATACTGTTCTGAATGGTGCCGAAACAATATCCCGCGAACGGTCCGCAGAACATGCCGTGGATACCGTCGTTTACGCCGTTGCCGCTTTCCAGAACGAGATTTTCCACCACGCCCTCTTCACCGATCGAATAGAAGAAACCGTTGTTCCAGCCGGCGTTCATGTTGAAGTTGGAAATGGTGTAGCCGTTGCCGTTGAAATTGCCGTTGAACTGCGCGCCCGTGCCGCCTTCCGTGCCGTCGTTGGCGATGGACGTCCAGTCGGACGTGAGCACGATATTATCGGTAAGGATGTAATGGTTCTGCATGCGGGCGCGGCTCTCCGCGTTGTCGCCCGTCCAGATCGCGCGGAGTTCTTCTTCCGTGGAGATCTCGCGCTCGATCTCGTTGAGAACGGTCATATTGACCGTCGTGCGGAACTCTTCTTCCTCCACGGTCGCCTCGGCGACTACGGTGAACGCGATGCCGTTGTTCGCATATTTATCTACGGAAATTTCGCCGCCGGGAGTGATCGATACGCCGTCCACTTCCGTTTCAAGCGAGAAGGTCACTTCCGCTTCGGGCACCATCGTGTATTTGAGTTGCAGTTTGCCGTCATTGACCTGCGCGTCGACCACTCTCTGCGGGGTCGTGATGTGCAGACCGTCTTCGGGACGGTTGTCGACGACAAATTCTTTCGTGTCTGTGATCTGCGGGTCCGCAACGGACGCCACGCTGACGGTAAACGTATAACCGTCTTCGATTTCCGCGTCAATGGCTACCTCGTTGTCCACGATCTGTACGAGGGTATGCTCGCCGACGAGCGATGCCGTAAAGCGCTGATCGGCTCCTTCGGGCATGACCTGCGCCGTGATTTCAAAAAATCCGGGCGCGGGCGTCGTATCCTCGTTGGTGATCGAAATGCTTTCGGGCAGAACGGATACGCTGTTGACCGTGATTTCACAGGTCAGTGTTGCAGCGGCGGTATCCTGCGTCTTTGCGACCTGCGCCGTAATGGTCGCAGTACCCTTCTCCACTGCCGTAACAAGCCCGTCCGAAACGGTCGCGACATCTTCGTCCGAACTGCTCCACGTCACGTTCGCCGGTTCGGGAGAGATAGTCAACTGCAAAGTTCTGCCGATCTCGAGCGAAGCCGACGTCTGACTCAGTTTATAGCCGGAGGATGAACCGGAATTTCCGTTACACCCGGCAAAAACCGTGAGCACCATCAGCATGGCCATGACCGCGATCAGGGCAATTCTGAGTTTCTTTCTCATCATATTATCTCCTTGATTTTATTTTTTTCATTTCCGGTAAATCAGCCTTTGATTCCGCCCGCGACCATGTTGGAGATGATCACCTTCTGGAAGCAGCAGAATATTGCGACGATCGGAGCGATCGCGACGAGCACGCACGCGAACATGAGCGGGTAATCGCTCGTCTTTTCGATCTCGATCATCAGGGAATCCAGCCCGACCGCAACGGTGGGCATGGAAGGTAAATAAATCTTCGGCGTGCCGAAATTGTTCCAGTAATCGATCGCCGTAATGATGGCGAGCGAGATGAGCGCAGGCATCGAGAGCGGGATCATGATCTTGAAAAAGACCCCGAAACTCGTGGCGCCGTCGATCTGCGCAGCCTCGGCATACGTCCAGGACAGGCTTTTGAAATGCCCGTTCAAAAGAAGGAAGCCGAACGCAAATCCGCCTACATACACGATCCATACGCCCGGAAGTGTGTCCATCAGCCCGATGCTGCCGATAAAATCGTACATGACGGGCAACGTACCCACGACCGGTATGACCATGGACGCGAGGACCATGCCGAAAATGATCTTTTTGCCGGGAAAGTTGTATTTTGCGAGCACATATGCCGTACAGGCGGAGAAGAACACTTCCAGAAAGGTCGTCGTGGCGGTCAGAATGATGCTGTTGAGAAACATCTGCAGGAGGTTTACCTCTTTGACCGCAGAACCGGAACCGACCGTCAGTTTAAATCCGATCAGAGCCTCGTAATAGTTATGCGGATCAAAAATTGCAGGTATGCTCATGCCGCCGTTTGCGACCGCGCTCGTCAGAAAGTCCTGCCGGGTCTTGAAAGAGTTGAACAAAAGCCAGGCAAAGGGAAAGAGCAGCGAAACGGAATAGAGTATAAAAATCGCACAGACGATCCAAAGCGCCACTTTCTGGCCCGTGGAACGCTTTACGGGCGAATTTTCCTTCTGTTTTTTCAGTTTTTTGCCGACAAGTTTGGATTCTATGATTTCAGACTCGGAAACTTCGGGCGTCATCGTACCGACGTCGGCAACATTGCTTTCCATAACATTCGTTTCCATCAGTAGTCCACTTCCGTAAAGAATTTATTCATGATCCATCTTGCAAGGAAGATGACGGGGACGTAGAACAGCGAACAGAGCAGACCGAAAGATGACAATTGCGGGATCTGACGCCGGTCGGAATAATTTCCGAAGATATAAAGCGCGATCGTTCCCGTGTTGAAGTTTCCGTCCGTAGACGATCCCATCAGGAAATACGGCTGCATATATAGGGTAAGCACGGTATTCATGCCGACCGTAAACAGCGTCACGATCGTAGGCCACACCATGGGGACCATGATGCAGAACATCTCGCGCCCCATCCCTACACCTTCGAGACGGTTGTATTCGATGATCTCGGAAGGGACGCGGCTCATTGCGCCCGACATGAGAACGACGTTATAGCCGATACCCGCCCACACACAGTAAAAGAAGATCATAAACGGCGTGAGTCCGTCAGTGCCGAACCAGACGGGCACGTTTTCCATACCCAGATGCCGCAAAAGCGCATTGACATAACCGTACGTATCGAACCCGAAACGGAAAGCCATCGTCATCGCGACGCCGGGCAGAATGGAGGGAAGAAAGAAGATCACGCGGAAAACCGTCCCTCCCGGCACCTTGGCAAAGATGAAATATGCGCAGATGACGGAAAGCGGAAGCGTTATAAAGCAGGAAACGGGGAAATACAGAAGGGAATTGACGAGGATCATCGTATACTTCGAATCATGCAGAAATCTGTCGATCCACATTTCGAAATTGTAAAAAATATTCCCCGGAATCTGAAAGTCCGCCACATTCGGGTTATAGCGCGTAAAGGACAGAATGAGCGTTCTCGAATTGATATACAGCCACGTGACCAAAAAATGTATTACGGGATAAGCGAGAAGAACGCAGATGAATACGATCTGTTCCTTTCTCAGCCCGTATTTATTGCGCCGTCTTTTCTTTTTCAATTGCTCCATATAAACTCTCCCCTGCCGCCGCACGAGGCGGCGGCAACCGTACACGATTATTCGAGGCCCGCTTCGAAGCGCCAGTCATCCCACTTGCTGTTCACCTGCGACCAGGCGCTTGCAAATATAGAGGAAGGCGTGATCTGGCTGGCGGTGCCGTACGTCGTAAAGCACCTGAGATAATAGTTTTCGATCGGATAAGCGGAGACCAGTTTCAAAACGAACATGGGGTTGGATGAATAACCCGTGGTGCGGAAGGTCGTCTCTCCGAGAAGTTTGAACATGTCTCTGTCCCACGTAAATCTGCAGTACTCGTCCGTCAGCAGCGTATCCACGTCGTACTTGAAGCCCATGACCATGCCCGAAACATTCTTCGGGAAAATATACTTGTTGTCCAACTCGCCCATCCATTTGAGGAATTCGATGGCAAGATCGGAGTTTCCGTTCGTGGATACGACGATGGAGTCTCTTCCGGCGACGTCGTAGCAGACGCGCAGAGGATTGCCGTCTTCGTCCGTCTTCGCGCCTTCCACATACGGCGTGGGGATCAGCCCGACGTCGAGGCCCGATTCTTCCAGGACGTCCGCGCCCAGTTCGTTCACCGCCCAGGCGGTCGCGGGCATCATCGCCGCCATGCCCTGCAGGAATACGGCGTTCGCCATGACGTTGTCGATCCCGGTGAAACCGTCGAGCATATATTCGCTCTGGTTGACTACAAACAGATCGTACCAATACTGATATGCCTGTCTGTGGTAAGGATACTCGTCGGGATTCCAGCAGTTTTTATCGTTGCCTTCGAACAGGCGGTTGAATTCTTCCTGTCCCGCAAGCTGGATCCACCAGTCGTATACGAGGCTGTCCCAAAGATACCCTTCCGAACCGGCGACCAGGAAAGGCGCGATATCCCCGTTCGTGTCCTCTACGATCTGTTCGCAGAGCGCTTTGAGATCGTCGTACGTTTCGGGAAGTTCCCAGCCGTACTGGTCGAACATCGTCTTATTGTACAGGATGCCGCCGGCGCCCTGTACCTGCGCGACTTTATAATAGCCGTCTCTGTAATACGCGCTCGTGACGGAAGCGTCCGTCAGAAGATTTTTATACGTGATCTGCGCGTTGCCGCTTTCGTCCAGCGTCAGCCCCTGCTCTTCCACGATCGTATCATCGGGCGTGGGATCGGTGTACATCACCGCGTTGTACAGTTCGTCCGTCAGATCGACGAGGAGTTTTTCATCGCCGCCCAGGCTTTCCCAGGAAATATCGTGGCAGATATAAATGTCATACGGATTGTTGCCCTGCAATTCGGTGCGCAGCAGATCCTGGAAGTCGGAACTGTTCGTCGATGCCGTCAGGCGCACGTCGATGCCGGGATAATCCGCTTCGAACTGTTTTTCCATTTCGTCCAGCCAGGCCCTGCCGTAGCCGCCGTTAAAGAACTTGATGTTGAGCGTTTTATCCGAAAAATCATCCGCGGTAGGGCGCGTACGGGCGACCCAGTCGTTGGTGTCGCCGAGATCCCACGAGATCCCGCCGCCGCCGGATACGACCGTTTCGCCGGCATCCCCCGTCGTCCATTCGCAACCCGCGCCGACTGCGAAAAACGACAGAGACAAGCATAGCGCCAGTACCAAAACCGTCATTTTTTTGATAAATTTCATGCTTTTTTCTCCTTCAAATTATTTTGCGATGAACTTCCGTTCATTCCGATTGCAAATTCATGTGTACGCCGTATACATTTGCGGCGGTCCCTTCCGACGTCTCCAAAACGACGCGGAGGTGTTCCGTATTTTTTTCTTCGATCCGGAACGCTGCGCGCTTTTTCATCCGTTTGCCGGAAGTAAAACAAATCTTTTTGCCAGATCTTCCCTCTTCGCGGAAAACGGGCTCCAAAGTATTTGCCTTACCGGACAGAGATTCGAGATACACTTCGAGACGGCCTTCCCCCGCCGCTTCCGCATCGACGCAAAGTTCGAATACGAATCCTGCATACTGCGCCTCGATCGTCTGCGTTACGCGCGACTTGCCCTGCATGCGCAAAACGCCTTCTGAGATCTGCGCGCCGCCGTCCAATTCCCACGAATCGATCCGATTGCCCTTGAAATCCTCTGAACGTGCGGGGCGGGAAAAACTTCCGTTCGCGATATAATCCGTTTTCGGGATCGGGGCGTTCTGCAAATCCGTTCCTTTATAAGTCAGGCGGCTCTCTTTTTCCGCAAACCCGGGCAGACAGGGATCCGCATATTCGGTGATGCGCACCCAATCGACATACATATACGCCGTTTCAAAGCGCGGCACGCCCAGCCATGCGGGCGAATCCTGAAAGAGCGACGCCAGCCAGAAAGTCGCCGTATAATGCGGGACCGCCTCTCTGATGGTGAGAACGGGCTTCCCGTCGAGATACCATACGATCCCTTCGTCTCCGTTCTCGCGGTCTGTGCGCCATTCAAAGGCGAACACGTGCCATTTTCCGTCGTTGAGGGGAACGGGGCAATCCACGACCTGCGAACTGCTGATCTTCTGTTCCGCGTTTACGTAATTTTCGTACGTAGTTCCGCTGAACTTGCGGTAATCGCCCCCGTGCGGCATTTCCACGTCAATCTCGCTGTATTTTCTGTCCTCCATTGCGGGGGCCCAGTCGTTGAAATACGTCCAGATCGCGCTGCATTGCCCCACTCTCGGCACGACTTTCATGCGCGCCTCGTAAAGCCCCGGCCCGAACAGCCGCTTCGTTACGATGCCGCCGCCCTGACGCTTTCTTTCCTTCTGAGGAGAAAGATCTCCGTTGGAGCGTATGACGACGATCCCGCCGTTTGCGCCCATCTTTTCGACTTCTCGCGCGTTTGTGGTATACAAGCAGTTGTCTTCGGAATATCCGTTGTTGTTCTGACTGGCCCATTTTTCATGCAGGGCGCGCCAGACGCCGCCGCGGATCCCTTCCGAAAAGTCGTCGTAAAACACGCCCTTGACTACGGGAGGATGATTCCATCTGTCTTCTGCCATTTTGTGCCTCCTGCCCCTTTCGCCCCGCTTTTCCGTTAGCGGATTTCATTCGGTATCAACCGAATGAAAAAGGTACCTTTTTTTATCTTGCTCCGCACTGCGGAAACAATCATGCGTAATAAAGTTCAACGGACGTGATCTGAGCGGTCGTACCTTCATCCGTTTTGAATACGACGCGGATACTGTCCGTATCGTCGTCCTTGATCTGATAGGTCAGCGTCTTTTCGCCGGAAATGGTATGGCGGAATTCGATCTCCTCGGAAGTGCCCTGCGACAGGATGCCACCGTACATTTCCTCGAGGTAAACGTGCAGCGTGCCGCTGCCGCCCGTAATTTTTGCATTGACGACCAACTGCAGCGTGTGCCCTTTATATTGGTTGTCTATTTCCTGATAGATCGTGTTGCCGGAGTTGACCTGCAGATAGTTCACGTAGTTTTCGCTGCCGCGCACGATGGAGGAATTTCTGTCCGCCGACCAAGCGACCGCGGAAGATTCCGTTCCCTGATCGAACGTTCCGTTGGAAATGAAGTTATTCTGCGGGATATCCGCGTTGCCCAGATCGGTGAAAGTGAAATCCCCTTCCGATCCGTTGGATTCGTCGATCGTCTCTTCGTCGTAAGAGGTGATGCGCACCCAGTCGATATACATATAAGCGGTCTCAAAGTTGGGAACGCCCAGCCAACTCGGGTTGTCGGGGAAGTGCGTACCGATCCACAGAGGAGCGGTATAAACGGGCACGTCCGTCGTGTATTTTACAACGGGAACATCGTCTATATACCAAATGATCCCCCTTTCGCCGTCGTCGTCCGTTCTCCATTCAAAGGCGAACGTATGCCAATCGCCGTCGTTCAGGCTGATGAAATCCAGTCCCTTTTCCTCCAATGTGAAGTGCGAAGAGGTCTGGTTCATGTTCGTCTTGTCGATGTATTTTTCATACGTGGTGGCGCTCATCTCGCGGAAGTCGCCGCCTTCGGGCAGTTCGATGTCGATCTCGCTGTATTTGCTGTCCTCAAGGTCGGTCGCGTTGGGCGTACCGTTGAAATACGTCCAGATTGCGGTGCACTGCCCTTCGCGGGGAAGCACTTTCATGCGGACTTCGTATTTGCCCGCGCCGTAATCGTCGCGCGTGATGAGGACCGCGCCTTCGCGCTTTTCGTTTTTATTCGCAGCGTAGTCGCCCGTCGCTTTCAGAACGACGATGCCGCCCGTTGCGCCCTCTGCCTCCACCTTTTCTTTGTTTGTGGAATACATCACATTGTCCGTAGAAACGCCGTTGTTGTTTTCTCCCCAACCCGTATTCGTGGAGGTCCATTTCGTTCCGTCGATTCCGTTTTCAAAATCGTCGAAGAAAGTTTCCGTCACGACCGGTTCGGAATTCCAGGTATATTCCTGTTTGCCGGGTTCGTCCGGATCTTCCGGATCATCGGGATCGCTGGGATCGTCGGGATCGGTAATGGAGGGATCGTCACCCGTATTGCCGTCGTTTTTGCCCCCGTCGCCGCATGCCGCCAAAGCGAACACCAGCAGGAAACACATCAGAAGAGCCAAAAATTTTTTCATCACTTTACACTCCTTTGGTGATTTTTTTCGTTATGCTTTCATCAACAGCTGCGCGCTGTCGAGATCGGTAAACATCATCGCATGCGGATGCGTGCGAAGGATCGTTGCGGGCACCTCGCGGCTGACGGGATCTTTCATCGTGTGATAAACGGCCTCCGCCTTGTTGCTTGTGGGGACCACGCAATACATGTATTTTGCGGATACGAGCGTGGGCACCGTCAGGGTGATCGCATATTTCGGAACTTCGTCGATCGTATCGAAAGTTTTGTCGTTGACCTGCTGGCGGCGGCATTTTTCGTCAAGGCAGACCAGTTTGATCACTTTCTTGTCCGCAAAATCCGCCACGTCGGGATCGTTGAATGCAATGTGGCCGTTTTCGCCGATCCCCAAACATACGATATCGATGGGGTGTTCCTTGATCAGTTTTTCGTAGCGGTCGCAAATTTCTTCCGTATTTTCACCGCTGCCGATGTAGTACACGTTTTTCATATTGACTTTGCTGAACAGCGCGTTTTCAAGATAGTGCTTGAAACTTTTGGGGCTCTCCTTTTCCAGCCCGACGTACTCGTCCATATGGAAAGCCGTCACGCGCGACCAGTCCACGTCCTCCTGCACCAGATGCCGGATCACGTCGTTCTGCGAAGGAGCGGCGGCGAAGAGCATATTCACTTCGCTCTGCTTCGCCAAAAGTTCCCGGATCCTCTCCGCGATCAGATCCGCGGCGCATTTTCCCATAGAATCTCTGTCGGAAAACACTTTGCAAACCAATTTGTCTTTTACAAACTCCTGAACCTGCATAAATTCTCCCATAGGCATTTTATTGTTCTCTTTGCATGCTTCTGCCCGTTGTACGCGTGAAAGTATAACACAAAAAATCCGTCCTGCCTTATAAAATATTGTGTAAAAACTTAAATTTATTGACATATTCAAAAGACCGTGATATAATGCGGATATCCTTACGGAGGGCAGGAAAAATCATGAATCATATCGAAATTATGCCTACAAGCCCGAAAAAGATAGAGGCTTTGCACAAAATTAACAATAATGGTGAAAAATTTCTCATGCATGTACACAACAATTATGAGATATATTTGAGCATGAGCGACGACAATAATTTCTTTGTCGGGCACAAGGTTTACGACGTGAATAAATTTGACGTGTTTTTGTTCAGCAATACCGACGTGCACAAAATCAGCACTTCCAACCCCAACAATTACGAAAGATACGTCGTCATGTTCTCTCCGCAACTTTTTTCAAAGACCGACCCGGAAGTGTACGGCCTGCTCGACTGTTTCGACCCGAACGTGCCCAACCGCAACCATAAACTTTCCATTCCAAAAGACAAGCGGAAAGAATTTCTTTTCCTGCTCGAAAAGATGATCGAGTGCGAGGAACGGGAAGATTACCACCGGTTGCTCCGCCTGCGGCTGTATCTGATACAACTGCTTCTTCTGATCGCGGATATCCGTTCGGAAAACCTTGCGCCCATGAGCCTTTACAGTACGGACGACGATCCGCGCATCAACGAAATCATGGAATTTATCCGCACACACTGCAACGAGCCGCTCAGTCTGGATATGATCGGAAAAAAATTCTACCTCAACAAATATTATCTTTGCAGGCTGTTCAAAGCAAAAGTCGGGTTCGGCATCAGCGATTATATCGAGTCGTGCAGGCTCGTCAACGCCATTCACTTGCTGCGGGAAGGCATGTCCGTTTCCACCGTAGCGCTCAGAACGGGATTCGGAAGCGACACCTACTTTATCTCGACTTTCAAAAAAAATCTCGGCCTTTCCCCCAAACAGTATATCAAAAAAGCGTAAGTTTAATCGGATCTGCCCGTTCAAACTGTTGACGGATACGGTTTTTTGCGCTACAATTACGCGCGAAGCCTTTGCGCAAAAACATTTCGGAGGAAAAAACATGGATCCTATCTCATCGCTGTGCGCGGAAATCGGCATGCCCGAAGAAGTTACAAAAATTTTATCGGAGACCGAAACGGGGCTGCCCGCAGACAAAGAAGAAAAACTGATTTCGGCCCTGACGGACAAGGCGACGTT
The DNA here is from genome assembly GCA_019115945.1 of Candidatus Borkfalkia excrementavium. Lineage (GTDB taxonomy): Bacteria > Bacillota > Clostridia > Christensenellales > Borkfalkiaceae > Borkfalkia > Borkfalkia excrementavium. The sequence goes on along the minus strand of DXCO01000019.1, from coordinate 41,863 downwards.
CAAACAGGCCGCCGACGAACTCAGGGCAGCCCTGCCGCAGGACGAGGGCGGCTTCAAAAAACTGCTTCTCATGCTGCGCGCGGCGCTCAAAACGCGCGGCGATTATGCAAAAACGGGCATTCGGGACGAAATTTTCGTATCGTCGATGCAATGTTTTTCCCGTTTCGTGAAAGAGCATTTCGAAAGTTACCGCCGGTACGGATTCGACAGAGATTTTTGGGTGGGAAGGCAACTTTCCATGCTCCTTTTCCGCATCGGGGAACTGGAATACGAACTTTCCGAATACGAAGGGAAAAATGCGGTCTCTCTGCACATTCCGTCCGACGCGGATCTTTCGCCCGACAAGATCTCCGCATCCCTGCGGGATGCGAAAGCGTTTCTTTCGGAATTTTATTCCGATTATGCGGACGCAGTCATGTTCTGTTATTCCTGGCTGCTTTCCCCCGCGCTGGAAAAACTGCTGCCCGCAAATTCAAAGATCCTCGCCTTTTACCGCCGCTTCGAGATCCGCAAGTGGGACGAGGATACGGACGGCTATAAACAATGGGTCTTTAAGGACAAGACGCTCGCGCCCGAGTGTTTCCCCGAAAACACGACGCTGCAGCGGAACATGAAAAAATACGTGCTTTCGGGCGGCAAAGTGGGCGAGGCCTGGGGAATTCTGAAATCATAACCCCGAACAAAAAAGCAGCGGCGCTTTGTAAAATATATGAGAGTTGGCCGCCTTTTTCTGTCTGCCCGGGATAGAACACAAAAAGCGGGTTTCCGAATTTACGGAAACCCGCTTTTTGTGTTCTTTTTTACAGCGTCTGCCGATATTTTATACCGAGATCATTCGCCGTCTTTTTTGTCTTTATTTTTAGCCTCTTCTTCCGCCTTGCGCTGATAGTAATTTTTATAGCCCGCGTTCTGGTTGTCGCCCTGGTCCCATTTTTTGCCGCCTACGGCGATAAAGCCGAGGAGCAGCGCCGCCGTAAGAATAATGGCGATGATGGGGAGCACGATTTTACCGGGCATAGAAAGTTCGCCGACCAGTGCGAGGACTGCCATGACCAGCATGCCCGCACCGAAATAGATATAGAACTTTTTGATGGGGCCCGCCGTTTTGGAAAACAGCCCGCGCAGGATAAACGCGATGCCGAACCCGCCCGCAATCAGCGTTACCGCCCAGCCGAGCGTGAACCACCCGAAGGTGTCTTCCGCCACGATGGACAAAAGCCACAGTACGGCGGCCACGACAAAAATCAGACCCAATACAAAACCGAATAGAAATTTCTTGCTCATAATTTTCTCCTATCTAAGAATGACCGTATGCGATACGGCGCAGATCTCCTCGCCGTCGGCAAGGACGATGTCATCTCCGTGGCGGAACGAACGGACGTATCCGCCGACGCGCAGATTGAATTCCTTCACCCCTTCCGCGGAAGAGAGAACGGTATATTTCCCCGGCATCAGCCTGCCGCCTTTGACCGCCCTCTGCGGTACGCCCACGGCGAGCACGATGTCGCCCTCTTCGTGAGAGATCGAAACATTTCCGTCCGCCGTATAGGCGCTTTTGCCGTCCGTATATCTCTCTCCGTCGACGATCTTTACTTTCCCCGATCCGCCCTTACGGCTTCTGACCGCCAAAAACACGGCAAGCGCAATGATGACGACAGCCGCAACGGCGATGATCAGGATCACCCACCATTCCATTTCATACACCTCCCCTTGCCCGCAAAATCAGGCGAAAAAGTACTTATATACAAAGTAAAGCCCGACCAGAATGCCGATCCCTAAAATAACGAGACCGCTCACTTTCAGCGGAGATACGGGCGCTTTGCCCGTCACTTTGCCGTTGAATCCGTTGACGAAAAAATTATATATTTTTTTGCGCCAGTTGCAGTGCCCGACGTAAACGGGCAGCAATATGTATTTATACGTGATGTCGCTGCATTTTGTGGAAATATCGAAAGAGGATACAACGTCGTACGTGTACTGGCTCAAAATCGCCGACCTCAAACGTCCGCGGATGACGCCCTTCGCCTCTTCCCAGCAGGCGGCGCCGTCTTTGGAATACTGGCTGGCGGAAAAACCGCTCAGATATTCGTAAGTGTACTGCTTGCTGTTGTTCGTATCGAACGGCTGCAGTTTGTTGAGGGATTTCTGGTCGATCTTGCCCGAAGCCTGGATGAGCACGTCGTCGAAAAACATGGAATAACTTCCGCTGACCGTAAAATAACGGGTGTACTGTTCGCTGACCACTCTTCCGTTGACCCGCTTCGTGCGGTAATAATGTTTGCCGAGCACAGCCCGATAATAAGAATCGGTATTCGTGTCGAAGGAAAACGCCGGCATATAGACGCCCTGCATTTCTTCCGGCCGGGCGCTCTTGCGGAACCTGCGGGGAGAATACCACTTTTTTTTCGCCCATTTTTTTACGTTTCCGCCCGCCGAGTCCAGCCCGATCTGAAAAGGCACGACCGCGTTCGGCTTCAGTCCCGGAAGTTCGTCTGCCTCAACGATGTTGCTCGTTCCGCAAAACGGGCACGTCTTTGCGATCTCGTTTTTGCCGAGGATCTCCCTTGCTCCGCAGTTTTCACAGCGGAAAACGTGCGATTCTGCTCCCCACCCGTTGTCCGCGCGCAGAAGATTTTCAAAATCGATCTCTTCGCTGTTGTCCGCAAAAATTTCCTTTTCCGTGCCGCAGTGTTCGCAGTAGAGTTTTTTTCGCTCCGAATCGTACACCATATTGGCGCCGCATGCGGGACACTTCGTAACGGAGGTCTGATTTTCCACCTCGTTCGCGAAGGGATCTCCTTCCGGAACGGGATCGTCAAAGTAATCCGTCTGTGTACTCATATTCTCTTACCCCTGCCCCGCGATTAAAGTTTCTGTCCGCATTCGGGGCAGAATTTTGCGCCCGCTTTGACTGCCGCACCGCATTTCGGACAAACGGCCTGCAATTTCTGTCCGCATTCGGGGCAGAATTTCGCACCCGCTTTGACTGCCGCGCCGCATTTCGGGCAGACGTTGCCCATCGGCGAACCGCATTCGGGGCAGAATTTTGCGCCCGCTTTGACTGCCGCGCCGCATTTCGGGCAGGCGGCCGTCTTGGCCGAAGCATTATTCTGCTGTGCGTTCTGCATGTTCTGCGCGTACATGCCGCCGAACATGTTTCCCATGCCGAAGCCCAGCCCCGCGCCCATTGCGGATCCCGCCATGCCGGGATTTTTCGCCGCTTCTTTGAGCGCATCAGCCTGCGCCATCTGCATATACGTATCCATATTTCCGCGCATCATGCCGAGCGAAGTGTTTTTGTCCAAAGCCTCTTCCAGTTCTTTCGGCATGGAGAAATTTTCGAACACAAATTTGGTAAGTTCCATGCCCATCTGTTCGAAAGAGGGCTGCATGGACTTTCTTACGATCTCGCCGAGTTCCAAAAGGTTCCCCGCCATATCCAGAACGGGGATCTTGCTCTCGCCGATCGCGTCGGATATACCGCTGACAACGATGCTCTTGATATAATCGGTGATATCCTCCGTTTTGAAGGAAGAATTGGTCCCCGAAAGTTCCTGCATGAACACGAACGGATCCTTGATGCGGAAGGAATAGGAACCGTATCCGCGGATACGCACCGCGCCGTAATCGGCGTCGCGCACGATGATCGGATTGGCCGTGCCCCACTTGAAATTGGTAAACTGTTTCGTGTTTACAAAGTAGATATCCGAGCGGAACGGATTTTCAAACCCGTATTTCCAGGACATGATCTTCGTAAGAACGGGGATAGAGTCGGTATCGAGTTTATAAAAGCCGGGCAGGAAAACGTCTGCCATTCTCCCCTTATGCGCGAAGATCGCGGCCTGCGAATCCCTTACCGTCAACACGGACCCCTTGCTCACGTAGTCGTTTTTCATATCGACTTTATATACGATGGTGTTTTTGCTGTCATCCGTCCATTCGATGTTTTTTAACAATCCCATATCGGTACCTCACTATGGCTTTTTACGTATATTGATATTATATACTATCCCGTTTATTTTGTCAAGGACAACAAAAATATTGTTTATACAATTCAAAAAGCGCGCCGCATGGATACTGCGGTGCGCTTTTTCCGTTATTTTCTTTTGCTAAGGACTTTCTTTTCGTATTCTTCCACCCGGACGAACCAATCGTCGGGAGCGTAGCCGTATTTTTTCAGATACTCTGCCCAAACGTCTCCGTAGGGAAGCATTTTCAACTCCTCCTGCGCGTACATAAGGCGGGTGAACGCAGCCTTGTCCTGCAAGCCGCGCAGATAATCGTTCGGCTGCAAAAGGGCGAACAACAGCGCTTTCTGCACGTTCCTCTGCCCCACGACCCATGCGGAGATCCTGTTGATGCTCGCATCGAAATAATCCAGGCCGATCATCACTTTGTCCGCGCCGCCGCGCACGATCTCTTTGCAGATCTCTTTGAGTTCGTCTTCGTACAAAATGACGTGGTCGCTGTCCCAGCGGACCCCTCTCGTAACATGCAACGCGACTTTGTCGTAGAACGCCAAAAGGGAAGGGATTTTATCCGACACGACTTCGGTGGGATGATAATGCCCGTTATCCAAAAGGCAGCAGATCCCGCGCGTCGCGGCGTAATTCTGATAAAACTCGTTGTTGCCCACCGTGTAACTTTCCACGCCGATGCCGAACACCTTGCTTTCCACGGCGACGTATACTTTATTTTTATTATAGTTTACGGAAAGGATCTCGTCCAGCGACTTTTTCAGGCGCAGGCGGGGGGACAGTCTGTCGGCCGGCACGTCCTTATATCCGTCGGGGACCCAGATGTTTACGAGGCAGTGCGAACCCATTTCCTCCGCCAGATATTCGGCAATCTTCAGGCTTGCCTGGCAATGGCGTACCCAGAACCGGCGCACGTCTTCGTCCGGAGAAGAAAGGGTGAGCCCGTCTTTGACCATTGCGTGCGAAAAGCAGGTAGGATTGAAATCGATGCCGTCCAACCCGATCTCTTTTGCAAACCTGACCCAAGGAGCAAAATGTTCGGGCCGATAGGCGTCGCGGTCGATCTTGCCCGCATCGTCGCCCAAAATCGCATAACTTGCGTGCAGGTTCAGGCGCTTTTTGCCCGGCATCAGCGAAAAGGCGAAGCGGATGTCTTCAGAAAGTTCCTCAAACGTCCTCGCCCGCCCGGGGTAATTCCCCGTCGTCTGGATACCGCCGCTCGCGGCCCCGCCGCCGTCGAACCCCACGACGTCGTCGCCCTGCCAGCAATGCACGGAAACGGGGATTTCGTTCAACGCCGCGATCGCGCGGTCGGTGTCGACGCCGAATTTTGCAAACGCCTCTTTCGCACTGTCGTATCTGTTCATATCTGCCCTCTTTGTTACCGATAAAGTAAAGGCGGAGCGGATGCCCCGCCTTCCGGAGTTTATTATATCACAATTTCACAGAAAAACAAACATAATCGTGCAAAAAATTACAAAAAAGTTCACATGAAAAGACTTTTTTGCCCGATCGGTCATCTTTGCCGCATCTGTGCCGCCGATTATTTTGCCGCGCGCACTCTTTTGACCGCACGGGAGATCAGTTTGACCAACTCGTTCAGCACGATGATGGAAAACGCGACACCGGTAATTTTCAGCCAGGACAGGATATCCAGGGGAACGGTGTTGAACACGGGGCCGGCAAACTGCGTGATGACGATCTGCAGGGCGAAAGTGACGACGAACGCGATCAGGGTAAGTTTGTTCTTGAAGAGGTTGGGGAAGATGCTCTCGTCTTCAAGTTCCCTGCAGTTGAACGCATTGAACAACTGGAAGAGCACGAAGAGCGTAAAGATGACGGTATTGGACGTGTTTCGCGCCGTTTCCGCATCCAGCCCGTCCCCGACGATGCCGAGGAAATCCCAATTCATCTGGGCGATGCACACGGCGCACATGAATACGCCGTTGATGACGATGCGCCTGAGCATGCCGGCGGACACGATGCTCTCTCCGCGGCGGGTGGGTGTTCTGTTCATCAGATCGTTGCGGATGGGTTCCAGCCCCAGCGTGAGCGCGGGAGGCCCGTCCATGATCAGGTTGATCCAAAGAAGATCGAGCGCGGTAAAGGGAGTCGAGAATCCCTCCACGAACAGGCCGATGACCGTACAGAGAAATACGATGAGCACGGACGCCACGTTCACCGTCAACTGAAACTGGATAAACCGTTTGAAATTTTCGTAGATCCCCCTGCCCCATTTGACGGTCGTGACGATGGTAGAGAAGGAGTCGTTCAAAAGGACGATATCTGCGGCCTCTTTGGAAACTTCCGTGCCGGAAATGCCCATCGCGATGCCGACGTCCGCATTTTTCAGCGCAGGCGCGTCGTTGATGCCGTCGCCTGTAACGGCGACCACGTTGCCTTTTGATTTGAGTTCTTTGACGACGCGCATCTTCAGAAGGGGCGTACTCCTCGCGATGACGCGCACGCTGGGCAGGATCTCGGAAAATTCCGCGTCCGAAAGCCCTTCCAGATATCCCGCCTCCACGGCTACGTGATCGTCGTCGAGGATACCGAGTTCTTCCGCGATGGCGGTGGCGGTGACGATGTTGTCGCCCGTGAGCATTTTCAGATCGATGCCTGCCCTCTGGCAAGCGTGCACGGCGTCGTACACCTCCGAACGGAGAGGATCGGCAATACCGACGAATCCGTCGAAGATCATTTCTTTTTCCGCCTCTTCGCGGCTGCCCGGGCGTTTTTCGGTAAACCTGTGCGCAAAGGCGAGCACGCGGCGCGCGCGCTTTTCAAGCCCCACGATCTCCGCTTCGATCTTCTCCCGTTCGGCTTCGTCCATCGAACAGAGCGCAAGGATCTTTTCGGGGCTCCCTTTGGTATAGACGGAATAGCCGCCTCCCGCACGGACGCAGGTAGTCATATTTTTCGTATCGGAGGAAAAGGGATAAACGTCTGCAATATCCGCTTCCCCGCGCTTTTTCTTATAATCCACGCCGCATTTCGATGCAGAAACGAGGAGCGCTCCCTCTGTGGGGTTGCCTACGAAGCGAACGGTGCCCGCATCTTCGTACAGATCGGCAGTGCTGTTCAGACAGTAGTTTTCCAGCATGGCGGGGTTGCAGAAGGAAGCGACATCGTGAAAACCGCCGTCCGAATAGACGTCCACGACCGTCATCCTGTTTTCCGTGAGCGTACCCGTCTTGTCCGAGCAGATGACGTTGATGCATCCGATCGTCTCGCACGCGACCATTTTTTTGACGAGCGCGTTTTCCCTGGCCATTTTCGCAATATTGATGGAGAGGGAAATGGCCACGATGGTGGGAAGCCCTTCGGGCACCGCCGCGACCATCAGCACGATGCTGTCGATAAACGCGCCCGAAACGCCGGCAAAGTCCGCGGTCCCTTCCACGATGCGGAAGACGAGTTGGATCAGGAAAATGAGCGCCGCCGCAACGCCGCCGAGAACGGTGATCACTTTGCCAAGTTTGGCCATCTTTTCCTGCAGCGGCGTGGGGCCTTCCCCGCCGCCCTGGATCTCGCGGGCAATCAGGCCGAACTGCGTATTGTCTCCCACGCCCGTAACGACCATTTTGCCCGTTCCGCTCGTGATGAAACAGCCGGAAAACACCATGTTCGCGCGTTCTGCCACGGGCGTTGCGGGGTTTTCGATGCGCAGAGCCGCGTTTTTCTCCACGGGCACGCTCTCGCCCGTGAGGGAAGACTCGTCGCTCATAAGGGAAACGCTTTCCAATAGTCTGCCGTCCGCGACCACTTTGTTGCCCGTTTCCAGAAAAACGATATCGCCGACGACGAGGTCCTGCGAGGGTATGTACTGCACGACGCCGTCGCGCACGACTTTGATCTCGATCCCCTCCTTGATCTTGTTGAGTTCTTCGAACGCCTTGGCGCTCTTTCCCTCCATGACGACGGTGAGCACGACGGAAATGGCGATGGCGACGAGAATGCCGACGCACTCGATGAAATCTCCGTCGCCCGTCTGCACTTCGCGCACGATGTTGACCGCGACCGTGATCACCCACGCAAAGAACAGCAGGATCAGCATGGGTTCGGTGGCCGCCTCCCAGATCCTGCGCAAGAGCGATTTGCCCTTTTCTCTGGTGAATTCGTTTCTGCCGTATTTTTCGGCATTGGCCTTCACCTGCTCGGACGTGAGGCCGGACTTTGCGTCCGATCCCAGTTCCGCAAGCACTTCTGAGCCCTTTTGATCAAAATAATTCATGGGCGCTTCCTCCATAAAAATGATTCCCTATCCGAAAGACGAAAAAAACCGCATACGCTCGATGCGTATACGGCAAAACGTACGGGGAGAACGAAACTTCGGGCCATATAAACGCGGCAAGCGCATTCATATGAGTCTCGTCAATTAAGGCAAGCCTGCGCAATCACGCGGGATGAAGACTTGCCGCGCGGAAACGGCCGCGCCGACTACTCCCTCACGGGTTGATTCGATTGTATTTCGATTATATCCGCCGCACGGGCGTTTGTCAAGCGATTGCTTTACAAAACGGGATTTTTTTCTAAAACTTCTCCCTTCGCGTTTCCTGCCCGCCCTTTCTTTCCGAGGGCACCAAAAAACCGCGCTCGCCCAGTCTCTTTTCAATCGCGTCGAGTATCCGCTCGCTCTCCGCGCGGACGGTGTGGTAGTGATAATCGGAGGTGATATTTTTCAGAAAGGAGGACCTCCCCTCGGCGATCTGCCGCATGAACGCCTCCGCTTTGCTGCGGCTGTCGATCCCCATATACGCGCTGATCGTGCCGTATACTTTATGATGCACGAACACGTTTTCCACGCATCCCCCTTCATCCGCGATCATGAAAAGTTCTTCCCTCGTCTCGGCGTCGGTATGGCGCACTTTGAACACGCGGGCAAAGCCCCTGCTTTCCCGAAGAATATATCCGCGGTTTGTGGAGAGAATGGCCCTTCCTTCCGCGCGAAGGAGCGCCACGTCCTGCACGATGACCTGGCGGCTCACGCCGAACGCGCGCGCGATATCCGTCGCGGAAAGGGGCTCTTCCCCGAGCATCTTTCCGATCTTTTCTCTGCGCTCTTCCCCTGTCATAAACTTTCCCCCGTACTCTCAGACCGCATGCAGATTTTTCAAAGACAGATCGAGGATGGGCGAAGAATGGGTCAAAGCGCCACTGGATATAATGTCTGCCCCGATACCTTTCAGTCTTTCTATATTCTCTTTCGTGACGTTGCCCGAAATTTCGACGAGCGCCCTGCCCGCAATGCGGCGCACCGCTTCGCGCATCATTTCGTCCGGCATGTTGTCGAGCATGATGACGTCCGCGCCCGCTTCGACGGCATCGTCCACCTGTTCGAGCGTCTCCGTCTCCACCTCGATCTTGGTCATGAAGGAAGCGTAGCGTTTCGCCGCGGCGATCGCCTGCTTTACACCGCCCGCAGCGCCGATATGATTATCTTTGAGCATAATCGCATCCGAAAGATTATAGCGATGATTCGTTCCCCCTCCCACTCGGACGGCGTATTTTTCGAACAGGCGCATGTTCGGCGTGGTCTTGCGCGTATCCGCAAGCAAGATCCCCGTGCCTTCCAGAAGTTTTACGATCGCGCGCGTCGCGGTGGCAATGCCGCTCATCCTCTGCAGAAAATTGAGCGCCGTCCTTTCTCCGGCGAGGATCGCGCGCATATCTCCGCGCACGACGGCAAGTTTTTTCCCTTTTTCCGCCTCTTCTCCGTCCTCGGCGAAAAAGGTGACGCGCACGCGCGGATCGAGAAGGGTAAAGGTACGCGCAAAGACGGAAAGCCCCGCGATCACGCCCGTTTGCTTGCATAAAAGTTCCGCTTCCCCCTCGCAATAGCCGCTCAGTACACAGTTTGAGGAGAGATCCTCCGAAGAAATGTCCTCTTTCAGCGCGGAAAGGATCATGTCGTCCCCGTGCAGTTTCATGGTAATTTCGTCAATCACAATATGCCTCCCTCTCCGCCTCTTCGCGGATCATATTCGCATAATTTTCTTTCAAAGTCCGGTAATCGGCGTATTCGGCCGTATCTTTTTTCGGGAACCTCGTAATCTGCCCCATGCCTCTTTGCATCATGCTGTTTGCGGCGCGCTTTGCCCAGATAAGGCTTTCCAGAAGGGAATTGCTCGCCAGCCTGTTTTTACCGTGCACGCCGTTGCAGGCCGTCTCCCCCGCGGCGTACAGCCGCCTGATATTCGTCCTGCCGTCGAGATCCACCTTGATCCCGCCCATAAAGTAATGCTGGGCAGGCACGACGGGAATAGGCGTTTTCAGCACGTCGAACCCCTCGTCGAGACAGTGGCGAAAGATCGTCGGAAAATGCTCGCGGATCGTCTTTTCCCCGATCGGGCGCATATCCAGCCAGACGAATTTCGTTCCGTCCTTTTTCATCTGCTCGCGGATCTCGCCCGAGACGATGTCCCGCGGCAGCAGTTCGTTGCAGAATCGCCTGCCCTCCGCATCGAGGAGGACGCCCCCCTCTCCGCGCACCGATTCGGATATAAGAAAGCGCCTGCCGTGCTTTTCCGAATAGAACGTGGTCGGATGGATCTGAACGTAGTCGAGATGCTCCACTTCCGCGCCGTTCTTCATGGCGATCGCCAAAGCGTCACCCGTCAGATGCCTGTAATTTGTGGAATTTTCATACAGTCCGCCGATGCCGCCGGATGCGAGCAGCGTATAGTCGGCATACACGCGGACGAGTTCTCCCGAAGCGCCTATACGGACGACGCCGCCGAAACATTCGCCCCCTTCCGCGATGACGTCGACGAGTTCGCAGTATTCCGCAATGCGGATATTCTTGCGTTCTTTCGCCTCCCGAAGCAGGTTGCTCGTAATCTCTTTTCCCGTAACGTCGTCGTGAAAGAGGATACGCGGAGAGGAATGCCCTCCCTCGCGCGTATAACGGAAATTCCCCGCCTCGTCCCGCGCGAAAGAAACGCCGCGCCGCACGAGTTCGGCGATCATGTCCGGAGAACTTTCGATCATCAGTTTCACTGCGTCGGGATTGTTTTCGTAATGCCCCGCGCGCATGGTATCGTCAAAATACTGCGCGAAATCGTCCGGAGATTTCAGAACGCAGATACCGCCCTGCGCGAGGAAAGAATCGCTCCTGTCCGCCGCGTCCTTGCTCAGCATGAGCACCTTCGCGCTTTCGGGCAGGTTGAGCGCGCAGCATAGGCCCGCGACGCCCGTTCCTACGATGAGAACGTCATATTTTTCTTCCGAAAAAAGCATAAAACTCCTCTTTTTAACCCAACTCCAGCATTCTAGCCAGGGGAGCGTACGCTTTGCGCGCGAGCGATCCGTCCAAAAACACTTCGCCGCACTCCTTTTCCAGCGTTTCCGCCACCCGCTCGGGGGTGATCTTTTTCATGTCGCCGCACACGATGCTTACGGGATAAAATTTCTTTTTCGGGCATCTTTTTTTCAGTTCGTACAGCACGCCCGGTTCCGTGCATACGATAAACTCTTCTGCATCGCTCTTCTCAGCATAAGAGATGATCCCCGCCGTGCTCCCCACGTAATCGGACAGGGCGCGCACTTCCCGCGTGCATTCGGGATGGGTCAGTACGAGCGCGGATGCGTGCGCCCGTTTTTCCCGCGCGACGTCGTCCGCAAGCAGAAAGGCGTGCACGGGGCAATATCCGCCCGAATAATAAAACGTCTTTTCGGGCGCGGCCGCCGCGACGAAACTGCCGAGATTCTGATCGGGTATAAAAAGTATATTTTTTTGCGGCAGAGATTTTACAATCTTGACCGCGTTGGAAGAGGTCACGCACACGTCGGACAGGCTCTTCAGCCGCGCCGTGGAATTGATATAGCAAACGACGGCAAGATCGCCGCATTCGGCACGCAGTTTTCCGATCTGCTCCTCCGCCGCCATATGCGCCATCGGGCAGTCTGCGGACGGATCGGGCAGGAACACGCGCTTTTCGGGGTTGAGGATCTTCGCGCTTTCGCCCATAAAATGTACGCCGCAAAACACGATGCTGTCCGCCTGCGTCTGCTGCGCGACTTTTGCAAGATAAAAGGAATCTCCCACGTAATCGGCCAGTTCCTGCACCTCGTCCGGAACGTAATAATGCGCCAAAATGACGGCATTTCTGCTCTTTTTGAGCGCTTCTATGCGCTCTTTTGTCGTATGCATACCAATAACCTGCCTCGCATGCGTTTCTTTCCATGAAACTATACACGAAAATTTGACAACTGTCAAGACATTCAAGCGTGCGAATACTTTTTTCCGAAAAAATTTTCCATGCAAAAGCGCCGCCTTCCCGAACGGAAAAGGCGGCGCTTAAATCATACGTTTATTTTTCTTCGTACCGTTCGAGGAAAGGATATTCCTTCCCTTTCGAATCGTACTTGATCAACGTATCCACGTGCACGTTATAGGCGCTGCGGAAAATGCTGATATCCACGTTGGGGTTCGTCTCTTTCAGGCGGGCGATCAGCCGCTTGACCTCGCGGCGCTTGGATTCGTCCTCTTTTTCCTCGCTCCGCTCCGTAAACCTGCACGCGCACCGCAAAAAGGAAAGCCCGTTCCCCTTCTGCCAGTTCAAAATATCCCTTTCGTGCACGTAATATAGGGGGCGTATCAACTGCATGCCCTTATGATTGGTGCTTTTCAGTTTGGGCGGCATGCTCTGCATCTGTCCGCCGTACAGGATGCCCATCAGGATGGTTTCGATCACGTCGTCGAAATGGTGGCCGAGGGCGATCTTGTTGCAGCCGAGGCGAAGCGCCTCTTCGTACAGATACCCCCTGCGCATGCGCGCGCAGAGATAACACGGGTTTTTGACGACTTCGGAGACCGCTTCGAAGATCTGCGTTTCAAAAATATGCGCGGGTATGCCCAGAAGGTTTGCGTTCTTTTCGATCAGCGCCCTGTTTTCCGGATTGTACCCCGGGTCCATGACGATGAATTCCAGCCCGAACCGCACGGGGCTGTGTTTTTGCAGTTCCTGCATGCACTTGGCAAGAAGCGCGGAGTCTTTCCCTCCCGACATGCAGACCGCGATCCTGTCTCCCTCTTCGATCAGCGCGTATTCTTTGACCGCGCGGACGAATTTGCTCCATACGCCCTTGCGGTACGTGGTCAGGATCGAGCGCTCGATGCGTTCGCGTTCGGTCAGTTCGCGCATAAAAAGGGCGGCCTGACGCGCATTTTCACGCCGCTTTCCTCCTCCCACGCATTGATCTTTTCAGCCGTACAGTTGGCGAGGATAAACGCGTCTTTCCTGCCCTTTCCCCTGCCGAACGAGCGCAGACGTTTGAGGGGAAGCAGGCTTTCTCCCCCCCTGACGAGGGACAAAATTTTATCCGCGCCGCCAGCGATATAGAAGAATCCGTCCTGCTCCACAAAGCGGGGGGCGCCGCCCCTCTCCTCCGCACAGGGCAGAAGCCGTTCCGCGCAGATCAGATACCGCTCGAACGGTTTCCCCGCCATATGGTCGAGATAATGCGAGGCGATCTCCTGCGCGACGCGTTCGGGAGACGCGAACGACGTATCGATGACAAAATCGTAATTTTCGAGATCTTTGATATTTACATCATAAAAAGCCGCATAGCGGTACATTTCGCTCTTTCTCCTGCTGCGGACGGAACGCACCGCCTCGTCGAGAGAAGAAAAAGGTTCGCTCGAGCGCCCCGCCTCCATGATGCGCCGCGCGGACACGACCGCGTCCGCCGTCATATAGACGGAAAAAGACGAGGGCACAAAGTGCCACGCCATGCGCGAATCGATGATCACCGAAAGATCCTGCCCGTTCAGCGCGCGCAGACCGTCGTCGATCATCTGATCGATCTCGGGATGCGTTTCGGAATACTTGTTGAGTTCGAGCGTCGTCATGCCCATGCTTTCTGCGATCTGACGCTGAATGGTGCCCGTCGAATATATTTCGGCGCCGAATTTTTCCGCGAGGATCCTGCCGACCGTGGACTTGCCGCTGCCCAGATCTCCCGCGAGCGATATTTTTACCTTCTGCATATTGTTTTCCGCTCTTTTGCCGCAAAGTCCTCTTCAAGTGCCCCGTGCGGCCGTTTTTTGATTTGTTTTTTATTATATCAGATGCGGCGCGCTTCGTCAATTCAATTCTTCACCGGAAAAGCCACGATTTCTCCGCGCAGACAGATCTGCCTGCGCGGAGAAAATTTTTTATATTAAGAACGGGCCGGTGCATAACACCGGCCCGTTCTTGTAGCCGTTTCCGCTGGCGCGGAAAGAATAATGAAATTTTATCCGATCATTTGTTCGTCAGATAAGGCGATTTTACGAGAAGCGTACCCGCGCCGTTCAGCCCCAGTCCGATATTGTTTCCGTCAACGCCGTACAGTTTGATTTTCAGCGTATACGCCACGCCCGTCTGCAAAACCTCTCCCGTCACGTCGTTGCCCTCCGCATCGTAAACGAACAGATCACCCGCAGCGGCATTGAACTTGCCCTCGGAAACCCCGATCGTCAGTTCGGTGCCGTTCCAGATCAGCGCATCGGCAAAATTGTCGACGAATACGATGTCGAAACCGTAATACGCATACTCGCGCATGGCGATAAAAGAGTGATCGCTGTCGAAACCGTAGACGCGTTTTCCCCACAGGTCGGCGGAGGAGTCGAACGTCTGTTCAAACCATCCCTCGTATCCCTCGCGCTGCGTCTCCGTAAGGGTTGCCTGCGAATCTCCGCAGACCATGCCGCCGAGCGCGACCTTTTCACCGTCGCCGGGTTCGGGCTCCGGCTCGGGCTCCGGTTCGGGAGTTTCTTCACCGGGGTCAACATTTTCCTGTTTCATAAAATAAGGTTCTTTCAGCCAGATCGTTCCCTGATTCAGGCCGATGCCCGTACTCAGATTCTGATATACGCCGTCCGCCTCTTTCTGGATTTTCACTTTGAATGAGTAGACAGTATTCGCTTGCAAAGGCTGCCCCGTCACATCGCTGCCGCTTTCGTCATAGACGTAAATATCGCCCTTCTCGATCGCTCCGCCCACCGTTTCCTTGGTAAACGTGCCGTCCGCCCCGATCATCAGGGCATAACCGCCCGTCCAGATCGCTCCGGCAATATTATCTTTGAAGATAATGTCGAAACAATAATAATCGTAACGCTCTTTCATCGCAATGTAATGATTGATCGTGGTCCATTCCTTCGTGCCGAGGTAGACGCGCTTGGTCCACAGGTCGTTTGCTGCGAACGTCTGTTCAAACCACCCTTCTTCATTCGGTCCGACGAGCACTTCCAGACTGTCTCCGTATACGAAATAGACGTCGGTGAACGGTTCAGACGGCTGATCGAGCCCGCCGAACTGATCCTGATAATAGTCCTCGTTGCAGCAGACGGTATTTGCGAAATATACGACCGTATCCTGTGCGAAAGAGAGCCCCCACGACTTATTGTCTTCGGAAGGCTGATTCAGTTTTACGACAAAAGTATAAACTTTGCCCGTCTCCATTTTTCCCGTGAAGACTTCGCCCGTGGCCTTATCGTAGACGATCACGCCGAAATCAAGATCGAGCGCGGGGATCGTCCCTTCATGATAGGTATATACTTTATCGTAGATCCAAAAGACCATATCCCCCGTGAGCGGTTCACTCAGCGCGAGATCGAAGATCATGCGGGTATACAGATGATTGCCCGCCGAGTCCGTCGCACCCTCCGCAAGAACGCGGTTATTCCAAAGAGCCGTGGCGCCGTCGTTGACGGTAAACTGCGTTACCTGCGTGCCCTCTTCGAAACCGAGCGCGGTGACATCCCCGTCGTAGGAAGCAAGTTCGGAAGTCGATGCCGATTCGAGCAGGGCCATCCCGCCGTCGTCATGTGCCCAGTCGCGCACGCTGACGGCAATTTCTTTCGCAAACGCCTGCCCCTTATAAGTCGTCGAAACGGTGATCACCGTATTTCCGCTTGCCACTGCGGTAATATTCCCGTTGCGGACCTCCGCGACGGCGGGGTCGGAAGAGGCCCAGACATAATTGACGTTCTGCAGCGTCGAGCCCGATTCTTTCAGTTCCGCCGTGACCGTCTTGCTGTCCCCTCCATCGACGCCCAGATGCAGGGAGACCTCCTCATCGCTCAAAATCAGAGAACGGCTTTTCGTGGCGCGTATGACCGTCACGTCGCACGTGGCCGTTTCCTCCCCGACCTGCGCCGTGATTACGGCATTGCCCATCTTGACGGAAGTGATCACGCCGTCGCTGACGCGTACGACCATCGGGTCGGAACTGCTCCATGTGACGGTCCCCTCTTTATTTACCGATAAGGTCGCCTCTTCATACTGTTCCATCTCCAGTTCGGAAGGAGTGATCGCAAGTTTTGTTCCTCCGTTTTCTCCTCCCTCGCAGCCGATCAGAGCGACCGGCGCAAGAAGCATCACTGCGGCGAGCAAGAAACTCAGCCAGATTTTTTTCATGATTTTCCTCCTTAAATTTATTTTTATTCTTTCACCCCGCCCATAGACAGGTTTGACATCATACGATCGTGCGTAAACAGAAACACGATGAGGATCGGAACCGCGAGGACGAAACAACCCGCCATGCGCATGGGCGTATTGTTGATCTCCGGCGCGGCGGAAAAACTGTATTCGTACAGCCCGAACGCGAGCGTAGGATACGAGGGCATATACGTCAGCGTCGCCGTATAATCGTTCCAGAATTCGATAAACTTGATCAGCATGATCGTAAAAAAGATATTGCGCACCAACGGAAGGCCGATCCGCACGAACACCACAAAATTGGAGGCCCCGTCGATATACGCCGCTTCGGAATAATCTTTCGGCAGGCTTTTGAAGGTAGAGTAGAACACGAGATAATACAGGCCGAGAAAATTCGACTTCAGCACCCACATCCCCACGATATTGTCGTAAAGATTGAGCATTTTGAGCATCTGGATCTCGGAAGGGAGACTGCCTACAATGGGCAGGGTCATCGTCACAATCACGATGCCGTAGACCACTTTGTTGAATACAAAATTGAACCGCGACGTGACGTAAGCGACCAGGCAGCAGACGAACGTCGTAAAAAACGCCGCGCCGACCGCATAAAGCAGGGAGAACAGCAGCATCGACTCAATGTAGAAATAGTACGTTCTGCCGTCCTTGAAGACCTGTACCATGTAGTTATCCAACGCCGTCAGAAAATTCTCGAAATGCCACGTATCCGGAAGGCCGAGCGGATCGCCGAGATAATCGAGATTGGATTTCATCGCCGTCCAAAGCCCCCACGCGGAGGGAAATAGCAGCGAAACCACATATAAAATCAGGATGCACAGCGTTACGATGGCGTACGGACTGCGCAGCGACAAACCTCTGTTTTTCATACGCTCACCTCTCCGTAGACGGACCGAAACGCTCGCACGCCCATTTGACCGCGTACACGATAGGCATGGTCACGAGGGAAAGCAGGATCCCGAAAGCGGCCAGTTGCGGATAACCCGCATAGGCGTTCACTTTTACCGATTCCTTATACAGATAATAGCCTATGGTATATACGGACTCTTCCGCACCGCCGCCGTAAAAGGCATAAATATTCCACTGGTTTATGAAAAGGCCGCCGAGGTTCACGATCAAAAACGTGGAAAAGGTACCCCAAACGAGCGGGAGGACGATGCGGCAAAATTCTACGCCGTAAGAGGCGCCGTCCATTTTGGCGGCCTCGAATACCGACGTTGAGATATTTTCCATCGCGCCCACGTACATCAGAATGCCCGTGCCGAAACTGACCCATACGTTATAAAATATGATCGAACCGAATGTCAGGTCGGGATCGGCCAGAAGCCCCGGCGTTCGTATGCCGACCGCCTTGAGGATGGCCGGCATCGCGCCGTCTGCAAACTGTTTGAACATGACGACAAGCGAGATCGCTGGAATGATGCTGGGCAAAAACAGCAAGACCTTGAAAAATTTATAGCCCGCCGCTCGCTTGAAGATGTAGTAAGAGAAGAACAGCCCGAACGAAAGGCCGCACGCCGTTCCCACCGCAAACGCGGCGAGAGAATTTTTCAACGCGACGCGGAACATCGTCCTTTCCCGAAACAGTACGAACAGGTTTTCAAAATTTTCGAAGCCCACCCAACTGTAAGAGTTGACCGTTTCATACTCTTTGAACGCCAGAAGTACGGAATTGAAGTTGACGCCGATATAAAATATGCAGAACTGCGAAAGCGGATATAACAGCGCCAGAGAATAGAAAATCAGGTCTTTCTTCTTTTTTTGCGATATTTTGATTCCCCTCATTGTACGGCTCCGTAGGTTCACACGTTTTTGAACGTAGCGCTCCAAACGGAAGGCGTCCAATATGCGCGCATGCCCATAAAATAATCTTCCGCGCTGATTCCGTTGTTGATCATCGCGAGGCTGGGATAGGTGTACGTCGTTCCGCCGACCGTGGATTTCCAAAGTTCGGGAGCGTACCAGATCTGCGTATTGTAATTGCGGTTGATCTTGGAAGCGCTCTCCATGGAAACTTTGTTCGCGCTCGTATGAAGGTCGACACACATTTTTCCGTGCGTGCTCAACTGATCGTACGCATCCCCCATATCATAGGTTACGGGGCGGCAGATATTCGTCGTGACCGTATACGTGCGGAGCGCTTCCTCCGTATAGCAGTACTGCAAAAAGGCTTTCGCGATATCCACTTTTTCCGCATCGATGTGCGAATTGATGAATCCGACGTGCCCCTGATAGGTCAGAAGGGTCATCGGGCCGAGTTCTTCCGCCGACGCTTTGGGGAAAGGCATCATGCCGAATTTGCGGTTCTGCATCGAGGCTTCCGCGCCCTTTTCCGCCTCCCAGTCTGCAAAAACGCCCTTCGCTTCGCTCTGCCACCAGTTGCCGTCAACCAGCATGGCTGCGCGCGTCATGTTCGTGTTATACTTTGCGGAAACGAACACGCCCTCGGCGTCTTGATGGGTGAATGCGGAACTCGTGCCGTTGTCTACATTATAATAACCGTTTTCGATAATCCCCTCGATAAACTTCAGGGCATAATATTTGCCGCTCTGTTTATACAGTTCGTATCCCGTTGCCGCAGTGATCGGCACGTCTGCGCCGAACTGAGGATTTCCGCTCCCGTCGAACGATGTAATCGGCTTTTCCAGCGTGCCGTCATAATCGTAATTGAGATACATCTGCTCCGCGCCAACGTTGTCCGCTTCCAGAGAAAGGAGAAGGAAACTGACCATTTCCTGCAAAGCGCCGCCCCACATGACGGGGATCATTTTCAGATCGTTTTTGATCTTTGCGCACAGGGTATAAAACTGCTCGTACGTCTGCGGAAGGCCGTTGTCCCACTCGGTGGAGGGATCGCCGTCAGGCCCGCTGCTGCGTTCGGCGTCAGGTCCCGTCACAAAGGAACCGTCCGGCGCGAAATACAGATTGTTGTCCTCGAACACCTCGATGTCGTACGCAAGCCCCATGTAGGCTTCCGCAGTGGGGAGCGCGTAATATTTTCCGTCGATCGCGCTGTAATAATCCCGCTGGTCCTGATTGAGTTTGGATTCGATCGTCGCAGATTCTCCCGAACCCGTGCTCTTGCGGACAAAATCGTAATTCAGCGGTTTTGTCACGACATCGGAAATATCGAGAAAATCTCCGCGTTCCGCACAGTACAGCGTCGCCGCGCCCTCTGCAAAGATCACTTCCTGCGACATGTTCACGGTCCCTGAGGTACCGAATTCCCCCGTAAACGCCTTGGATTCGGAAATGCGCAACTGAACGCCTTTTTTATCCCCGAAAGTTACGTCCGCATATTTGTCTTCAAAGTCCTTTTTCAGGGCATAGACCCAATCGGAACCGAGACCGCCCTCGTATACGCCGATATACAACTGCAATTGATCGGTGTTGACCGGCTCGCTTCCTTCCGGAGCCCTGCCCGTGCAGCCTGCAAGGGCGGCGCAGATCATCGCGGCGCCCATCGCACCCGCAAAAATTTTTTTCAGTTTTCCTTTCATCTGGTTTTCCTCCTTTTATACCTGAATGAATACGGCGTCTCCCGCGGCGATGTCGAAAGAGACCTTTCCGTTTTCCGCCGTCACTTCCGTGCGCTGCCCGTGCACATACGCTTCAAACGCGCCGCTGCCCGTTACGTTCAGTTCGACGTGCGCGGAATCGAGCGGAGTATGCGGTGTGATCAGCAGATACTGTTTTCCCGTAGACGTATGGCGGAAACATCCCGCCACGAAGGTATCGCCGCCCGTACTTTCCACTCTGCCGTATGACTCGAACGGTTCCGTATACAGTTTGTAACGGTTGTTGCTCGGCTGCTTGTTGAAGATCACGCCCTCCGCATCGCTGAAAAGCAGGATATTGCCGAAAGCCTTGATCTCCTGATTCACCTCTTTGGCCGCTTCGTAATGTTCCGTCTTTTCCCCGTTCGCATCAATCAGCCCTTCGGTGAAAGTTTCCGCCCCGCTTGCGGGCGTAAAATATGTAAAATACTGCAGCCCTTTCGCGCCGAACGCCAGGTTGATAAATTCTGACCAGCGTATATCGTTTCTCGACGGGTCACGCTTGGTCAGGATCCCGTCGGCGCCCCCGATCCCGATCGCCTGAATATACGTCCAGAAGGGGATATTCCGTTCCAATGTTTTCGAGCGAACCAAATCCAAACCATAATAAAATCCCGTATCCATACCGTCGGCATAGGGATCGTTTTCATCATACTGCAGCAGAGGATAATGATCGTACGAATACACGCGCGCATTGGTTAGGGCAAAGTAATCGTCCATAAACTGCTCATATGTGCAGCCGAGTTCGGATACGTTCGGCGAAAACATGTTGATGTTCCAAAAATTGCCGGGGAACACCTGTTCGTACAGATTGGTAAATTCGGCCAGATCCTCCAGTTTATCGCGGTAAGGCTCGTCGATGAAGAACTGCCCCGCATAGGCGGGATGATCGACATATTTCTGTATCTGCTGCATGGACGATTCGAGCAGTACCGCATTTTTTGTCTGGAAATACGTTTCGATGTTGTCGAGCACCGTCTTGTCGTTCACGAGGAAGGGCAGCCCCGCCTTTTCGGCCAGATTCAGGCATTGCATGACCTCGTCGTCCGTATCTTCGTACCAGCGGAACCCGTTTACGAAGTTGATGCCCGCCTCTACCATATAGTCGAAATACTTCTGTTCGCGGTGCGCGTCGTCCGGCGTTATGTAAATGCCGATGGCGATCTCGTTCAGCCCGAGCGGATCGTAATTCGCGTTGACGGGCTTGGTTTCGGGCCCCGAAGGACCTTTGTCCGAATTGCAGGCGCACAGCGGTGCAAATCCGAACAGACAGGTAAGACACAGCGCTATGATCTTTTTTGCTTTCATTCAAATTACCCCTTTCTGTTTTTTCTATTCGACGGACGCGCTTTTACGCATCCGGTTTTTCTGTTTTTTCAAGCCGCTGAGCGACTCTGTTCAGGTTCACGATCTTTGCGAGCAGAGAGTTTTCATTGTAATAATACTGGTTGGACGACTCAAAGCCGATGCGCGCGTCTGCTGCCTGCAATCGGTACAGTTCCCGAACGGCCTGTTCCTCCTCTTTTACGATTTGCAAAGCATAAACGCGGTCGGGAAATCCCCTTTTTTTCTCTGCCGTAAACCGCGCATGATGGTAAGCGGATACATAATGCAGACCTGCCGCGCGTGCGAAGAGGCAGACTTCTTTTCCGTATGCATCCTGCGCTACGGCGCGCTCCAAGAGGGACACGCCCTCGCAAAACCCTTCGGAAAGTTTTTTCATTTGGGAAAGATATATCTCTTCTCCGTACGGCTGCGCATATTTTTCCGTATCGTCATAAGAAAAACAGACCATCGTGGCGGGAAGCCCGATCTCCTCCGTACTCCAAAGTTCTCCTCCTCCCAAAGTATGCGGTGCAAAGTAAAGCACGTTCAGGCTGAACGGAAATTCGGCAAACGCCCTTTCGATCTTTTGTACGGCCGCCGCCGCAGCATCGGCTTTTTCTCCGAACGCCCTTGCATAAAAGGCAGCCAGGTCGACGCCCTTCCCCGCCCTGTAATACTGCGTTGCGAGCCGGAGCCCGAGCGAAGGATACCCGCCCAGCGTCCAACAGAGCATAAAATCGTTTACGCCGAGAGCGGACAGGCGATCGAGATGTTCGGCGACAAGCCCGTAGGCTGGAATATACGGAACCGAGGAACACTCCCAACTGTTGTTGACCTGAATTTTTGCCCATACTTTTCTGCCTCGGGAAGCGGCGTAGCGCATAAGGTATTCGCTGTCTTCGCTCGGCCCGGGATTGGAAATAGAATAATCGATGATCTCGCTCTCGATCCCGCCTTTGCAGATCTTTTTTCCGTATTCGCTGACGGCCATGATCTCGACGGAAGCGTCCAGCAGATCGATCCCTTCGCGCACCGCATCGCGCGTCCAGCCCATAAAGTGCGACCAGCCCCAAAGATTGGCGACGACGCGCACGGTCCCGCCCGCACGCCGCGCTCCTTCCGCGATACAGTTGTTCACTTCCGCCGCAAGCGACTGCATGGAACGCGCTTTGCAGCGCGGACAGTTCGTCTCTCCCCAGTAGCGGCAATGCGTCTGATTTTCGCTCATCGTGATGGTAATGATACCGCCGAGGCCGGGCAGCGCGCGGCACAACTGTTCGGTCGCGTCCGTAAGATATTTTTTTGTCCTTTCATCCCCCATGCAGAGGGAAGAATACTCCCCGACAGTATGCCCACGCAGTTGAGGGGGCAGATCTTCGGTTTTACAGGCCCTCGGCTCGTTGAGATACAGAAAGACTTTCAGCCCGTGCGCAGCGCACTGATTTAGGATCCCGCGCATGCGCTCCGTCCGCTTTTCCCTTTCCTCCTTCGGGCGGGGCGCAAACGGGTGCTCGGCAAAGTCGGACAGAAGCGCGGGCATCCAGATTCCCGTCACCCCCTGTGCGGCAAGAGCGGACAGTTCCCCGTCGGGCAATGAGCCGTGTTCGCCGTACACGGCGTCATATAAATAGACAACGCGTTCGCCCGACGAAAGATCTTCAGCAGGGGAATCGCACTCGTCATAGTTAAATTCGAAGGGACGGGAAAGCGCGGGGACGTATTCCCTCTGGACGATCTTTCCGATTTTTTCCGATTCCCTTTTCCGGCGCGCGGACAGCGGCCGGTACGCGACGCGACCGATATCCGGTTTTTCGCCGAGTTTTACGGACAGAAAATCCTCTTCGAGCAGAATTTTTTCCATGGAGGAGGCATCCGTATCCAAAAGATCTATGATCTGTTCAAGGGGAAGGAAATGCCAGTTGTTCCGGATCGCAGTGATATATCCCCTTTTCGTCCAGCGCACGTCTTCTTTTATTTCCCCGAGGCCGAGCCGGGCGGCTTCCTCCTCGATCGTTTTCTCGTCCGTACCCAGAACGCGGGCGAGCGACGCCGTTCTGACCTTTCCGTAGTTGAGAAAGAGCACATTCTGCCAGTCGGTCGGAAACAGAAAATCCGCGTAGGGAGATCCCTTTTTCATTGCACGCCCCGCCTCCGCTCAAAACGCATATCCCGACAGGCTGTAATAAGCCATATTGGACTGGCGCACGTCCAGCCTGCCGAAGCAGGCGCAGACGGGCACGTCGGAAAGAATATGCAGCGCGTACTGCCCGTGCGGGATCTGATATTTCTCTTTCCCGATCGGGCCGTCCAGCCGAAGGCAGACCGTCCGCTCGGCCGCCAGATCCAGCGTGACATTTTCGTAGGGCGGACGGTCCTCGAAAAGGACCTTGATGCGGATGGACGCATCTTTTTTGCCTACGTTCGTGATCATCAGCGCCTCATGCCCGGGGAAAGAGGCATCCTTGCCCGCGGGCGGCAGGTCGCCGTCGCAAAACACCCAGTTCTTTTTACCGTTTTTCATTTTTTCTCCCCTATTTTACGTAATTGAAAAGTTCTTCTTCAAATTCGGGACAGAGAGGTTTCGCGCCCCGTTCGGTGATCACGTAACAGGTTTCCACGCGAAGGCCGTTCAATACGGGATGGCCGAAGAAACTGACGTCGACGTTCACGATCATATTTTTTTGCAATACGTCGTCGCTGTTCGGCCCGAAAAAGGGCGCCTCCGCTTCCATCAGCCCCATGGTATGCGCAAACGGACATACCAGATATTTCAAATAACCGCCCTTGTCATACAATTTGCGTCCTTCCGCATCGATCTGTCTGCCCGTATTGCCTATGCGCAGCATGCTTTTGGTGACCTTCATCACCTCGATCATATCGGTCAGACACTTTTTCTGTTCGGGCGTATATTCTCCGCTGACGGGGACCGTGTGCCCGAACGTGCCCGCATACCCATTGACGCGCGGCGCAATGCCGAGCATGACCATTTCCCCCGCCTGCATCACCTTATCCGTAGCGGTCGGCACGACGGCGTTCGATCGCACTCCGCTGCCAACGATCGTCTGATATGCAAATCCGTTGGCACCGTTTGCGCGGCAGACCGCCTCACCGGCCGCCGCAACGGCAAATTCCTTTTCTCCCGGTTTTACCTTTTTCAGCATCTCTTTATACGCGAGATAACTCAGCCTCGTCGCCGCACGCGCCTGCTCCACCTCCCAATCGCTCTTCACGTAGCGGAATTTCAGATATTGATCGGTGAGATCGACCAGTTCGCACCCCGCAAACCCCTCTTCCAACTGCCTGTGCAGTTCGTAGGGCATCTCGCTCATTCCCACAAGACCGACGCGGCGGACAGGGAATTTTTCATTCAGTTCGCGAAACAGTTCGGGAAACCCGATGATCTTCGCGTTCGGATACTCTTCGTCAGGCACCATGAACACTTTGAAGCATCTCGTATCGTTGATGGCGGAAGACTGAATGGCAAACGGTTCGCTTTCCGGCCCGCCGAGGAGCATGGCCGTGCCGTCTTTGCCGATCAGAACGGCGCCCTTCTCGAACTGCGGGCACCACCCCGTCAGATACCAGCCGTTGGCGATATTCAGTTCGTCGTAATACACAAGGGCGATATCCGCCCCTTCTTTTTGCAGAAGTTCCACCACTTTTGCCACTCTTTTTTTGCTTTCTTCGGCGTTATAATAAGACATTTTTTCCTCCTTTTCCTTTTCGGATCAATTAGATAAAGATTAAATTTTTGCCTGCCACTCGAAATCGTCCAGCGGCCAAAGGGGCCTGGGAATGCGTTTCAGGCCGAGCCTGCGTATATCCACGCAACTGGAGCCGTCGCTCATGACGAAATACTGCTTGTCGCAATAGGGCGCAAGTTCGCTGAAAAGATATCCCTGTTTTACCGCAACGATCTCGTAAGTTTCGAGATCTTCTCCCGCAAGTTCAAAATTTTCCTTTGCGATAAAGGCGCTTCTCTTTTCCGTAAAAATGACGTCGATCCCGCCGACATCGACGGTGACGCTTTCGCCGATCACGTCCTTCGCCCAGCCGAGGATTTTACCGCGGCGGACGATTTTTCCCTTTACGGCGCCCGCGGGAAGGGGGACTTCGATCTCCTCCCCCGCACGCAACCCGCGCGTGCCTTCTACGATCTCGGGGGAAGTGATCCCGCTGACGCAGATTTTTTTGCGCCCTGCGCCGACGCGCAAAAGTTCCTGCAAAATGTCCGTCCTGTCCCCTTCCGCGCCCGCGGTAGTATTGTCTCCGCTGTCCGTCAGAAAAACCCTGCCGCCTGTACGGGCGAGGGCGGCGCGAACGCATTCGGAAACGCTCCCCGTTTCCACCCGAAAACGAAACTGTTTGCGCGCCTGCCAGAACCGGTTTGCAAAATCCGTTGCGGCGGCATCTGCCAAACGGGCGTCCGCTGCCGTTACCGTGACGCTTGCGCATGTGTTCGGCGCATCCACCCACATGTGCGAGAAAAAGAGATTGACGCGAAAAATCCCGTTCTGCTCCGCCGCGCGCGTCTTCGCGATCAGCGATCGCAGGGGCTCTTCCGCCGTCAGCATGGTATCGCCTGCAGGAAGCATGGGCACTTTCACCATCCGCACCACCGGTCTATGGCCGCCGCAGAGCGCGTCGGCAAGAATTTTTGCCGCGGCCCTGTGCGTCTCTCGCTGATCGGTATGCGGCGCCGTCTTATAACCGCACACGATATCCACCATCGGGATCAGCCGCGGATGGATATTGGCATGCAGATCGAACGCGACGGAGATCAGCGGGCGGTCCCCTACGACCGAACGGATCTTTGAAACCAGATCGAGTTCGCCGCTGCCGATCTTTTCGATTTCCGAACTTCCGTGGCAGACGAGCAGAATCCCGTCCGCATCCGCGTGTTCCCTGACTCCGGAGAGGATCTTTTCCGCAAAACTTTCGTATATCGCCAAAGGGCAGATCCCGCCGGGCAGAGCGTTCGCATAAAATACTGGGACCGTTTCGATTCCATTTTCGCGAAAGACGTCTTCCACGTCCAGTTTGCGATAAACATCGCGCCCTTCCGCGCACTCGAAATCGCCCGTTCCCGGAAACGTGGAAGACATGCCGCACGCTTCGTACTGAAAGGACGCAACGATTACTTTCATCCTTCTCCTCCTTTTTTGCAAGCCCGCCGAAGCGCCCTTGCTTAATTCAATTTTAAGTCATGCAGATGATTTATTCAATGATAAATCGTCCATATTTATCATAATATTATCTCATACATATTGACAAATCAAATTTTTGTAGTATAATGGGGTCATCATGAAAAAATATTATAAACATACGATTAAAAACATCGTACAAATCAAAAACATCGTGACGATCGAATATCTTGAACTGCCCGTAGACTATGTTTATCCGAGCGAAAAACACGAATTCTGGGAACTTGTCTACATCGATAAAGGCTCTATTTTCTATTATATAGACGGTGCTCCCACATTTATGAGCGAGGGGGATCTCTTTTTCCTCAGCCCCTACCAGCAGCATTCGATCAAGGGAAACAACGAGCGCAGTTCGAACATTTTCGTACTGTGTTTCAACAGCGTTTCTCCCTTTCTTTCCATGCTGCACAATTACAAGACCAAATTGCAGAGAAGCGAAAAAGGTATTTTAACGAAACTTTTGGAAGAAGCGGAAAACACGTTTGCCCTGCCCGTCAGAAAAAACGCATCTTACCTCGAAAATTCCCGCTTCGGCGGCGAGCAGATGATCAAACTGTATATGGAACTGTTCCTGATCACGATTTTGCGCAAAAAAAATTCGAGCAAAGAGGGCAACGCCTTTTTCATCGTGGACAACGTGGCCGAAGAAATCGTAAGTTCCGTCATTGCAGCCATGAAAAAACAAGTCTATGAAAAAATTTATATCGACGAAATCTGCGAAGACATTCATTACAGCAGATCGTATGTAAGCAAACTGTTCAAAGAGCAGACGGGAAAATCCATCATAACTTATTTTAACGAACTGAAAATTACGGAAGCGAAAAAACTGATCAGGGAAACTTCCTGCAATATGGCGGAAATCTCGGACAGACTGAATTTTTCCGATCCGCGCTATTTTAATCTGCTGTTCAAAAAAATTACGAAAATGACGCCGATACAATATAAAAACTCCATTCACCGCGTCTGAAAAAGGTGCAAAAAATAAAAAAAGTGCGCCAACCGAAGCCGACGCACCGAAAACGCAAACCCCGATTGTCGCGAAACAAACTAAACAGAAAGGGATACCTGTCATGCACCCTGCTGAACGGAATTTGCATTTTGCCAAATTCTGAAAACAGGGTGCAAAAAATCAAGTATGTTCTTGATCAAAGAAAATACCCCTGGTTCTGTTTATACAGTTTGTTTCGCCCTTTTATTATAACATAACCGCAATATATTTTCAATCCTTTTTACCAAAAACGAGGGCGCCGCCGTCGCCTTCGACGGCGGAAAACACGGCATATGCTTTATCGCTTTTGAATACTTGCCGGAAAGGCGCACAAACAAAAGACCGTATCCTCTTTTACTGAGGATGCGGTCTTTTCCGTTCGGTATTTTATAAATTTTTTCCGTTTGCGATATTGAGATCCGGATACTTCCGATAAAAAAGAATGACCCCAAGATATACAGTATCGACTTGCTGAAAAATACCATATATCCGGGGTCTGGTGGAGATAGTGGGAATCGAACCCATGACCTCTTGAATGCCATTCAAGCGCTCTACCAACTGAGCTATATCCCCGTTGCGATTCCGTTGCGCTCCTGCGTCAAAGACAAAAACTTGCGCGGATAAAAATCCGCGCAGGTTTATTCTTTTCCGTCCGATTATTCGGGTTTGATCGCGCTGACGGGGCATCCGTCTTCGCAAGCGCCGCAATCGATGCACACGTCGGGATCGATCTGATACTGCGTGTCACCCTGAGAAATCGCGTTTACGGGACAAGTATCCGCGCAAGCGCCGCAGGAAATGCAATCTTCCGAAATTTTATGAGCCATAACCTACAACCTCCAAATAACATCAAATACTCGCCGCGAAAAATCACACCGCTTTCGAGTAAATCTATTATAACATAAATTTTGAAAACCGTAAAGGCAAACAAAATAATTTTTTCAAAATTTTTGCAAAAAATTGAAAAAATCGGCGTCAGTCCAGGATATCTTTCAGATCTTCCGAAACTTTTTCGTCCGCCTCTTCCCTTTTCCCGCCCTTAAAGCGGATATCTTTCAGGGGATAATCTTTATAGACGAGGCTGCCGTCCTTTTCGATCTTTACGCGCACCGTAAGTTTCAGCATATTGTCGGAAACGACCGTTCCCTTTCCGTCGGGAGTGGACACCTCCGAGCCGACCTTCGGCATTTTTTTATAAACTTCGCTGTAATAATCGTTTTCGTAACTCAGACAGCACATCAGCCTTCCGCACAGCCCGCTGATCTTGCCCGGGTTGAGCGACAGGCCCTGCACCTTTGCCATTTTGATAGACACCTTGCGGAAATCGGGCATGGCGCCCGCGCAGCAGCACTCTCTGCCGCAGGGGGCGATGCCGCCGAGCAGTTTCGTCTCGTCGCGCGCGCCGACCTGTCTCAATTCGATACGGATATGGAAAACGGAGGCCAGATCTTTGACGAGTTCGCGGAAATCGACGCGCCCGTCCGCGGAGAAATAAAAGATGATCTTGCTGCCGTCGAAAGTGAATTCGCAGTCGATCAGTTTCATTTTGAGGTTGTGCTTTTCCACTTTCTCCTGCGCGATCTTCATCGCCTGCGGTTTGCGTTCCGCATTCTTTCTGATCTGTTCGCGGTCCTTGTCCGTTGCGATGCGCAAAATCGGCTTGAGAGGCTGCACGACCTCCGATTCGTCCACTTCTTTGGGAGGAAACGCAACCGTGGCGAATTCGACGCTCTTGCTCGTTTCTACGATGACCTGCATTCCCTCTTCGTATTTTTCGTTTTTCTTGGGCGCGAAATAATAAATTTTTCCGCCCTCTTTGAATTTGATTCCTATGACCTTCATCGTCCCTCCAAAATCGCGATGAGCAACGTCTCCAGGCTGACGGAAAGATTTGCGTTGAATTTAAGATTTCTTTCCGTTTCGGCGATTTTTTCCTGCGCGTTGACGAGCGCGGCCGCCGTATACCGCCCCGCCGCTTTGCGCAGCACGCGCTCTTCCCCGCCCGAGAGAAGATTCCCCCCTCTGCCCAATTTCAGCATGAGGATATCTCTGTAAACCAGCCGCAGGACGGACAAAAACGCATCCGCTTCCGACTTGTCCGCATATTTTTTCGAGGCGGAAACGGCAGATGCGACGGTCAGATTCATCGCAAGAAGGGCCAATTCTTCCCCCTTCGCCGCGAGAGAACCTCCTTCCGCAAGGTCCTCCGCCCTGCCGACGATGCCGCCGGAAACGGCAGCGATCTTTTCCGCATCGTCCCGCGCGGGATATTTTTCCCGTATGTATTTTTCTATCTCTCCGTCAGAAAAAGAGGAGAGTTCCAGTTTTTTCGTCCGCGACCGAACGGTAGGCAGGACGGGATATTCATTCGTCGCGCCCAGCAGAAAATACACGTTCGCGGGCGGTTCTTCCAGTACCTTGAGCAATTTGTTCTGCGCGGCGGCGTTCATATCCTGCGCGTTGTCGAGAACGTAAATTTTTTTATCCCCTTCGATCGGGCGTATACAGCAATCGTCCACCAAATCGCGTACGTCCGCGACGGTCAGTTTGCCCCCCGGCGCGGGCATTACGCGGCAGTCGGCATACATCTCCCTTCTGATGAGATCGGAAACGCGTCCGTCTCCGCCCGCGATCAGTACGGCAAGTTCCAAAAGCCAGCCGCGCAGATTGCGCGCGTCGGGGCAAACGAACAGATATGCGTGCGAAAGTTCTCCGCGCGCCGCGTCCGCCGCAACGATCTTATATGCTTTGCTGACCTGAAAAACCGACATAACTCACCAAACGATCCGCAATGTTCAACCGAAAAATCCGCGCGCGCGGAGCAATTCCGCTATTTTCGCGCTCGTTTCGTATTTGGTCCCCGAACAATCGACGGCGACCATCTGCCCCTCGTATTCTTTGAGCAATTTTCTGTATCCGCCGTACACGCGGCTGTGAAAAGCCCCGCCCGCCTGTTCCATCCTGTCCTCTTCGTCAGCGCCGTGCTTCCTTTCGAACGCCCGTTCGGACGGGATATCCAAAAACAGGGTGAGATCGGGCATATATTTTTCCAAAGCGAATCGATTGATGTCTTTCAGGAAACCCATATCCATTCCCCTGCCGTAGCCCTGATAAGCAAACGTGGAAAATATATATCTGTCGCAGAGCACAAATTCTCCGCGCTCCAAAGCGGGCGCGACCGTATCGGAGAGGTGCTGCGCACGCGCCGCCGCATACAGCAGCGCCTCGCAGGAATCCGACATTTCCGTATTTTTTCCGTCGAGGATGATCCGGCGGATCTCCTCGGAGATCTTGCCGCCGCCCGGCTCCCGCGTAATCAGGCAGGGTATATTTTTTTCTTTCAGATATTCCGAAAGCAAGCGGATCTGCGTGGATTTGCCAGCGCCTTCGCAGCCTTCGAACGCTATAAATCTTCCCTTCATTTGCCGACGCCTATCCTGATAACTTCGATGCCGCCGTCCGTTCCGAACGTGTGCTTTGCCGCGGCGAGCGCCGCGACCGCCTGTTCCGTGATCTGTTCGCCCGCGACGACCACGGGAAAACACGGGGGCGTAACGCCTGCGTTCCGCGCGCAGATCCTGCCCGCCGCTTCCGACAGCGGTACGCGCTCTTTCGCAAAGGTGAGCGCGGTCAGATAACTGAATTTTTTCAGCCCGTTGACGTATTCGGGTTTGGATTCGTAGGTGTTACGCAGCGAGCGCATTTTCACTATGCGCCGGATGCCGTGTTCCAAACGCCACAGCCAGAAGGGCTTTGTGAGCGGAGAAAGGTAAAAGAGAAGATATCTTCCGTCGTTCATCTCCGCAAAGACACCCCGTTTTTCCAATTCTTCCTGCGCAAGATAGGGAGAAATACCCATTCCGCCGAAATCGACGGAAAACTGCAGCGTTCTGCCCTCTTCATAATACAGGATCCCGCGCTTTTTCAGGCGCATTTTCATCAGAGAAAGTTCCCGTTTCAGCGTATCGATCAAAGCGGCGCCCTTTTCGGCGAGGTATTTGACGCCGTATTCCACGCTCGCCATGATCGGATAAGACGGGCTCGTCGTACGGAATGCGTCCAACCCCTCTTTCAGATCGGGAACAAGGCTCTTTTCCCTGACGTTGAGCAGCGCGCCCTGCGTGAGAGCGGGAAGCGTCTTATGCGCGCCGTCTACCCACGCATCCGCATATTCCCCTGCATAAGCCCCGGCCGAATCGGGATCGAAACGCAGGTAAGCCCCGTGCGCGCCGTCCACCAGAAACAGTTTCCCGTATCGGGTACAGACTTTGCGTATCGACTGATAATCGGAAATATTTCCGTAATAATCGGGAGAAGTGATCAACGCGGCACAGATGTCACGCTCTTTTTTGAAAGCGTCCTCGATCTCCGCCGCGGCGGGCGGCAGCAGAACGCCGTTCAGTTCGTTGCCTTTTAAGATATACGGCTCTATCCCGAGCACGGCGCAGGCGTTGTAAACGCTCTTGTGCGAATTGCGCGAAATCACCACTTTCCCGCCGCGGCGTTTGACCGCGTAGAGCATGGCGTATATGCCGCAACTCGACCCGTCCGTCAGGATAAAACTTTTTTCAGCGCCCAGAATTTCGGCGATATCCCTTTCCGCAGACGCTATGATCCCGTCCGGATTTTCAAGACAGTCGGAAAAGGAAAGTTCGGTGATATCCAGAGCGGCATCTTTGAAAAAGGGAAAATGCCGGCGGTTCGCCTTATGCCCCGGCATGTGAAAGCGCGCGGCGTGCCGCCTGCTATATTTTTTCAATGCATCGTAAATAGAACAGCGCATGGCGCACCTCCCTGTTTACGCATTATGAACGAAATCATTCGGCGTTATACGTTTTTACGATATAATCAAGGAAGGTCACCGCCTCGTAGCGCAGCGCCGCTTCCTGACTCTTCTCGTTCAGGATCAGCATGCACAGATCTTTGCCCGTACCGGCCCCGTTTTCGTCCTCCGTCTTGTTATTGATCATAAAATCTTCGATGTTCCGGATCCCGCTCAGATCGATCGCATATTGCACTTTGACCGTATCGTTGTTGCCGTCTTCGTCGGAATCCGTTTCAAGGGTGAGTTCCTTTTCGCGGATGCCGAGCGTGCCGTCTGCAAAATAACCTTCGACGTTGTTATACGCGACGCGCAGTTTTTCAATGCGGTCGTATTCCCTTTCCAACCCTTCTTTTATATCCGATTCTCTTTTATAGCGCTTGTCCTTTCTGATGCGGCTGCGGAAAGCGGATTCGATTTTTTCCGTATCCTGCTCGGGAGAAGAAGCCGGATCGATATCGCCCGTACCGTCCCCGTCCTTGTCTTTATAAAATTCCGAAAGATAGGCGGCGCAGTTGCCGAAATAACTTTCCGCGGCCACGTTTTTGCCGTAAATATCTACTTCGCCGACTTCGCCTGCCCACGAGATATACGAGAGATAATTATTGAGGAAAGTGTGCAGATCGCCGTAATCGGTTATGGTCGTCTCTTCCGTGCCCGTCTCCTCGTCCGTGGTCGTTTCCGTGATCACCGTATCGGTGATGAACATGACGTCCCCCTGATTGTTGGGCATATAGGCGGAAAGTTGCGTGCTCGGTTCGCTCAGCGTCGTAAAATTATAATCGAGCACATCGTAAGAAAGAGCGCCGTTCGAATGCAGCATGTTCAGATTGCCGATCCTGTCCGTATGCACGGTTATGCCCGTATAGACGTAGATCTCGAACGTCTGCCCCATCGTGGCGCGCGTGGCGAGGGTCGCAAACAGCATGACCCAGACAAACACCACCGCCGCGCAGATGGCAATGATCTTGATCCAGTCATAAGAGAGCATATGGCCCAGTCTTTTTTTTGTGATTTTTGCGTCCATTGATTTCCTCTTGCTTAAAACATATCGGGCGTATCGTCAAACTTCGGCCCGAAACGTCACTTGATTGCGAGAATTTTGACCTGATAATCTCCGCGGGGGGAATGCACGGTGACCGTATCTCCGCATTTTGCGCCGATCAGCGCGGAACCAAAGGGCGAATCGATGCTGATCACGTTGTTTTCCGGATCCGCTTCCGTCGACCCCATCAGCGTATACGTCTCTTCAAGATCTCCGTCCTCTTCGTCGAAATACGAAACGGTGACGACGTTGCCGAAATGCACCATGCTGTTGTCCGTGCTTTCTTCCATGATCTTGGCATTTTTGATCTTGTTTTCCAGCTCGCGGATCTCGCTTTCGTTGAGCGCCTCTTCGTTTTTCGCCGCGTCGTACTCGGCATTTTCGCTCAGATCCCCGAATCCGCGCGCCACTTTGATGCGCTCGGTGATCTCTTTTCTCTTTTCCGTCTGCAAATAATTGAGATACTCTTTCGCTTCGTCGTACCCCTTTTGGGTCATGATAAATTCTTCCGCCATGATACCATCTCCGAAAAAATTTTTTATTTCTGCCGGCGCCGCCCGGCGGCCGCCGATATTTGTAAAATAGTGATTCCGCATCCTGTGCGCGGAACCACTTTTACCTTTCTATTATATACCTTTCCGCCGGCGATGTCAAGTTGAAACCGTGATAAGCGGCCGAAACCCCTGTGCAAATTGCGTTTTCTTCATCGCGCCCGCAGCGCGCGCACGTATTTTTCGATACGGCGCGACGCCTCGTCGAGATTGGCCATCGACGTGGCGTAAGAACAGCGCACGTGATATTTTCCGGCGTCGCCGAACGCGTCGCCCGGCACCACCGCGATCTTTTCCGCGCGAAGGAGCCCGTTTGCAAATTCTTCGCCCGCAATGCCGAGGCTTTCCACGGAGGGAAACACGTAAAACGCCCCTCTCGGTTCGAAACAGGACAACCCGATCCCGTTAAAAAAATCCACCATGAAACGGCGGCGTTTGTTGTATTCTTCGCGCATCGCCTCGACGGAAGCAAAGCGGTCGGCAAACCCGTCTTTCAGCCCCTCGAGCGCGGCGTACTGCGAAGCCGTGGAGGCGCAAAGGAGAGTATACTGATGAATTTTCAGAACGGCCGCATCGATCTCGGGGGGAGAACAGATGAAGCCGATGCGCCAGCCCGTCATTGCGAACGCCTTGGAAAACCCGTTGATGACGACGGTGCGCTCCTTCATGCCCGGCAAAGATGCGACGGACACGTGCTTTCCGCCGTAGGTGAGTTCCGCATAAATCTCGTCGGACACGACGAGGAGATCGTGCTTTTCGATCACGGGCACGATCGCCTCCAACTGTTCCTTCGTCATGATGCCGCCCGTAGGGTTGTTCGGATACGGCATCACGATCGCTTTCGTCTTCGGCGTGACCGCCCTTTCGATCGCTTCAGGCGTCAGGATAAACCCGTTTTCCGCCGAACAGTGCACGGGTACGGCGGTGCCGCCCGCAAGTTGCACGCAGGGGAAATAAGAGACGTAACCGGGATCCGGCACGAGGATCTCGTCCCCTTCCTCGCAGATCGCGCGCATCACGAGGTCGATTCCTTCGCTTGCACCCACCGTAACGAGAATATGTTCGGGAGAATATTCTGCGCCGAACCGCTCCTTCATATAGCGGGCGATCTGCTCCCGCAGGGCGGTCAGGCCTCTGTTGCCCGTATATTGCGTATATCCGCGCTGAATGCTTTTCACGGCGGCGTTGCGGATATTCCACGGCGTGATGAAATCCGGCTCCCCCACGCCGAGGGAGATCGCGTCTTTCATTTCCGAGACGATGTCGAAAAATTTGCGTATGCCGCTCGGTTTTAAGTTTTCCGCTTTAGAATTGACAAATTTCCTCATGGCTGCACCGATAATCTCATGTTGGCGGCGTCTTCCCTGTCCGCGACCGTGCCCTCGATCTTATATTTTTTGAGAATAAAATGCGTTGCCGTGGAGAGGATATCGTCGATCGTGGACAGCCTTTCCGTAACAAAACGCGCGACTTCGCGCAGAGATTTGCCCTCGATAAATACCGCCAGATCGAACCCGCCGCTCATCAGATAGCAACTCTTCACCTCGTCGAAACGATAGATCTCCTCCGCAATGGCGTCGAACCCGTTCGTCTTCTGCGGGGTCACGCGCACCTCGATGAGGGCCTGGACAGTCTCGTCGGAAAGGCGTTCCCCGTTGACGATCGCCGTATATTTGACGATCACGCCCCGCTCCTCCATGCTCTCGATCGCGGCGCAGATCTCCTGCTCCGTCTTGCCCAGCATGACGGCGATCTTTGCGGCGGAATAGCGGCAGTCTTCTTCGAGGATCTTCAAAATATCCGATTCCAGTTTTTTCATTCCATGCTCCTTTTTGCGCCTCCGCCGAGCGGAAGCGGGAATCTTGCCGAAGGCAAAACAGGCGTATGAGCCCTCGGCTTCTCTTTCAAATAGTATATATTTTTGTCGGAAATATGTCAATTATATTTTACTTTTTTGAAAAATTCCTATATAATGATTCGAAAAACGAGAGGGCCGTGCGGAGCATGTTCAAAATTTGGGCAAAAATTTATCGTGGCGGAAAAATACGCAGACAATTCGTGTACGAGGGCGGCGAAAAACTGACCTATTCGCATTTTCTGAATTATCTTTTCGATATCTGCCGCGAACTCGACTGCCCCACCCCCGTACTCTTGAAAACGCACATCATGAACTTTGCGAAATTCAACCACGTGAAATTTTTGCCGAGGGATTTCGTGGAAGGGGTGGATTTCGATTATCTGCTGCTGGAAAACATCATCGTCTCCTGACCCTCAAAGTCCGCCAAAGCGTCAATTTTTACACACACCGCGCCGAAATTTGTTGACAACGGCGCGGTTTTTTGTTATCCTCTTGTGCGGTAGGTTTTCGGAAAACACTACCTAAAAACAACCGAGGTAACTGAATCATGCAAAAAATTGCCACGAAACGGCTGTGCAGAGCGGGCGTGATCGCCGCGCTGTACGTTGCGCTCACCTATGCGTTCGGCGCGCTCGCGTATAACGGATTTTTACAGATCCGCCCCGCCGAAGCGCTGTGCATCCTTCCCCTGTTTTTTCCCGAAGCGGTGCCCGCCCTTTATATCGGGTGTATGCTGAGCAACCTGGCGTCGCCCTTTTTGGTCTACGACGTATTCATCGGTTCGCTCGCGACGCTTGCCGCGGCGCTGTGCACTTACTTTGCGGGCAGGCTGCTGAAAAAAAGCGCCTTAAAATTCGCCGTCGGCGGATTTTTCCCCGTACTTTTCAATGCGCTGGTGATCCCCGTGGTGATCGTATTTTTGTGCGGAGATCTCTCTTACGGGACGCAGGCCGCGACCTATTGGACGTACGCAGGCTCTCTTGCGGCGACGGAAGCGGTATGGGTCTATGCGCTCGGCGCGCCCCTCTTTTTCTTCGTGAACAATATGCGCGCGAAAAACGTGTCCTTTTTCTCCGATTATCCGCGCCAGAAACCGCAAAAACAAAACGCTGCGGACGACAACATGAAATTTTAATTTTTCCGCGCTTTGCCGCGTTTTTCTTGCGAAGCGCCCGACTATTAAGGGCAACAAAAAAGCGAAAAACATGCCCGAACAGGACATACGCCCCGCCTTCCGCGTACGGAAGGCGGGGCGTTTTATTGCACTCATCAAAGTGTGATGCTCCACCAGTTTTCGGAAAACTGAAACCCGAGCATCAGAATCAGCATGACGAGCCAGTCGATCACGATGGGAATCCCAACGGAAAGATCGATGATCCATGCGGTGCTTTCGTCCATTTTTTCAAACTTTTTCATGAGAGGTTCGAACACGAACCGCATAAAGATCAGGATCCCCGCGGCAAGGCCGAGCGCCGTGGGAATGCTCGTGTACTTCGTGAACCGCAGAGGAATACCCGTATAATCCCAGAGGACGACGCCGGAGACCCATTCGACGAACGTGCCGAACATCATCTCTCCGAAAAAAATGAACGCGAACACGACGAGAAAATAGCATACGTATTTGCTTGCGGAGGAGAGTTTGCTTTCCTTTTTGAAGATGCTCCATTTGAAAAGGCGCATCTCGCGCGGCGTCCCGATCGCAACGTACATGACGAAAACTGCAATGCCGTAGGCAAACAAAAAGGGAAGGATCTGGCGGCGGCTGTTGATCACACCGTCGCGCAGAAGGCGGAAAAGATTTTCCACCACAAACCCCGCAAAAGACATGACGAGCACCATCAAGAGCAGATAGACGAGTTTATAATTGAAAATTTTAACGCCGTAAACGCCCTTCTTTTTTTCCGCCGCGCCGTTCTTTTCCTGCAGGGAGGCCGCGCGTTCCGGCGCAAGCGCGGTATTTTCGCCGCAGGAAGCCGCGGTTTCCGGTTCGGAAGAGCGTGTTTCTTTTTCTTTTGACTGCATTTTTCTCATTTTATCCATTTTCGCAGTTTCCATACCAGCCGCAGAAACATCTTTATACCCGAAGGATCAAGCGGCGTTTCCGTATTTTACTTTCTCACCGGCAAAAAGCGAATGCCGTCCCCCTGCCCTGTAAGCATTCGCATATGCGCATGTATCTATGAAATCATGCGCGTCCTTCAAAAAAGTGAGTCCTCTATACTATATTATACATAGTATAAAAAGTCAAGTATTTTTATTGTTTGTCGGAAAGTCAACGGGAAGTTTTTTTGCTCGGCCGTGCTTTGCCATAAATACGAGCAAAACAGCCGACACGAAAGGCACTGCGGACAAGACCAAAAAGGCAAACCGCATGCCTGACATATCGGCAAGCGCTCCCGCCGTAGCAGGAAGGGCCGCCGCTCCCAGATCCGCCGCGACCGCCAAAGAGGCGAGCATCCAGGCGCCCGCCTGCGGAAGGTTGTCGCTT
Source organism: Candidatus Borkfalkia excrementavium (assembly GCA_019115945.1). GTDB lineage: Bacteria > Bacillota > Clostridia > Christensenellales > Borkfalkiaceae > Borkfalkia > Borkfalkia excrementavium. The sequence goes on along the minus strand of DXCO01000019.1, from coordinate 3,607 downwards.
GCGGCGGTCATGATGCCCGGAGACAGAACGCCGACGAACAGCCCGCACACCGTTGCCGCCACGAGCGCCAAAACGGGCGAAGGCAACAGCGCAACGGCCAAATAACAGCCTCCGGCGATTGCGGAGGAAACGATGAGAGCGGGGAACGGAAACTTACGGCGCTTTGAAGAAACTTTCACATAAATCAGCCCGCCCGCGCCCAAAAACGCAGCAAACAAGGCCATGCCGATAAATTCGCTGACATATTCGCCCAGCCCCAACGCCTCGCCGGCAAAAGCGGCGATCCACTGATTGAGCGTAACTTCGGCCCCGTAACCGAAAAACACCGCCGCAAGGGCGAGAAAATACAGTCCGCCGATCGTACTTTTGACTTTGACGCACCCCTCGCCCCGATCTATTTTTGCCCGTGCAAGGAGCGCGAGCGTCGCGGCGGGAATGAGGGCGAACAGGAACATGACGAAATTCCAGCACCTTGTGCCGAACACGCCGAGCCACAGCCAGACGACGGCCGCGAGCGCGACCTGCGTCCAGGCGTACGCCGTATGCAACAGGCAGATGGAAACCCCGGAGCCGGACGGCAATCTGTCCGCCACGTTAGAGAGCACGACTTCGAGCATGCCGCCCGAAAAGGCAAAGACGCAGGTCGCGAGCACGATGCCCGCATATACGAGCTCCCCCGAAAAGAGCAAGGGCACGAAACCGTAAAACAAAAGCCCCGCAAAACTCATGGCGGAAGCGGCGATCGCCAACTTTTTCAGCGAACACTTGTCGATAAAAAAGAGCAGAAACAGATCCGCGCATACCTGCGCGGCAAAATTGACCGCCGTCAGAAGCCCGAGACGTACGAGCGAAAATCCGTACAGTTGGATAAAGGGCACGAATAAAAGAGCGGTGACATTGGTGATGATTGACTGATTCACTACGCCCGCATAACATGATAATGCGGTGCGACCGTATCCTTTGTTCATAATTTTGCCGCCGTAAATAGGTTCTCTTACAATGTATGCGGCAAAAAAATCCGTTGCCACTTTATATTTACGGAAGTTGACTGAACCGAAAATACTATGATATAATAACCGTGACCAAATAAGGAGGTCTTGTTGAATATGAAAAAATTATTTACGTCCATTCTTACTCTGATCCTGCTGAGTATGGCCGTCGCTTTCGCCGCCTGCGGCGGAAGCGGAGGGAACGCTCCGCTTTCGCCGCCTGCGGCGGAAGCGGAGGGAACGCTCCGAAAAACGGCACCTATACCGAAAACGGGCTCGTTTTTGAGGTCAAAGACAGAGACGTGCACGTGATCGGTGCGGAAGAGGGCGCGACCGAAGCGACCGTTCCCGCAAAATTCCGCGGACTGGAAGTGGACGGGATCGCGGAAAACGCGCTGGAAGAGAGTTCGCTCAAAAAACTGACCTTTGCAGATGATCTGAGCGTCTATTTCAGCATCGGCGCGTATGCGTTCAATCTGTCGTCCATCGAAGAGATCGCGGGTTTTCCCGCAGACATTTCCATGATCGATTATAACGCGCTTGCGGGGCTGAAAAATCTGAAGAGCATCACCGTATCCGGCGAAGGTGAATTTTCCGTCGAAAACGGCGCGCTCATTCAGACGGACGAGGGCGGAGCGAAGATCCTGCGGCTTTTGCCCGCGGCGAGCGAACCGCAGGCAAATTATGACAAAGAAAGCAAAACGTATACCGTTTCGGGGTTCAGTCAGGTCTTTAACCATGCGGCCTCTTACAATCAATTCATCGAGAATGTAGTTGTCGGAGCGGATGTCTCGCGCGTGCAGGAAGACGCTTTTTCCCATATCAAACTCGCCTCGGTTACCATGGAGGGAGACGAAGACGAATATAACGGCGTTTCTGACGTGATGATCGAAGGCGGCGCGTTTACCGCCCATAAAGATCTGAAAATTTACGTTCCCGCAACGGACGATTCGCAGATGCGTACCTGGCTGAGCAATTCAAAGAATTATATTTACGGCCACAACCTGCTCGTTCACCCCGTTGCGTGCTCCAGAACGGATGCGCACATACACGGAGTCAGAAACACTTTGGCCAGCGGCTCTTACGCAGGATATGACATTACTTTGAACGATAGCAACCGAACGATCGACATCGAAGCGCAGTATTCCATTATGGGGCATTCCGCCCCCGATCTGTTCCAGGAATACGAGGGATAACCCAAAGTCCCTCTGCGGCAAATTGCCGCAGAGGGACTTTTTGATTTTTTCCTACGGATCGTTTCCTCTCCCCGCTTGCGTACGGCTTGACTTATCGTAAAAATTCTGCTAATATTTGCCTATGGACATTCAAGAAGTGATCGGGCGGCATGCATTTCTGCCGATCGGCGAACAAAACCCGAAGATCAAGCAGATCAAGGGCATTCTTTCCAATTCAAAACCCAACCCGCACAAACTTTTCGTTGCGGAAGGGATATGGATCCTGAAAATGTGCGAGCAATTCGACACCCCGATCGATTCGCTCATCCTCTGCCCCGACCATATCCGCACGCCCGAAGCCTGCGAACTTGCAGAGAAACTTGCCGGAAAAACGGATCTTTTATATACCGTTTCGGAAAAGACGTTTGAAAAGATCTCCGAACGCGGACAGCCGGACGGGCTGATGGCGCTTGCCAGACTCCCCTCGCACGATATCGCCTCTTTCAACCCGCCGAAAAATGCGGTCATTCTGGTTTTGGACGGCATCGAGATCCCGGGGAACGTGGGCACGATGCTGCGCATGGCGGACGGCGCGGGACTGGACGGCGTATTTTTATGCAACCGGAAAGCGCGGCTGACGCATCCCAAACTCATCAAAGGCAGCCAGGGCGCCATCCTCTCCGTTCCCGTATTCGAATTTGAAAGCGTCGCCCTCTGCCGCAAGTGGCTCAAAGAACACGGCTTTACCGTTTATCTTGCGGATACGCGGGCGGAAAAGTACTATTACGATGAACCGTTCGGCATAAAAACCGCGCTCGTAATGGGAAGCGAGCGTTACGGCATAACGCGCGAATGGTACGACGGGGAATATAAAATGATCGCCATTCCTATGCTGGGCAAGTGCGATTCGCTCAACGTGGGCGTTGCCGCGACCGTTTTATGTTATGAAGCGAGCATGAAAAACAAGATGCGCTGATCTCAAAATGTTTTTGAAGCGGCGCGCTTCGGCACCGAATAAAAATCCCCGCGTTTCCACGCGGGGATTTTCATTTTCGGGTATAACCCTAAACTTTACCGGCTGCGCACAAGTGCGCTTTTTATTGGCCTGCCAGCCATGCATTGGTTACTTGCTACCCGTAAACGGGTCCCGCGGGTCAAATATGCTTAACTGCTCGCTTTCCTTATCCTTCTTCAACTGGTTTGCTATATATTCTTTTATCGCTGCCGTGTTCTTTCCTACTATGTCTACATAGTATCCCTTACACCAAAATTCGCGGTTGCGGTATGCAAATTTCATATTCCCCCATTTTTGATATATCATCAAACTACTCTTCCCTTTCAAATACCCCATGAATCCCGCAACGCTCATTTTGGGTGGGATACTTACCAGCATATGGATATGATCCGGGCATATCTCTCCCTCGATCACCTCCACTCCTTTCC
>DXCO01000018.1 GCA_019115945.1 Candidatus Borkfalkia excrementavium | reverse complement strand
CTAGGACGGACACTCAGACTTTTGCCAACGGCGACTTCGAGTATTTCGACGACAGCGACGGGGCGTATATGATCGCTTCGCCCGACAGTTGGACAAGGTCTTCCGATTCCAACTCGAGCGGCAATTCGGCAAGTTCCTCCACCGCAAAATCGGGCATCGTGGATACCTCGCTCGACTGGGGCGACAAATTCCTGTATGCAAGAAACACGTACGAGGAATATCAGGACGAGGACGACGAGGACAAACTCCCCGACGAATACTATACGGATATCGACAACGATTACGATATTCCGGGCTGGGACATTGCGGAAGCCGCTTTCGAAAAATCCGAAGAGGAGAAAGCGGATCAGGATCCGGATTATGAGGCGCAGGACTTCACGCTCGACGACCTCACCGCGGCGGACATCGACAAAGTCAATCCCGGCACCCCTTGGGCGGAAGCAGGCACGGAGGACAAGGATCACGGGACCCACGTTCTCATGCTGCACAACTACCGTACCAATAATTACGGTACCGCGACGAGATATACCTCCACTTCCATCACCTTGCAGCCGAATACGAGCGCGATGTTCTCCGTTTGGGTCAAAACTTACGGAATGTCTTATGCGGACGGCGAAACGGTGGACGGAGACCGCGGCGCCTATATCAGAGTCACGAACACCGTGGGCGGAAACGCGCAGGATCCGCTCATGATCAAAAACATCGATACGGAAAAACTGAACCCCAACGGCGAACAGAACAACGGCTGGGTCCAGTACACCGTATATCTGAAGGCCTCCTCCTATTCCGCGACCACCTTTACCGTGGTGCTCGGGCTGGGCGAACAGGTCGAAGGCACCGTTTCTTCCAGATACGGCTACGTGCAGGGCTACGCCTTCTTCGACGGGCTCACTTACGAAGTCATGACCAACGCCGAATATGAAACCGCCGTTTCTGAAAACAGCGCGACGGAAGTTTCGTTGGATCTGTTCTCTTCCGACGACAGCAAAAAGTTCGACGTGACCGACCCGACCTATTCCGCTCAGAAATATTACGCGCTCGACCTCGACGTGCTGAAGAACTCCTCTCAGGAGATGACCATGAACGGGCTTACCTTCGGCCCGACGACGGAAAAGCAGGACGGCATCGAATACGGCATTGAAAAATATCTCGGCGCCGATGACGCGGCCAAACTGGTAAATGCCGGAGATGCAGCGCTGTCCGGATTTATGGACGTTACCGAAATCACGGGAAATACGACCTACGAACAGTCGGTGCGCGACGCCTTCACGAACTATCCCTTTGACAACACGCAGTTGATTTTACTGTACAGCAAGAACGGCGCTCCCTATACCGCATCGCTCGAAAACAGTGATCTTGCAGACACGTCGGGCCTCTTCACACTGGCAAAAGACAGTTACGCAATGATCAGTTTCTGGGTGAAGACTTCGGAAATGAACGGCGGTACGGGCGCGACGATCAATCTCGTAAACTACGAGACGAAGACGGCCATCGGTGCGGTCGATACGACGACCCTCGACACCGTCGACCTGAAGGACGACAACGGCACGACGGAAGACATCTTCGACGGCTGGCAGCAGTGCTATTTCTTCGTATCCAATACGACGGACTCGGAGATCACCTTTACGCTTGAATTCTCTTTCGGCCCCACTACCCTTTCGGATACGACGCTCGCCGACTACAGCGACGGATTTGCGGCGTTTGCGAACTTCTCTTATGCGACGCTTGAAAAACAGGAATTCGACGTGGTTTCCACCGGAACGTATGCGGTAAGCGTTTCTTTGACGGAAGATACCAGGACCGCCGATTCTTCGGTCGTGTTCGACGATCCCGCTTACACGGGCGGCACGGAAGGAAACTCTGACATCGAGAAAGGATTTGCGGATCTTCTTAACTACGAAGGCGTTTACGGCGGCTCCAAGTACGTAGGCGGCGAAGAGGTCGCAACCGGACGCAACGAATACGAAAACGCCGGGCTCATCAATAAAAAATATGCTGCAACCTACTACGGTTCTTACGGCACGAGCGGCTGGCTGAAAACGGTACTCGATTCTTATTCGCTTACGGGCGCGCTCGACCCCGCCAACGAATGGTGGAGCATCGTGTTCGGCAACGACTGCACGCAGCCCTTGCTGATCGTGAACACTTTGGACCAAGCCGTCAATTCTTACGGATATATCGGCAAAACCACTTCTATCTCTGCAAGTTCCTATGCGACCATCAGCGTGCGCGTGAAACTGAGTGAAGGCGCCACCGCTTACGTTTACCTGATCGATACGAGCGACCCTGAGGAAGATTCGGACGAAGTCATGTACAAGAATCCCCTCTCCTACTCGGCAGGCGTCTCGTACAGATACGACGCGGACGGCAATCTGGTGGCAAAAGATCCGGACGATCCCGATTATAACGAAGATACGGATGTGTTGCTGTGGAAGCAGGACAACGGACTGTGGGCCAAGGAAGAAAATTACAGCGGCAGCGAGTATTACGCGAACCTGAAAAACTACAAACAAAAGACGGACGACGACGGAAACGTAAATCTCGTCGACGGCAGCGATAATATCATTTACTATCAGCACGACGGACAGTATTACCGCTACTATGACGAGGACAACGATGAATACAGCGTGCCCGTCAAAGACTTTACGGAATCGGGCGTAGACGTAAGCGCCGCAATGCTGCAGGATCTTACGAACAACAGCAAGGCTCTCGTACAGAAGATCGAAGGCACCGCGGCCAACGCCAATCAGTGGATCTACGTAAACTTCTATATCGCATCCGGCAGCGAGGCGAAAAACTACAGGCTGGAAGTCTGGAGCGGCGACCGCGAAGGCACCACTCAAATGGCTGAAAGCAGTTACGTGGCGTTTGACAGCGTATCTTACGATTCTCTCACAGCCGATACCTTCAACGGCATGATCGAAGATCAACTGCTTGCGCTCGGCGAAAAAGGCAAATTCGGCAACAATACAACGTATAACACCGTCGATGAGATCAAAGACGCGTATGCGGAAAATCCTGCATCCTTCTATTCCGAGACGGACGACAAGGCTTCCCTGATCTATTATCACTTCTCCCTCTTCGACGATAAGCAATATGCGCCTTACGACGAAGATTACGACCAGGACGACACGGGCGATCCTTACGCCTCTTACAGCGCGGACAGTTATTCCGATACGGTTGCGTACCTCAAGACGAACAGCACGCTTGCCGACAACGGTACGGGCACGATCGAATACAATACCTTCGTCAACTTCGGCGCGAGCGAGATCTCCGTATCCGCTTCCGGCGACGATTCGACGGACGACACCACGACGGACGACGGCAGCGGCAGCCAGACGAATCTGTGGCTCCTGATCCCCTCTATCGTGCTTGCGGCGGCATTGTTCTTCACTTTGATCGCAATGCTCATCAAGAAACTGCTCGGCAATATCAAGCGCAATAAAGTGCGCGTAACGCCGCAGTACAACGCGAAACGCAAACGCTATATCAGAAAACTCAGACTGGAAGAATCTGAACAGGATGAAAGCGAAAGCACTCCTGACGTGCTCCCCGAAGAGGACGAAATTTCCGAAGAGGATATCTACAAAGTAGAGACCGAAGAGGAAGGCGGTGCGCAGGGCGAAAGCGACGAACAGGAAACGGCCGAAGAAAATCCGGACGAAAGTTCAGACGAAAACAAGGATGAATAATCCGAAATGTAAAAACTGAATGGTCCCGCGGGAAAATTCCCGCGGGACCGCTTTTTTTGATCTTCTCCGCAATCCGGCATTATTTAGCGAGGCGCCTTGCGAGCGAGTAGATATTTACGTACGATCATCCCTCCCCTTTTCCGGTCCGTTTGCTTTTTCGGGCTTCCGACTGCGGCCGCCCATCCTGCTCTGCGGAAATACAAAAAGGTGCGCCCCGCGTGCAATGCGGGGCGCGGACAAAAAACGGACAGACGCATTTTATACTTGCGCTGTCCGTTTTTGTTCTCAAAAATGCCGCAGGGCTTTGGGAAGATGATTTTTCAAAACGCCGCCGACCGCCTTTCCGAGCCCGACGGGAAACCCGTCGACGGCGACTGCGCACCAACCCGAAACATTCTCTGCACAGGCAAGCGTCCCGCCGCGCAGATATGCCCCGATCTCCTCTTTCGAAAAGGAACATACCTTGCCCAGATGATCCCGCGCGGCCGCCATGACGAGCGCGTGAGAGGGCTCGAACCGCCCCTCTTTCGCCTCGCCCAACTGAATGCCCGAGCGGAGGACTTTCAGCCCGTCCAGCCGAAACAATGCGTCCGGGACCAGCCAAAGGGATCTGCCGAAGGACAGAAACTCTCCCTGCGGCGCGGATACGAAAAACTCGCTCGCAAAATCTTTATAGAGCGCGACGGCGCGCTTATCTGCAAAATTTTTATTGTTTTTGCGCGGCGGACTGCAAATACGCGATCCCCCTTCGACCTCATCCGTCTTTTCGAGCAGAGCGGCGTAATGCCCCTCTCCCCGCACGCGGTGCGGCCACAGTTTCTCTTCCTGAAGGAGGACGAATTCTTTGTGATCGGCAAGAAAATTTTCTATACACCGCTCGTCTTCCTCTTCGGAAAAGGTGCACGTCGAGTAAACCATCCTGCCGCCCGCGCGCAGCATCTTTGCCGCGCTGTGCAGGATCTTCTGCTGCCTGTCCGCGCACATCAGGACATTGCGCTCGCTCCAGTTTTCCAGGGCGGCCGGCTCTTTGCGGAACATGCCCTCGCCCGAACAGGGGGCGTCCACCAGAATTTTATCGAATCTGCCGGCAAACCGTTCGGAAAGGGTCTGCGGATCGCAGCAGGTCACGACGGCGTTGCAAATCCCCATGCGTTCTATATTCGAAGAGAGGACCTGAGCGCGATCGGGCACTTTTTCGTTCAGAACGAGCAGCCCCTCCCCGCGCATCGCCTCGCCGAGTTGCGTTCCCTTACCGCCGGGCGCGGCGCAAAGGTCGAGCACGTTCTCGCCCGGGCGGACATCCAAAAGAGGAGCCGCGCACATCGCGCTCGGCTCCTGCACATAAAAAAGCCCCGCGTCGAAATACGGGCTTTTCCCCGGCTTTTCCTCCGAAATAAAAAATCCGTTCTCTGCCCAGGGGACCTTTCCCTCTAACGGAAAGGGAGAAATTTTCGTAAAATCGGAGGCGGATATTTTCAGCGTGTTGACTCGGATCCCCTTTACGGGCGGCTCGGCAAGGCAGGAAAGATACGCTTCCGCATCGCCGAGAGACGCGCCTATCCTGCGCGAATACGCTTCGGGTAATTTCATTCTTCCTCCGCCCAGAGCAGTCTTTTGAATTCGGGGAGAGTATACATCTCCTCGATCTTGCCCTCGTTTTTCAATTTGTTTGCGGCAAGCGTGCGCACGGTCACGTCATCCTCTTCTTTTACGAAAGCGTTGCAACCCGAAAGTTTGAATGAATACCTGCCGCCGCGCGCGACGATCGCTTTGACCAGCCGCTTAGCAAGGGGCAGATCCTCCTCGATACTGCGCGCAAAGCAAAAGCGCTTCCCCTTGAATTCCCGCGACTGCGGCCGCACCCTGTATCCGTACACGAAATTGTTAAAGCGGGAGCGGAGTTCCCCTTTTTCCTGCTTTTCCCGCCGCTTTTCCGACAGGTACTGCGAACGCTTTCTCGACGAGCAGTTGGAAAACTGAAATTCTTCTATCTTGCCCAAACGCAGGCTGAATTTTTCGATGAGTCCGGGAAGGGTGCAATTTTCCTTTTCGCACATCGCCTCCGCAATTTTCATCGTCGCGTAAGCGTCGTCCGCCGCGCAGTGCGGCGTATATTCCACTTCGAAAATTTCGGTCAGCGCTTCCAGCCCGGACTGGCGGTCGAAGGTTTCCGTCATCGCCATATACATGACCTGCGTATCCGCAAAGGAAAAGCGGAAAGAAGGAAGTTTATACCGCTTGGTTTCCAGACAGAGATATTTGACGTCGTTCACCGCGGCATGGCCGAATACGAGTTTGTTTTCCCCTTCCAAAATTTCTTTGATCTTCGGATAAAAGTGAGGAAAGGGCGGATATTTTCTGAATTCGTCGTAATCGTAGGGAAGCACGATCCCCTCTCCGCCGCGGTCGGTGAGATGAAATTTGCCGTTCGGGTTGATGAGGATATCTTCCTTTTTGAGGATATTGAAGTTTTCGTCACAGACGACGTAACCGAAAACACATATCTTCGCCACGTTTTTATACACGCAGGCGCATTCGATGTCAAAAAATACGTACTCCATGCTGATTGCCGACCATTTTTATCTGTTGTGAAAATTATATCATAATCATGCGAAGATGTAAAGTTTTTACTTTTATTCGCCCTTTCTTTTTTCTGCAAAATAAAATGCGGCGCATCCCGTTGACAGGCGCCCGCTTTTCTGCTATTCTGTATTTATGGAACAGATAACAACAAACAGGCTGTTGCTTCGACCTTTTACGATGCGCGACGTAAAAGCCGCATTCGCATCCTCAGCGACGAAAAGACGAACGAATTTTTGCCGTGGTTTCCCGCGCGCACGGAAAAGGATGCCGAATCTTTTCTGAAGGAACGCTTTTCGGAGAAACGATTCGCATATGCGATCTGCAGAAAGGAAACAAACGTCCCCTTCGGATATATCTATATTTCCGACGACGAAAGCCGCGACCTCGGCTACGGGCTCAGATCGGATTTCTGGAACAGAGGCTACGCCACGGAAGCGGCAGCCGCGGTTTTACAGAAGGCGCGCGAAGCGGGATTCAAATATGTGACCGCGACGCACGATAGAAACAACCCGCAAAGCGGCAGAGTGATGCAGAAGGCGGGAATGACCTACCGCTACTCTTACACAGAGCAGTGGCAGCCGAAAGACAGATCCGTCGTTTTCAGGATGTATCAGATCAATTTTGACGAGGGCATATTCGTTTACGGCAGATACCGGGAAATGTATCCGCACTTTATTGAAAGCGATCTTTAAAAAATCTGCCGCGGACACGGCAAAATCGCCGCCCCTTTTTAAGGAGCGGCGCTTTGTTGCTTTACGCGCCTTTGATGCGCGCGACGTCGGTATTGTCTTTGATCCTTTCTTTGAGTTCGCGGACGGGATGCGCCTTTTCTTCAAAACGGTAATCCTTGCCGTACTTTTTGATGTGGCGCTCGATGACGGAATGGCTCGCACAGCCGTGCACGTTGCCCTGTACGTTCCTGTTGTAAAGGAAGAAACGGTATTTATCGGGCAGTTTGTCCACCTCTTCAAATCCCTCCGAATATCCGGATAGGCGGACGCTTTTGAGCACTTCGCGAACGTAATTTTTCTGGGGCGTAAATTTGAGAAGTTCGGGGAAATCTCCGCCCTCGGGGAAGAGTTGCTGCCATACCTTGCCGTCGTATTTTTCCAGCAGGCCGCAGGCGTAATGCAGGTGGGAAAGTTCTTCTTCAAAGTGCATGAGCCAGATCTCTTTGATTCGCTCGTCCTTCTCGTCCTGATAGCAGGACCAATAGAGATAGCATTCCGTATACTCGTGCATGACCATGCAGTCGAACATGCTCACCGAAGGGTCGGACAGACAGCCGTAGCCCGTAACGTGCTGTTCCTCTATCATGGCGATCTCCGTATACAGTTTGCGGCCCAGTTCGCTCTCGTGGATGTTTGCCACGTTCAGATAAAAATTCATCGTCTGCTGTTCGGCCGCCGTGATGATGCCGATGTTCAGGCGGGTGATCGGGTCATTGAGATAATTGTTGATATAAAACCGCACGTCGTCGCAGGGATGGCGGGGTTCGGATACGGTCGGTCTGCCGGGCATGATCTCGGTATAACTGCCGACAAGCCTCTCCGCGTGAATGCCCCTTTCAAGATCGAGAAGATCCGCATAGCGGTAAAGATGATCGAAATCTTCCAGCAATGCAAAATCCATCTGTTTTTTGACGTATCCGTTCTTTTCTCTCTGCGCGAGGATGGCGGTGAGGTCGACGGCAAGTTGTTCGTAGCCGATGGTGTGTTCGAGTATGCTCTCGTTTTTCGGCTTTAACGCCGCAATGCGCTTTTGCTGCTGCTGTTCGCCGCGGCGGATGAGCGCCATGCTGCGGCGCACGTCGTTGTTCAGACAGTGCCTGGTATAGCGGACCGTATTCCAGATCGCCTCAAATTCCGTGCCGTTCATCAGGATACAACGCAACCGCGTATATGGATCGACCGTCTCTTTATCATACGGCCGCACGTTGATCGTTTTCCAGTTTTTGTAGGTCTTGTTTATGTCTTTTGCTTTTTCCTGAAAAGGGTTCATTTTAACCTCCCGTGGTTTTTGAAATATTATTGCCGAGGGAGTATTTTTTTATTCGGATAATTTGCATATTGCCGCAGATTTTGGTAAAATAGAGATAGCATTTACGGAGGATTTTATGCTGACCGTTATCATTGCCATGCAAAAGGAGGCAGACGCGCTTCTGCGCCGCGCCGATATTCTGAAAGAGTATGATTTTTACGGAAAGGCCGCCTTCCGCGCGCGCGCGTTCGGAAAAGAATTCGATCTGATCGTGTGCGGTGTGGGAAAGACGAATGCCGCCGCATGTACGGCGCTCGCCGTCGGTTCGCTCGGCGCGACGAGCCTTTTGAATTTCGGCGTCGCCGGCGGTATTTCGGATCGAACGAAAATCGGAAAGATATTCCGCATCGACCGCGCCGTTCAGTACGACTTTGACCTGAGCGAAGTGAACGGTACGGCGATAGGCACGCTGGACGAATATGACTCCCCCTATTTTACGCTGAAAACGGGAAACAGCGCGTTTGAAAACGCCATCCTCGCTACGGGAGATCATTTCAAGGACGGAACGGACGAACTGGCGCTCCTGAACGGACTCGGCGCGGAAGTGCGCGACATGGAAGGCGGGGCTATCGCGCACGTTGCGCAATTCACGAAAATCCCCCTGTTTATGTATAAGGCAATCTCCGACGAGGCGGGGAAGGAAAGCGTTTCGCAATACAAGGCCAATCTGGAAAAGGCGCTCGGCAACCTGTCGGACGCAATGGAGATCATTTTCGGAGAAATCGATGGATAGAATCCCTTCATTTGAAAAGAATCATGACCTGCTTATGCCCGGGCTGTACCTTTCGACCGTGCAGCGGGGCATCGCGACATTCGACTTGAGATTCAAAAAGCCGAATGCGGGAGATTACGTTTCTCCCAAAGCGTCGCACAGCATCGAGCACATGCTTGCGACGGTGCTCAGAAACGGACCTTACCGCGAGAATATCGTATACTTCGGCCCCATGGGCTGCCGCACGGGTTTTTATCTGCTGACCGCGGGAATGACGTGTGCACAGGTCCTTGCCGAACTCAAACGCGCATTTGCCGAAGCGCTTGCGCTCGATCGGGTCCCGGGGGCGGAAAAGATCGAATGCGGCAACTATCTCGAGCACGACCTCGACGGAGCAAAGGGCGAATGCCGCGCCTATCTTGCCCTTTTGGATACGCTGACAGAAAAGGACGTCTGCGCGGGAGCGGCGGACAAAGGAATCGTTTTATGATACAACTGGGAGGAGGCTGGGACGAGGTACTCTCGCCCCTGTTCGAAAGCGAAAACTATCTAAAAATTCGGGAATTTTTGAAAAAAGAATACTCCGAACACATCGTTTATCCCGATATGTTCGATATTTTCAATTGTTTCAAATTTACGCCCTTTGACAACGTCAAAGCCGTACTTTTGGGGCAGGATCCCTATCATAACGTAAATCAGGCGCACGGCCTGTGCTTTTCCGTGCGCGAAGGCGTGGAGCCGCCCCCTTCCCTCGTCAATATCTTCAAGGAACTGAAGGACGATCTCGGCTGCACGATCCCCGCGTCGGGCGATCTTACGAAGTGGGCGAAGGAGGGCGTACTTCTTTTGAACACGGCGCTGACCGTGCGCGCGCACAGGGCAAACTCGCACCGCGACTGCGGCTGGACCTGGTTTACGGACAGCGTGATCAAATTGCTGAGCGACCAAAAGGAGCATCTGGTCTTTATTCTCTGGGGCGCGAACGCGCGGTCCAAGAAGCCCCTCATCGACGACAGAAAGCATCTGATCCTGGAATGCGCGCACCCTTCCCCCCTGTCCGCTTTCAACGGATTTTTCGGGTGCAGGCATTTTTCCAAAACGAACGAATATCTGAAAGAGCACGGCATTCAGCCGATCGACTGGCAACTTTAAGCGGAGGCATTTTTTATGAAATATATCGTCGTCCTCGGGGACGGAATGGCAGACTATAAATTGCCGCAACTGGGCAACAAAACGCCCTTACAGGCGGCACGCAAACCCTATACGGACATGCTGGCAAAGGTATCCGAAGTGGGGCTTTGCAAAACGGTGCCCGACGGATTCAAGCCGGGCAGCGACGTGGCGAATCTTTCGGTGCTCGGTTATGACCCGCACGAATGCTATACGGGGAGGTCTCCGCTCGAGGCGGTTTCTATCGGGATCGACCTCAAAGAGACGGACGTGACCCTGCGCTGCAATCTTGTGACCGTGAGCGATGAAGCAAATTACGAAGACAAGAAAATGATCGACTACAGCGCGGGAGAGATCTCGACGGAAGAGGCCGCCGAATTGATCGCGTATCTCAAGAAGTATTTCGACAGCGAAAAATTCACCCTCTACCCCGGAGTGAGTTACCGGCACTGCCTTGTTGCGGCAAACGGGCATACGGGGCACGAACTTACGCCGCCGCACGACATTACGGGAAGGCCGGTAAAAGGGCATCTGCCCCGGGGGCCGCAGGGAAAACTGTACAGAGAAATGACCGAACGCTCCTACGAACTTCTGAAAGATCATCCCGTAAACCGCGCGAGGATCGCGGCGGGCAAAAATCCCGCCAACTCCATATGGCTTTGGGGCGAAGGGACGAAACCCGCGCTCGAAAATTTCCGGAATAAGTTCGGCGTTAAGGGCGGCGTCATTTCGGCAGTCGATCTGGTCAAAGGGATCGGCATCCTCGCGGGAATGAAGGTCATTGAAGTGAACGGCGCCACGGGCAATTACGATACGAATTTTTCAGGGAAAGCGCGCGCCGCTCTGGACGCGCTGAAGGGCGGACTCGACCTCGTCTATATCCATATGGAAGCGCCGGACGAATGCGGGCATCAGGGGGATACGGAACACAAGATCTATTCGATAGAACAGATCGACGAGAAAGTCGTGCGCCCCATCTGCGAAGAGTTGAAGGGCGCGGGAGAACCGTTCAGAATGCTGATCTGCCCGGATCACCCTACCCCGATCGCTGTGCGCACGCACGTTTCCGATCCCGTGCCCTATCTCCTTTACGACAGCGAAAAAAACTGCGCGGTCGGCGTTGCTTCTTACGATGAGGACAGTGCGAAAGCGAGCGGCGTTTACGTGGAGCGCGGAACGCAACTGATGCAAAAACTTCTCCGTACGGCGGAAGCAAAAATATAGCCGGAATTTTGCGTTCCCCCGCGTTTTTGTTTGCAAAACGCAGAAAAATATTGTATAATATATCCGTTCCCTTGCAAGAGGAAACGGCAATGCGAGAGTCGCCTAATGGTATGGCGCCAGCTTCCCAAGCTGGTTCCCGCGGGTTCGATTCCCGTCTCTCGCTCCATTAAAAAAGAGATACCGTTACGGTATCTCTTTTTTAATGGTTCCGTCCGCGCAGTCCGACGATTTTACGGTAATTGCTGTATATATACCAAAAAAATATTGTGATCAGCGGACAAAAAACCCCCTTCCGGTTCAGAAAGGGAGTTTTGTTTGTTTTGTTGATTTAACCGAGGTTGCTCAGGTCGCTGTACCTGCTTTCGTAAAGTTTTACGATGGTATCGTTATTGAGAATTTCCAGCACGCGGTTCTGCATGTCGCTCGTATATTCGGAAAGCGCCGCACTCTTGACCGATTGATAGAAATTATAGGAGAAAGTGCCTTCGACAGACTTTTCGTCGGGATTATAACCGCCGTAAATTTCACCCTCGCTCAGCGTCATGGAGACGTAAAGGATATGCCAGCCAAAATCGGTACCCACTACGTAGACCGTGCCGGCACCTTCCTTAATGGCCTGTTGCGCGGCGTAACGGAATTCCTCTACGTAAGAAGTGGTATACCCTTCCGCGGCGATGGAATAACCGAGGTAAGTGTTGAAGCACCCCGTATCCGTCGAGTACGCGAACATCAATTCGTTGACCGCGGAGATCGCCTTGTAGGAAGAACTCTCTTCGTTCAGGAAATTGTCATAATCGACCGTTCCGAGATTTACGGCTCCCCGATAATAAATGGCCTGCGAATAATCGAGATCGCCGTCCTCATTCGTAAAATCGGTGCTGCGGAAAGTTTCGTCGTCGACGTAATTCCCCGTCAAGGTCAGGCCTGAATCGACATGAGCCAAATACCCGCTCAATTCGTCCATAAAATCTTTGATGGTGATCTTATTGGGAACGAGCGTATAAGTATCGCCGTCCTTGGAAACTTCTCCGTTATAGGGATACTGACCGTAATATTTGTCGATGCCGTCCCCTTTCGTATAACTGTCTTCAAAGAAAAGATAGCGATCGCCTTCTACATTGCCGTTGTCGTAATAGGAGCCGGCTTCTGCCTTATAACTGTAATCTTCCGAACCGTTGAACCACGAAGAGCGCTGGTCCGTTGCCGTGATGTTGAGCAGCATCGCATTGCGCGCCGTAAGATACGCGGATTCGGTATTGCTGTTTTTGATCGCCGTAAGGTAATTGGATTGCGAGGAACTGAACGGCAGCAAGATATTGTAAACGAAACCGTAGCCGCTGCTCGGGGAATAGAGCACGAAAGAACTGTCGGACATGGAATCCATCGTCGTCGTGAACTCGGAAGAGGAAGCGGAATCCGCCGTCGTCTTCTGCGTTCCGAGCATCGCGGTATATCTGTTGTTCAATTCATCGTTGCTCAACTGATCGGCAATGCGAACGCTGAGCGTATCCATGAACTTATTGATGAGCGTCTGTTCGAACTGCGTTTTGAGTTCGACATCATAATAACCGAGACTGTAAAAATCGGAGGTGTTTTCTCCCGATTCCACGAGATAGTTGCTCTTGAGCGAACTGATAAATCTGTTATACGCTTTTTTCCTGCTGATGGGGGTAGATCCGTCCACCTTTTCGTATTCGCCGCAGTCGCTCACTTTATTGGAACCGGTATAAATGTCATAGTCGATCCCGCCGTCGGACGTTTTGGGATAATACGTCTCTTTGGTCTCATTGGCGCCCGTAGGAGTCGTCCTGTCCGTTTCCGTGCCGGAAGTGTCGCTGCCCGATTCCTGCGCGATGATCTCTTCTTCGTAAGAATCGATCGCGTTGTTCACGGTGACCCGCAGCGTGTATTCCGCAAGTTTGATTTCTTCGTCCGTGAGGAAGTATTTGAGGCTTTCCACCACCCGCTCGTCCTCGGAAAGTCCTTCGGTGTTTTTCGCCGCAAGATATCCTTCCGCCGTGAGGCCGGATTTGGTGATGACCCCCTCGCTGCCTTCTCCTGCCGACGGGTACTGATCGCGGAGGTCTTTGTCGACGCTGTCGCGGTCGACGACGACTTGTCCTTCGTTCAGGTAATAGATGATCGCGTACTGAACCATGATCTTGCGGCTCACGAGCGTATCCATCAGCAGATCAAAGGTCTCGCCGTAGGAAGAACCCGACGAAATATAATTATAGCCGTAATTGATAAAGTAGGCGATCAGATCTCTCTTGTACACCTCGTCCGTAGAGACGATGTTGGAAAGATCGTTTTTCACGCCTTCGTTCCACTCGAAATCTTCGCCGAACAAAGTGCCGAACATTTCGCCGAGAGCGGTCTCGTCGTTACTGATGTTTACGGTAGCGACGACCTGCTCCATATCTCTTCTGTTGTTGACGCTGACGAAATCGCAGCCGGCAAAGATACCGAGAGCGAACAGACATGCCAACAGCGTGCTGATGATTGTGATCAGTTTCCTCTTCATTGAATCAACTCCGAATTCCGTTAAATCGCAATATAAATAATTATACTCTATTTCGCGGTGAAATGCAATCGCTTTTTATGAAAAACTCGTTAAATTTTTGCCCTTTTCCCCTCTTTTAT
>DXCO01000017.1 GCA_019115945.1 Candidatus Borkfalkia excrementavium | reverse complement strand
TTCATGCGCCGCCCGAACAGGCCGTTCTGAGGAATTTTGTCATGCCGAGCATGACTTTTTGAGCGTCCTCTGCGGCGGGAAATTCGACGGCGGGCGCGCGCGTCATATCCAGCCTGACCGAAGCGCCGTATTTTTCGAGCGCGCGGGCAAGGCGGGCGTCCCCGAGGCTGTCGATGGAAGGAAGTTCCAGCCGGCCCCCCTTCGCGCTGACGGCGATCTTGCGGACATTGAACTTTGCCGCATAGGATTTGAGCACCGCGATCACCAACAAATTGAGCACTTCCGGCGGCATCTTGCCGTAATTTTCTTCCAAAGACGTGCATACGCGCTTGTAATCGTCCACCGTGCGGATCTCCGCGATCTGCTTGTAGCAATCCAGCCGCGAAGCGCTCGCTTCCACATATTTTTCGGGGATAAAGGCGTCGGCGCGGATATCCAGTTCCGCGACAGACTGTTCTTCGCCCGTCAGTTCCTCTTTGAGAAGTTTTGCGTACAGTTCGTACCCCACTTTGTCCATATGCCCGTGCTGCTGGCGGCCGAGCACGTTGCCCGCGCCGCGGATCTCGAGATCGCGCATCGCGATCTTGAAACCCGAACCGAGTTCGGTAAATTCCATGATCGCCTGCAGGCGTTTGGTCGCCGTCTCCGTCATCACCTTTTCGGGCTTGAAGGTAAAATATGCGTGCGCGAGCACCGAACCGCGCCCCACGCGCCCGCGCAACTGGTACAACTGCGAAATGCCGAGGCGGTCCGCATCGATCACGACGAGCGTGTTCGCGCGCGGAAGATCGATGCCGTTTTCGATGATGGTCGTGGAAACGAGGACGTTCGTCTCCCCTTCGTAAAATTTCAAGATGCTGTTTTCCAGCACGTTTTTATCCATTCTGCCGTGCGCGACCGTGATCTTCCCTTCAGGCAGGATCTCTTTTATCTTTTCCGCAAAAGAATAGATGGTCTCTACGCGGTTGTACAGGATAAAGACCTGACCGCCCCGCGCGAGTTCGCGCACACAGGCGTCGCGGATCAGCGTTTCCGTCTCCTCCACCACGTACGTCTGCACGGGCAGACGGTTAGTCGGCGGCGTATCGATGGTGCTGATGTCGCGTATACCGGACAAAGACATGTGCAGGGTGCGCGGGATGGGCGTGGCCGTCATCGTGAGGCAGTCGACATCGCTCTTCATGTTTTTGATCTTTTCTTTATGCTCCACGCCGAAGCGCTGTTCCTCGTCGAGGATGAGCAGGCCGAGATCGGAAAAGCGGACGTCGTCCGACAGCAGGCGGTGGGTGCCGATGATAAAGTCAACCTCTCCTCTTTTCAGGCGCGCCAGAATTTTGTCCTGTTCGGCAGGGCTCTTGAAGCGGTTGAGCACTTCGATATTCACGCCGAAATCGGAAAAGCGCTTTTTCGCCGTTTCGAAATGCTGTTGGCAGAGCACGGTATTCGGGCACATGAGCGCCGCCTGCTTTCCGTTCAGGACGCAAAGATACGCCGCGCGGAACGCGACCTCCGTTTTGCCGTAGCCCACGTCTCCGCACAGAAGGCGGTCCATCACTTTTTCCGAACACATGTCCGCCTTGATCTCCGCAACGGAGGAAAGTTGGTCGGGCGTCTCTTCGTAATCGAACGCCGATTCGAACTCCTGCATGAGTTCTTCGTACGGAGCGAAGGCAAAGCCCCGCTTTTCCGCCCGCTCGGCGTAAAGTTTTTTCAGATCGAACGCCATCTCTTTGAGGGAGGCGCGCACGCGGTTTTTGACCTTTTCAAATTCCGCACCGCCGATCTTGGAGAGCGACGGATTCTCTTCCCCCATGTACCGGGACAGCACGTCCATCTGTTCGACGGGAACGTACAGGACGTCTCCCCCGCGGTATTCGAGGGCGATATATTCTTTGGTGCCGTCCGTCGTTTCGATCATCTTTGTCCCGACGATCTTGCCGACGCCGTGCGTTTCGTGCACCGCATAGTCGCCCACCTCCGGAGAGGTGAACATATCGTTGCGCTTGCGGCGGATACGCTTTTTCACCGTGGACTTTGTGTACAGATCGCCCGTGCCGATGACTGCAAGTTTCATGTCGTGCAGGATCAGGCCGTATTCCAGTTCGTCTGTAAGAACGGCGATCCCGCGCAGCGCCGTCAGTTCCGCGGGGCAGTCCGTACTGCCCACCCCCTCGTCGGAGAGGAGTTCGCGCATTTTTTCCGCGCGCGAGGGCGTTCCGCAGTACAGCATGACGCGGTATCCGTTCGCGCGCCAACTCTTCAGGTCGCTTACAAGGTTCTGAAACCCGTTCAGATATCTGCCGACGGGCGTGGAATGCAGATTAAATATTTTCAGCGGTTCGAAAAAGTAAGTTTTTGCGGCAAAGGATTGCAGCGCGGCACATTGAGAAGACGCTATTTTTTCCATGAATTCGGCACGCGGGAGATACTGCTTTTCGGAAAAAGAAAACAATTCGCCGCCGCGGCGGAGGGAGTGGAAACGCTCCGCATGCTCTTTATAGAGCGCGTCCATCCTGTCATAGACGGACTTGCACTCGTCGAACACGTAAACGGTGCCCTCGCCGAAGATCTCGTCAAACGACGCGGCGTTCTGCAGCAGCGGCATCAGATAAGAGGCTCCGCCGAACGCCGTACCGCCTTCGAGTTTTGCGGAAATTTCGCCCGCGATCGACTGCGCCCGCTGATACGCCGACGGATCGCGGAAGGAGGAAAGTTCGCCGAAAAGCGCGTCTCTGATCTTTTTTTCCTCGCCCTCTCGGATAAAGACGTCCGTTGCGGCGGCGATCTCCGCCTCTTCGAGCATGGGAAGGCGCTCGCCCGTGATAAAATTGTACGGCTTGATCTTTTCGACCGTATCGCCGAAAAAATCCACGCGCAGAGGGTTTTCGAAATTGACGGGAAAGATGTCGAGGATATCGCCGCGGAGCGCGAAACTCCCCTTGCTTTCCACCGAGGCCGTCCGCACGTACCCGAGCCGCACCAGTTCGGAAGAAAGATTGGCAAAATCCGTCTCCTCCCCCTCGGCAAAGCGGAGAGAGGGAAGTTCTTTGGGAAACAACTGCATCAGGCTCTCTATATCGCACACGACAGCCCGGGCGCCCTTTTTGATTTGATAGAGCGCGTTCAGCCGGCGGAACAGGGAATCTTTGGAGACTGCGTCTTTGTACAGAAGGACCTCGTCCTTTGCGCCGAGAAGCGCGGGCTCTTCTCCCGAAAAACCGGCGATCTCCGCCGCCGTGCGGGCGGCGCTGGCGGGGCTGTCGCAGATATATACGTACCGCCCGGGAAAACAGGCCGACGCGATGAGCGCACGATGCGGCAAAGACACGCCGAAAACCGCCGTCGGCGTGCCGAGGCGGATGTTTTCTTCCAGTTCGAGGTATTCCCCTCCCAGATTGTGAGACGTAAAAAAGTTTCGGATCATGCTTCCGCCTCCGCGGACAGGTGCGAAACGGAATTTATTCCGCCCCGTTATATCTGCTCATTACCCGCTCGATCCCCTCTCCGCGCGCGAACGCGATCGCGGCGTCGGCCGCGGCGGAACATGCGTCGGCAAAGAGCGGATAATCTTCCTTCCTGATATTGGCCAGAACGTAATTGATGATGGGGATCTTCACATCTTCGTCGCGGATGCCGATGCGGATGCGCGGAAAGGTGCCGGTACCGATCTCTCCGATGATGCTGCGCATGCCGTTGTGCGTGCCTGCGCTGCCGCTTGCCCGAATACGGATCTTGCCCTTCGGAAGATCGTAATCGTCGTATATGACGACCATGTCTTCGGGCGCGACTTTATACTTTGCCATCAGTTGCTTGACCGCCCTGCCGCTCGCGTTCATATAGGTCACGGGGCGGGCAAGGATGACCTTTTCGCCGCCGAGATTGGCCTCCGCCACGGAGGCTTCGCACTCTTTTTTCTTGAATTTTACCCCCAACTTGTCTGCGGCTTCCCCCACTGCGAGAAAGCCCATGTTGTGGAAGGTCGTTTCATATTGTTTTTCGGGATTTCCGAGGCCAATGATCAGTTTCATAATCGTCCTTTCATATGCGCAACGCCGATACGCGCGAACGCCGCGTTTTATAAAAAACGCGGCATGGATCTCGTATGATTGCGCTGATTGTCTGATGCCTGCGCGACAAAACAGGCGAAAAGTTTTTGTCGGGCAGATATTTTTCTGAAAAAAGTCAGTCGTAAATTTTCGACATGGGTTTGTCGAGGTACACGTTCTCGATCGCCGCGGCGAAAATATCCGCAACGGAGATGACGGTGATCTTGTCCAACTTCTTTTCGGGAGGAAGATCGATGGTGTTGAGAACGGCAAGTTCCTTGATGGGCGATTTTTCAAGGCGCTCCATCGCGGGGCCGCTGAATACCGCATGGGTACAGCAGGCATATACTTCCTTGGCTCCGTGTTCCATGAGCGCCTGCGCGCCCTGGCAGATGGTGCCGGCCGTGTCGATCATGTCGTCGACCATCAGGCATTTTTTGCCTTCGATGTCGCCGATGATGTTCATGACCTCCATCACGTTCGCTTTCGGGCGGCGCTTATCGATGATCGCCATCTGGCAGTTAAGTTTCATCGCCACGTTGCGCGCGCGGGTGACCGAACCGATATCGGGAGACACGATGACGAAATTTTCGTCCACGATCTTTTTCGATCTCCAGTAATTATAGAGCGTAGGCCCGCCGAGAAGATGGTCGAGCGGGATGTTGAAGAATCCCTGTATCTGCGCCGCGTGCAGATCCATGGTGAGCACCCTGTCTGCGCCCGCGGCCGTAATGAGGTCGGCAACGAGTTTGGCCGTGATCGGATCGCGCGAACGCGCTTTCCTGTCCTGACGGGCATACCCGAAATACGGCATGACCGCCGTGATCCTGCCTGCGCTGGCGCGGCGCGCCGCGTCGATGAGGATCAGAAGTTCCATCAGATTGTCGTTTACGGGAGCCGAAGTGGACTGAATGATGAACAGATCGCGCCCTCTGACCGTCTCGTCGAGATGAACGCTCGTTTCACCGTCCGAAAAGCGGCCCACGTCCGCGCCGCCGAGTTCGGTGTTCAGTTTCTTCGCGATCGCCTCCGCCAAGGGGCGGTTGGAATTGCCCGCAAAGATCTTGATCTCGTTGCCGTGTGTTATCATGTGTACCTCCGAAAAAAATCGATATCAAGCAAAAGGTCCCTCCCGCGCGGTGCGCGGGCTGAATCCGCTCTGTTCGTTTTGACCGATGAGGTTTAACGGCTTTTCGGTTGTTAAAGCCGGGCGCAACTTTTTTGCCGCGCCAACTTTGCGCCCTGCGGCGCAGTCGGAAACCGCCGATTTGCCTCGCACGGCTCCCTTATTTAATATTGTACGTTTTTTCGGCCGATTAGTCAAACGATTCGGGCGACATTTCCGCTCACGGAAATATTTTTTTATCCGCCCGACTTACCCTGATTCGTTCTCGCACGCATATCCCTGAAAAACCCGGACAGCAGGGAAGAACATTCCCCTTCCAAAACGCCGCCCTCCACTTCGAGGGTGTGGTTGAGCAGGTTGCTTGCGGCGAGCGCCTCCGTCATCGAGCGCCCCTTCTGTTCGTAGGCGCCGAAATATACCTTGCGGATGCGGGCGTTGAGCGCCGCCCCCATACACATCGGGCACG
Source organism: Candidatus Borkfalkia excrementavium (assembly GCA_019115945.1). Lineage (GTDB taxonomy): Bacteria > Bacillota > Clostridia > Christensenellales > Borkfalkiaceae > Borkfalkia > Borkfalkia excrementavium. The sequence continues at coordinate 5,617 of DXCO01000017.1, read as the reverse complement.
GCTCGAGCGTGACGTACAGATCGCAGTTTTCCAGACGCCAACTGCCGAGTTTCCGGCACGCCTTGTCGATCGCGTACATCTCGGCATGCGAACTTGCCATCTGCGTCCTGGCGCGGCGGTTATAGCCGGAGCCGATGATCTTTCCTTCGCAGACGACGACCGCGCCGACGGGCACCTCCCCTTCCGAAAGCCCCTTTTCCGCTTTTTTGAGCGCCGCGCGCATGTATTTTATTTTGTCTTCCATAATTCCTCCGCCAAACGGCGCGGCACGCCGATATTTTTCTCCGTTATTCCGCCGAGGTCGCTCTCTTTCAGCGGGTGGGGCAAGGTATCGCTTCCCGCTTCAATGGTAAAAGCGGGGATCTTCAGCGCGAGAGAACACCAATCCTTATAGCCGCCCGCACTCTCTTCGATCACCCGCGCGGCGTACCCCGTTTCGTCCGAAAGCGCACGGGCGAGAACTCCCTCTTTTTCCGACGCGGGAGCAGCGTGAAATCCGTAATAGATCTCCTCGCCCTTCGTGTGATAACTTACCGTCGCGTGCGGCTTTACGCGCAGCGTAAAATCGCGAAGAGCCCTCGTTTCCGGCTCGGAAAAAGGACGGCTGCCGATATAATTTTCGGGCGCGGGCATCCGCACGTTGTGCTTTCCCGTCCCCCAAAACGCGCCGAAGTTGACGTTGAGATCGACCGCGTTCGCGTTCGCTTTCCAAAGGGAAAAATCTTTTCCTCCGTTTACGCGGCGCAAAAACGCCGCCCTTTCCGAAGAAATTTCGGAAAGAAAACCTTCTCCGCGCAAAGAGAGCGCCGCGCCGTCCGGATTGGTCAGAGGCAAAAACCATGCGCCGCCCCGCCCGATCCCCCGTTCGATATGGCGAAGGGCAAGATAAGCGGTGATCCATTCGCGCGCGTGGATCGCATACTGAAAGAGCAATACGGGATATTCCTGCCTGCCGACAAAAAAGGCGTAAACGGGCAGACCGAGCGCACTGTAACCGGCGATCGCCTTGTCTTTACGGTACCTTTCGTAAAATCTGCGCACTGTTTCGAACACGTCTTCGTCCATAATAACAATAAATGCTGCCAAAGGACGGCGCGTGCGTCATTTATGATATTCTCCGCCGCCGTTGATCATGAAAGCGCGGTAGATCTGCTCGCATAAGATCACGCGCATGAGTTGGTGCGGGAAGGTCATTTCCGAAAAGGACAGCAGAAGATCCGCGCGCGATTTGACGCACGCATCCAGCCCGCAGGACGAACCGATCACGAAAGTCAGTTCCTTCCCCGCGTTTTTCAGTTCCGCGATCTTCGCCGCAAATCTTTCGCTGGATAACTGTTTCCCCTCCACCGCGAGCACGGCGACATATCCGCGCAGTTCTTTCAGGATCGCCGCGCCTTCCTCGGCAAGCGTGCGCTTTTCGGGCAGTTCGCGCACCGCAACGTCCGCAAAACGAGTCAATCGTTTGCAGTATTCGGAAACGGCGTCGGCATAAAATTTTTCTTTGAGTTTGCCTACGCAAACGATGTTGATCTTCAGCACCGCTCACCCCATATTGTCCACGAGCACGGAAATCCACATAATCCCGCACAGGATGACGCCCGCAAGCGCCGCAAGCATAAAGGGTTTGATCGCCCCTTCTTTTTTGCGGTTTGTCTTTTTATCGAAAAAGATGAGATAAACGAGGGAACCGACCAGGCAGACGCCCGATACGACATACATGGCGATACTGCCCGCCGAAGAAATTTTCGAAAGAAAATCAAACTTGTAATCGAAAAGGATCACGGCGTTGTTGATAAAATGCATAAAGACTGCGGGAAGAATGGAATCCGCCCGCAGGGCGATGAGCGTGAACACAGCGCCGCATATAAACTGGTAGACGGTCTGCGCGGGATTCTGATGGAAGATCGAAAAGAGCAATCCGCCCAACAGGCATGCCGCGACCGTGCCGATATCTTTGATCCCGTCCAGAATGACGCCGCGGAAGATCGTTTCTTCGCAGACGGCGGGCAGAAGCGCAATGACGAACAGAGCGCCCACGAACCCGCCACCCGCAAGCGACGGGATCTGATACAGGAGCGCATATTCTCTGGACGTGAGCGACGGATCCGACAACGACGGGTCCGTATATCCGATCTTGGAGAGAAGTTCGACAAATAAATTGTTCACCCAGTTCAGACTGAACAGCAGCCCGAAAGCGAGAGGAAGCGCGATCAGCCAATATTTTACACTCGTTTTCCTGTACCCGTACGAGCGGGGCGCCGCCTTATAGAAAAAGGAAAAGAGCGAAATGACCGCAATATACGCGACTTGCGGCAGAAGAAAGTTGAGATATTTGTACCAATCCTGCGAGCGGAATCCGTCGAGAGAAGAGCCGGACGACTTCATCGCCGCGGTCAGCGCGAGGGAATAGATCAGGCTGACGACGAGCGCCGCGATCACCGCCGCGGAATAGACGAAACCGCTGATCGCCTTGCGCGGCTTGTTCAGCAATCCGTTTTTCGGCCCGGAAACACCGCCGTTTTTGTTTTCAAATTCGTTCATACGAATTATTATATAGCAATTTGAATTTTAAGTAAATAAAAATCTTTTGCTTTTTGCGTTTTTTTGTTATAATATAGGTGAAATTTACAGGAGCAGAACATGAGAACCGTAACATCCGAAACAATCGAAAATGCAGTATTCGAACTTGCCGCGAAGGCTTGCCTGCGCCTGATCCCCTCCTGCGAGGCGGCGCTGCAGCGGGCGGCGCAGGCGGAGACGGAGCCGAGCGCGCGCTTTGCTTTGGAAACCGTACTGGAAAACGCAAAAATCGCCGAAAAGGAAAAAATGGCCGTCTGTCAGGATACCGGCTATTCCGTCATATTGGCGGAAATCGGGCAGGACGTGCATATAGAAGGCAAACTTCTGTCCGACGCGGTGAACGACGGGGTCAGGCGCGCCTACGAAGATTTCCGTTTCCGCAAGAGCATCTGCGACCCGCTCACCCGCGAAAACACGGCGGACAACACGCCCGCCGCCCTGCATACCGAGATCGTTGCGGGAGATCAAATTTCCCTGACCTTTCTCCCCAAGGGGTTCGGCAGCGAAAACATGTCGCGCATGTACATGCTCACCCCCGCAAAAGGGAAGGCGGGCATTCTCGACGCGATCGTAGAGACGGTGAAACTTGCGGGAAGCAAGCCCTGCCCGCCCGTTTACGTGGGCGTGGGGATCGGCGGCACCTTCGACACGTGCGCTTTCCTCGCGAAAAAGGCTCTCACGAGAGAGATCGGCTCGCAAAACCCGCGCGAGGACGTTGCCGAGATCGAGCGGACCGCGCTGGAAAGGATCAACGCGCTCGGCATCGGCGCGCAGGGATTCGGCGGAAAGACGACCGCGCTCGGCGTCTCTTGCGAGATCGCCCCCACACACATCGCGGGCCTGCCCGTCGCCGTCAATATACAGTGCCACTGCGTGCGCTGCGAAAAAACCGTACTGTAATGAAAACGGTCCTGTCCGTTGTCACCCCGATTTTCGATTTTAATCTGAGGTAAAAATGAAAAATATTCCCAGCCCCGATACGGTATTTCCAAACGAATACGGAACGACGTGTTTTATCAAAAACGTCATCAAAGCGCCCAATATCATCGTCGGCGACTATACTTATTATGACGACGAAAAGGATCCCGCGGGGTTTGAAAAGAACAACGTACTGTTCAATTATCCCGTTTTCGGGGACAAACTGATCATAGGCAAATTCTGCCAGATCGCAAGCGGCACGCAGTTTATCATGGGAGCGGCCAACCACAGACTTTCAAGCGCGACCACATACCCTTTCAATATCATCGGCGGCGTCTGGGCGGACGTTGCGCCGGCGCACCTTTCACAGTTGCCGCATAAGGGAGATACCGTGATCGGAAACGACGTGTGGTTGGGCAGGAACTGCGTCGTCATGCTGGGCGTAAAGATCGGAGACGGGGCGATCGTGGCGGCGCATTCGGTCGTCACCAGAAACGTGGAACCCTATTGCGTTGCGGGCGGCAACCCCGCGCGCTTTATCAAAAAAAGATTTGACGAAGAACTCATCTCTCTGCTGCTCGAATTCAGGTGGTGGGATCTGCCGCCCGAACAACTGACAGAAGTTTTGCCCCTGTTATGCGACAGCGACCTTGACAGGGTCAAAAATGAGATCAGGCACAAACTTTCCGAAAAAAACGGCAATGCAGACAGATAAAAGGAGTGCGGACATGAAACAAATCCATTTACCCCTTACGGATGAAATCATCGGGGAACTTACGGCGGGCGAAAGCGTGCTTTTGTCCGGTTCGATCATCACGGGAAGGGATTGCGCGCACAAGCGCATCGCAGAGTATCTCGACAGGGGCGAAACCCCGCCCTTTTCCTTTCGCGGCGAGACGATTTATTATGCAGGCCCCTGCCCCGCACCCGAAGGGAAAGCGTGCGGCAGTTGCGGCCCGACGACGAGCGCGCGCATGGATTCTTACGCGCCGAGACTTTTGGATCTCGGGCTGAAGGGAATGATCGGGAAGGGAGAGCGGAGCGAAGAAGTGCAAGAGGCGATCGTAAGAAACCATGCCGTATATTTTGCGGCGATCGGCGGAGCGGGCGCGCTGTACGGAAACGCGATCAAAGAGAGCGAATTGGTCGCCTTCCCCGATCTTTTGAGCGAGGCGGTCTATCGTTTCCGGATCGAAAACTTCCCCTGCGTGGTCGCCATAGACTGCCGCGGCGGAAATATATACAAGCGTTAAACGGACGGCCCGTCCGTTTTCGCATTCGGGAGAAAAAATGAAAATAATGCATATCACGAGCGGGGAATACAGCGCAGACGCCCTGCGCGAAAGATTGCCCGACGCAGAAATACTGCCCTTTAACGAAGCAATGTGCGAGGGAGAAGCGGCCCTGCCCGTATTCGGCGAGGAGTTTTGCAGACTGCGCGCAAAGGCGTACGGCGTCCGTTACGATGAATATCTGCAAAAGTCACCCGTTGCGGGCCTCAAAAAATCGGGCGGGTACGGATGTTTGGAACTTTATTTTGATCATGATATGTTCTGCGCCGTGAACGCGGTCACCTTGCTTGCCTATCTCGAGCAGTCGGGATTCGGCGGGAAGATCCTGTTTCATCTCATCGCGCAGGACGGGCGCGCGGACGTTCTGGAAAGCGCCCCGATCCGTGCCGACGGATATTTGGCCCATTACAGAGCGCTTTTGCTCGATCGCCGTGCGGTCAGAACGGGATTCGATATTTTCGACCGCGTTCTGCCCCTCTATCTCGAATACAAAAAGAAGGACAACGAGATCGTCCGTTACGCAAGGGAACACAGATCTGAGGAGAAGGAAACGCTGATCAAAAAAATGTTGGCCGCATTCAGAGATTACGGTTTATCCGATCTGGCGGCGGAAAGATTTATCGGGCAGACTGAAATTTGAAAGAGGTTGAGAACATGAAAAAGATAATGACAATTATTTTAGCGGCAATATTGTTGGGGATCAGCGCCGCGGGAATGACAGGGTGTGCTTATGACATCGAGAAATACTTTATAAGCGACGGGGATTTTGTATATTTTTACATGGAGAATATGCCTGAATATTCGAATATGAATTACAATAGGAAATG
>DXCO01000016.1 GCA_019115945.1 Candidatus Borkfalkia excrementavium | reverse complement strand
AATCTGAAGAAATAAAAGGACGGCTTGCTTGTGTGCGGTAGGCGGGTTAAAATCGGTGCTTTAGCACCGTGCCGGTAATCTTGCCCTTTAGGGTTTCTTAAAGCCCCCACTTTTAGTGGGGGATAGTTACTGACCGGCGCGCCCGCGCCCGTTGCAGAAACTGCCCAAGCACGTACCGGCAGGACTGCCGCAGGCGAGACTGACGGAAAACTCTTCTCAAAAGCGGGATAAATTTCTGATTCCCGGCAATACTTATAAAAAACGGAGGAATTTTTATGCCCGAAATTTTACAGTATATCCTGATCGCGCTTGCGGCGATCGTCGTAGTGTCGCTGGTTTTGAAGTTGCTCAAATTCAGTTTCAAAACGATCATAAAAATCGTCATCAACGCGGTGATCGGCGTTGCGGCAATGTTTTTGCTCAACCTGATCCCCGGCGTGAACATGCCCATCGAATGGTGGACGGCGCTCATAACGGGTCTGTTCGGCATTCCCGGCGTGATCGTGGTGCTGATCATCAGTTTCTTTCTGTAAAAATTTATTTTTACAAAAAGGGAAGGCCGTCCGCCGTTTGCGGGCGGCCTTTTGTGATAGAATTGAAAAATTTATGATAATCACTTGACAGATTTTTGAATGCCGTTGTATAATGTTTTATATAGAGTTCAACTCAAAATATTTTTAGGGAGGGTCATTCAAATTATGAGAATCTCAATCAAAACGCTTGCCTGCGGCGTGGCCGCATTCGTCGTCGGGCTGATTGCATTGGTGGGGCTTACGTCCGCCTTGTCGAGTGTGGAGGCACTGGGACTCAAGTTGAGCGAGAACGGGTTTGACGTGTTCGATTTTAAGAGCACTTTTTTGGAAGGAAGCAACAGGGAATGGGCCGTCTACGTTGCGGGCGCGATTTCCATCATTTCCTGCATTGCAGGGGTAGTCACTCTCGTGCTCGGCGGGCTTTCGGCGCTTTTCAAAAAATTTGAAGGCGCAGCGAAAAAAATGATGATCGTGTCCCTTATCTGTACTCTCCTCTATATGGTCGCCGGCATTATCTACAATTTGCAGGTAAAGGCTATTGGCGGAGACGGTTCGGACTATGTAACGGTTACATATACGACCTCTGCCTTTTTGCCTTTCATCTTTGCGGTGATATTTACGGTTGCGTATTTCGTTTGCGCAAAACTTGTGCCGGATATTTACATTTACGGTGTGCGCAATCAGGCAGACGAAGCCGCTTTGGCGCAGAAAGCGGCCGCAAAGCAGGCGAGAGAAGAGATCGCGGCTGCCTCTGCCGCTCCTTATACGGCGCCCGCTCAGCCGGCACAGCCTGCCGCAGACGCTCCCATGAGCGACGAGCGGAGGGTCGAACTTCTGGCAAAATATTCGCAACTGCTCAAAGACGGTGCGATCACGCAGGAAGAATTCGACGAGAAGAAAAAAGAATTGTTGAGCAAATAATCGTGCGACTCGAACGCGGAGGCGGTCTCGCCTCCGCGTTTTATCAAATTTGATCAGGGGGAAAATAACATGAAAGTTACGGTTCGTTCGATCGTATGCGGGGTTTTTGCTTTTCTGACGGGGCTGATCGCCATTTTAGGCCTGCTCGCCTGCGTGACGGAGGTTACGGGCGGCGAGTACAGCGAAAACGGATTCGATTTTTTATCGTTTGAAAGCGAAATTTTTGTCGACGGCAAAGAAGATCTCGCATGGTTTGCGGCCGTTATGGGGAGTTTCAGCCTTTTGCAGTTGCTGTTCGCCGTCGTGACGATGATCGTCGGCGCGGTCTCCGTCGCCTATCCGCAGTGCGGAAAACCGGCTACCGTCCTCGTGGTGTTCACTTTCGTGTTTACGTTCATTTATATGATATGGGGGATCGTGGGCGTTTCCTTGTACAACGGACTGAACATGACCTATCAGGGGAAAACGCTCGCATACCTGCCGCTGATCTTTACGCTGTTCACGATGATCGCATATGCGATATGCAGGGCGAAAGTGCCCGATATACCTTTGGGAAGAGCAAGGATGCGGCCGAATACGGCTCCGCGCTTTTATGCGTATCCCGCGCAGGCGAATATGTATATGCCGTCCGCCGGCGCGGCTGCGGATCGGTACGGCGGTGCGGCCCCTGCCGATGCGCGGAATGCGCCTCCCCCTGCCGGCGGCGCGATGAGCGAAGAGAAGCGGCTCGAACTGTTTGAGCGCTACGCACGTCTTTGGAAAGAGGGGATTTTATCGCAGGAGGAATTCGAGGCAAAAAAGAAAGAATTGCTGAAAGAGTAAAAAGGGCTGTCTCGCTGCGGCAGCATACAACGCGGCGTCGTAAAATATTTGAAAAAGGGAGAAAATTTTATGAAGGTTTCGATCAGATCTATCGTTTGCGGATGTTTGGCGGTTTTTGTCGGGCTTGCGGCCATTTTGGGCCTGACCGCAAATTTTATAAAATTGGGTGTTGCAGAAAGCGGCTTTGATTTCTTTTCGTTCAAAAGCGACGTTTTCAGGGATTGGTCTGAAAAAGAAGGCAACTGGTCGATCGAATACAGATACGCATGGTTTGCTTATCTCGTAGGTGCGTTCAGCATTTTGCAATGTGTACTTGGTGCGGCGGCAATCATTTTCGGCGGATTGTCCATCGGCATGCTCCAATGCAGAAAGTCCGCAACGGCCTTCTCTATAGCGGCTTGCGCGGCCACGCTCGTTTATATGGTATTCGGATTCATCGGGTTGGCCTTTTGCAATGAAATGGAATTGATCGGCGCGAAAACAACGGCGTTTATCCCGTTTATTTTTACATTGATCTGTCTGATAGGATATCTGATCTGTCTGCATCTTGTTCCCGAAAAGTATTTGGGCAACAATGCAGCGAGAGCGGGCGCCGTTCCTTATCCTGCGGCTCCTTCCATGCAGCCGCCTCGGGCGGCTTCCTCGATGCAGCCCGTGAAAGATCCTGCCGTATTCATGCGGCCGCCGCAGTCTTCACGGCAGAATCCGGCTTTTGTAAACCATGCGCCCGTGCCGCCTGTGCCGCCCGCATATTCCGCCGGACCGTCGCCCGTATATCCGGGAACGCCTGTACCGCCGCCCGTGCAGCGTAGCGCGTATGCGGCGCAGAAACCGGCGGAAAAAATGAGCGAAGAGCGGCGCCTCGATCTGATCGAACGCTATGCGCAACTGCTCAAAGACGGCGTGATTACGCAGGAAGATTTTGACGCAAAGAAAAAGCAATTGCTGGGTTTATAATTCCGGCGGCGCATATTTTTGCAGAATAAGGAGGATAAAAGATGAGGGTTTCAATCAGGTCGTTGGTCTGCGGCGTGCTGGCATTCGGGATCGGGCTCGCCTCGCTGTTGGGGCTTTTGGCCGATTTGGTTTCGGTGGACCTCAGTTTGATGTCTTTGGTGGACACCAGGTACAATTCCATATCCGTGATAGGGGAAAACGGGTTTCAGGTTTTCGATTTTAAAAGTGCCCTGTTCGACGGGACGACACACAGAGAATGGGTCGTTTATCTCAGTGCGGCGATCTCCATTCTTCAATGCGTTGTCGGCGTTGCGGCGATCGTCGTCGGGGCGTGTTCTGTCGCTTTCAAAAATTGCGAAACGGCGGCGCGCGCTCTCATCATAAGTTGCCTTGTGGCCCTTATGCTGTATATGGTCTGCGGGATCCTGTACGTATCGCAGTTCAAAGAACTATTGTGTGAATCAATCGCAGGCGAAGAGTACGAAGATTACAAAGATCAAATCATGGAGGCCATGGAACAGATGTTTCCGATGAAGACGCTTGCATATCTCCCGTTGATTTTCGGCGTTTTGTTTACGATCGCTTATTTCGTCTGTGCGAAAATGGTGCCGGATATCCGCCTTGCCGGCGGTTATTACCGGCAAGACGTCGAACGCATCCAACAGAAAGCGGCGCGGAAAAATATGTACGGCATGCCGAACGAAGAAATGGCCGCCGCTTACGGGCCGCAGTGCGATCGCATGCCGAACGCATATCCCGCCGGCGCGCCCGTACCTCCCGTACCTCCTGTGCCGCCTTATGCGCAAAATACATTTGTTTCCCCTCCCGCGCCTTACGGGCAAAATTCGTTCGTGCCGCCGGTCATGCCTTACGGACAAAATCCTTTTGCTCCGCCCGTGAACGCGGCGCCGGCGACGGAAGAAGAGAAAATGAAACTTTTGCAAAAATATGCCGCGTTCCATAAAGAAGGGATCATAACGGACGAAGAGTTCGAAGCAAAAAAGAAAGAATTGCTGGGAATTTAAGGCTGTCCGTACGTTTTGGATTGAGGTAAACTGATATGACTGCAAAATCGATAGTGGGCGGGACTTTTGCTCTGATTGTGGGGTTGGCCGCCATATTCGGACTTTCGTTCGATCTTATTTATATTGAATTCGGAAAGATTACCATTTCCGAAAAAGCGTTCGACATTGTCGATTTTGAAAGCGCTTTTTTTTCTGATGTTTTTGGCGGGGATTGGTTATGCTATATTCTCGGTATAAGCGCAGTTTTGCAAATAATCGCCGGTATTGCGGCGTTAGGTTTCGGTATTTGGTATTTTTTTGATCAAAAAGCGGAATCTTTTGCCAAAACTGCCGTATCTCTTTGCCTTTATGTGAGCGCTGTATTTATGCTGTTGGAAATTACTGGAACAGCGCTTTTTAATGCGGATTTTTATGGTAAGTATGACGCTTCTTCTACGGGATATTTATCTTTTATCGTTGTGGTTGTTCCCGGGATCGTCTTTCTTTTAAGCCTTTCTTTGATGCCGGATACACCTGTTTTTGTACCCAAAGAATATGCTTTCCCTCCCGTAGAAAGGCGAGAAAAGGAAAGGGGCGCTGTGTTATCGGGTATCGCTTTGCTCATCATGGGTGTTGCCGCCGTAGCAGTGCTGGCTTTTCAGATATGTGCCGTATCGGGCGGAGATACGGGATTTTCCGTAATGTTTTCCTTTATTCTGAATTGTTATGGAGAAAACATGGACGTATTTCCCTTATTCGCAGGTATTATTTATTTGTTGCAGTTCACTGTCGGCCTTGTAGTAATTTTTTATGCAGTTTATCGGATCCTGTGCGCGGTTAAGGGGATCGCCTGTAAAAACAAGACAGATTCGTTTGCCTCTATCACGCTGTTTGTTTTGATCGTAGTTTATTTTGTTCTGGCAGTGGTGATCAATATGGTGTATGCAGAAGGCAGAAAGCCCGGGATTTACGTTGCGAGTATTCTGTTGGCTATTGCAATTGCGGATTTAATATTTTTCTTTATGAGCAAGGCGCTTCGGAATGTTTCTCGGGAATAACCTGCGCGGATTTTTTTGAAATGGATATAAATATTTAGTTGATTGTTCCGATTT
>DXCO01000015.1 GCA_019115945.1 Candidatus Borkfalkia excrementavium | reverse complement strand
GAAAATTGATTTTAAAGGGGTAAACAAACCTTTCATCAACAGAGTGTTTGATTATATTCAAAAAGAAAAAAAAGTGGCTTCGTTTGAACTTGTAGAGAACGGTTTGAAAGATTTTTATGGCTTTATATCGGAAATTTCAGATGATACACTTGTGATACAACAAATATCTTGTTACGGTTGCTTAGACGGGTTTGTCCAAGTTGATGCTGAAACAATAACGAATATTACTTTTAATTCTCAGGATGAACAAAAAATAGAAATACTTTATTCTTTAGAATCTAAAAAATAAACAAATCCCTTTACTTACAAAATGGTTCGAATAAAGAGATATATATGAATGAAGAAACAAAGCAATTAATAATAAAACCATTTAAAGATCATTATATCGCATGGGTAATATCAATTTGTTTGCTATATATCATTGCGTGTGGAATAGGTATAATTATTTCTATTGCTATTGGTGAATTAATCCCATGGGTAGCAATAGGTGTTGGATTTATTATATATAGCGCAATTGTCTGTTTGATAGCAGGAATAGCGCGATTATGTTATAAAGGGAAACTAATAGTCACTTCAGATGAGGTTATTAAAATTCATGGAAAAAAGATACAATTTCAGATAAAAAGAGAAAATATTGTATCGATATGCATACGAAAAGTAAATCCATTCTTAAAATTACTTGTAGTGATAAGCGGTTTTATTGGGGATTTATGTACGGATTTGATATTTTTTCGGTTTTATCATGCGGAAATTTTTGAAGTACGAAAGTTTTGTGGAGTAATAGAGCAATGTTCTTTATCAGATGAAGATGATAAAGATTTGCAAGAATTTGCAGAAAGTGTAACTTATAAACAAGCAAAGAAAATCAGTGAAATGTTGGGAATTCCTTTTATTGTAATAAAAAATTAATCTATGGTAAAAATGGAAGAAAAAAGTTGATTCGCTTTAGACTATACTACGGCGAATATGCGGTCTGTTGACAAAACCGAAAACGAACTCAAATACGATTGGGGCAAATCATGAAAAGGTTGGATTCTTTAATCATATGGCTGATAGAGGCAGGAATTTATATTGCGGTAGCATATTTCTATAACAGGTACTATAAGAAAAAAAAGGATAATAGGCCTCGCCATACGAGAAAAGAAAAGGAGGAAGGCAGAAACCAAATAATTACCAAGACAAATTTTTTCAAATGTATATTTTATGTGTATTCAAAAGAAAAAGTGGGGATTGCTTTTTTTATCAGCAATATAATATTTTTGATATTATTATTTTTACATTTACTATTGTTGATTCTTTATGTTACAGAGACCATAGTTTTTAACGATATTTATATTGTCATGATAAATTCTGTATTGCTACTGTATGAAGGATTTAACTATTTAGGTTTAGCAGTTAAAAACAAGAATTAAGATTGAGCCCCTGTAGGAACCCGAATGATATTTTCGAGAAGTAAATTAAGCATTGGGCGTTGCATTTTTAGTGCGATTATATTTAGTTTAAAACATTGGCAGAGAATTACAAAAAATAGGGCCATGCCATTCGATAGTTTTTATTTTGCAAGGAAAATATTTTAAATAGAAATTTTCATTTCATAATAAAAGGCTGCAGAATTTTCTGCAGCCTTTATCAATTTGTCGATAAACGGATCAAATTTTGAATGCCGGTCCGATTATTTCGTCATACCTTCCTGCACGGCAACCGCAACGGCGACGGAAGCGCCGACCATGGGGTTGTTGCCCATGCCGATCAGGCCCATCATTTCGACGTGCGCGGGAACGGAAGAGGATCCCGCAAACTGCGCATCAGAATGCATTCTTCCCATTGTATCCGTCATGCCGTAACTTGCAGGGCCGGCGGCCATGTTGTCGGGGTGGAGGGTTCTGCCCGTGCCGCCGCCGGATGCGACGGAGAAGTATTTCTTGCCGTTTTCGATCGCCCATTTCTTGTAAGTTCCCGCAACGGGGTGCTGGAATCTCGTGGGGTTGGTCGAGTTGCCGGTAATGGAAACGCCGACGTCCTCTTTGATCATGATCGCCACGCCTTCATTGACGTCGTCCGCGCCGTAGCAGCGAACCTTTGCGCGCTCGCCGTCCGAATAGGCGGTTTCGTTCACGATGGCAAGTTTTCCGGTATGGTAGTCGTATTTTGTCTGAACGTAGGTAAAGCCGTTGATCCTGGAAATGATATAAGCGGCATCTTTGCCGAGACCGTTCAAAATGACGCGCAGGGGAGTTTTGCGCACTTTGTTCGCGTTTTTCGCGATGCCGATGGCGCCTTCCGCCGCCGCAAAAGATTCGTGGCCCGCAAGGAAGCAGAAGCAGGTCGTCTCTTCTCTCAAAAGCATGGCGGCCAGGTTGCCGTGCCCGAGCCCGACTTTGCGCTGATCGGCAACGGAACCGGGAATGCAGAACGCCTGCAGCCCTTCGCCGATCGCTTCTGCGGCGTCCGCAGCCTTCGTGCATCCTTTTTTGATGGCGATCGCCGCGCCGAGCGTATACGCCCAACCCGCGTTTTCGAACGCGATGGGCTGAACGCCTTTCACGATATCGTACGCGTCGAAGCCCTTGTCGTTGCAGATCTTCTTCGCGTCTTCAAAATCTTTGATGCCGTACTTGTCCATCACGGGACGGATCTGATTGATTCTTCTCTCGTAACCTTCGAACGTGATACTCATTGTCCGTGTACCTCCTTACTGTTTGCGGGGGTCGATATACTTGACCGCCCCGTCCGCTTCGGTGAATCTGCCGTAATGGCCCTGCGCCTTTTTGAACGCTTCGTTCGCGTCCATGCCGCTCTTGATGAAGTCCATCATTTTTCCGAAGTTCACGAACTCGTACCCGATGACCTCGTTATTTTTGTCGAGCGCCATTCTGGAAACGTAGCCGTCCGTCATTTCAAGGTAACGCACGCCCTTTTCGGCGGTGGAGTACATCGTGACGATCTGCGAACGGTTGCCCTTGCCGAGGTCCTCGAGGCCCGCGCCGATCACGAGGCCGTCGTCAGAAAAAGCGGACTGGCTCCTTCCGTAAACGATCTGCAGGAACAGTTCGCGCATAGCGGTATTGATCGCGTCGCAGACGAGGTCGGTGTTGAGCGCTTCGAGGATGGTCTTTTTAGGCAGGATCTCCGCCGCCATTGCCGCGGAATGGGTCATGCCCGAGCAGCCGATGGTCTCGACGAGCGCTTCCTGAATGATGCCCTGTTTGATGTTGAGGGTCAGTTTGCAGGTGCCCTGCTGCGGCGCGCACCAGCCGACGCCGTGGGTGAGGCCGGAAATGTCTTTGATCTCTTTTGCCTGGATCCATTTGCCCTCTTCGGGGATGGGAGCGGGGCCGTGGTTGGGGCCCTTGGCAACGCAAATCATCTCTTCAACTTCGCGTGAATATTGCATTATACTTCCTCCGATAAAATATTGACCGTACTGATAAATCGGTATTACCGAAGGAAATTATACCACAGGACAAAAAATTTATCAAATCTTTCATCGGAAAAATCTGCCCGCATTGCAATTTTTTTTGAAAAAAGGCATTTCCGCGCGCGAAAAGCGCCCGTTCGGGTTTACAAAATTTTCCGAATGTGTTACAATCTATGCTACAAATGAAAGATACGGAGTATATTATGGCTGGAAACGTAATGGACACGCTCAGAGAGCGCGGATTTATCAAACAGACGGTTTACGAAGAGGACTTATACAAACTTCTCGGCAGCGAAAGCGTGCCTTTTTATATCGGGTTCGATCCCACGGCAGACAGCCTGCACGTGGGGCATTTCATGCAGTTGATCGCAATGAAGCACATGCAGCAGGCGGGGCACAGGCCCATCGTGCTTATCGGCGGCGGCACGGGCATGATCGGCGATCCGTCCGGCAGAACGGACATGCGCCTGATGATGACGCGCGAGACGGTCGATTACCACTGCGAATGTTTCAAAAAGCAGATGGCGCGCTTTATCGATTTCGAAGGCGAAAACGGCGCGATCATGGTCAACAATGCCGACTGGCTTTTGAACCTCAACTATATTGATTTTCTGCGCGAGATCGGCGTGCATTTCTCCGTCAACAAAATGCTGTCGGCGGAATGCTTCAAGTCGCGCTACGAAAGGGGGCTCTCCTTCTTCGAGTTTAACTATATGCTGATGCAGGCGTACGATTTTCTCGTGCTCTTCAAAAAGTACGGCTGCCGCCTCGAACTGGGCGGAGACGACCAGTGGAGCAATATCCTTGCGGGGGCGGATCTGATCCGCCGCAAAGAGCGCCAGCCCGCTTTTGCGATGACGTTCACGTTGCTGACCACGTCCGACGGCAAAAAAATGGGCAAAACGGCAAAGGGCGCCGTCTGGCTGGACGAAAACAAGACTTCTCCTTACGAATTTTATCAGTATTGGAGAAACACGGACGATGCGGACGTGGAAAAATGCTTCAAACTGCTCACCTTTTTGCCTCTTGAAGAGATCGCGGAACTGTGCGCGCATAAAGACGAGCGCATGAACGCCGCAAAGGAGAGGCTCGCCTACGAACTGACGAAAATGGTCCACGGCGAAGAGAAGGCGGATGCCGCCCGCGGCCAGGCGAAGGCAGCGTTCGGCGGAGATGCCGAAAATATGCCCTCCGCGCAAATCCCCGCGGATACGCTTTCGGTCTGCGACGCGCTCGTCCTTGCGGGCGCGGCAAAGTCCAAAAGCGAAGCGAGAAGGCTCATCGAAGGCGGCGGCGTTAAGATCGACGACGAAAAGGTGGAGGACGCAAACGCCGCGATCCCCGCATCCGCAAAGGCAAAAGGGGAGTTTGTCCTGCACAAGGGCAAAAAGGTGCATATAAGGGTCATATTCGCAAAATAAGTATTTGTCTCGCGCAAAAAAGCGCGGTTTTGCTCTTGCGAAAAATTGTTTTATCTTAAAACCATGAAAAGTTATCTTTCCGTGTATTCGGCGACAACGTACGAAAAAGTGATCGAGCGCTCGCGCTTTATCGCCAACTGCGCGCACGTAGAGAGCGAAGAGGAGGCGAAGGCTTTCCTTGCAAAGATCCGCGCCGAACATTCCCTCGCCACGCATAACTGCTATGCGTTCGTCGCGGACAAGGCGGGCAATCTCATGCGCTTTTCCGACGACGGAGAGCCGCAGGGCACGGCTGGCATGCCCATTCTGGACGTGCTCAAGAATAAAAAACTTTTCGAGACTGCGGTGGTCGTCACGCGCTATTTCGGCGGAATCAAACTGGGCGCGGGCGGGCTGGTGCGCGCCTATTCGGGCACGGCGGCGGAAGCGCTTGCCCTTGCCGAAGTGCGCGAATATGCGCCCTGCAAAAAACTGATCTTTTCCGTCGGCTACGAAAATCTGGACACACTCAAAAAATATCTTTCAAAAGAGGAATGTACCGTACAGGATACGGAATATGCAAACGCCGTCCGCGTCACGGTCGCCGTAAGGGCGGAACGGGCGGAGACCTTTCTTTCCTGCGCGACGGATTTTATGGCAGGCAGAGTTTCGGCCGAGAAAGGGGAGGAATATCTCTTTCCGTTTCCCCTCTCCCGCGGATAGGGGAAAATATGAAAGTTTGGTTCAAGTGCTACAAATGCGGCAAAGCGTTCGAAGCGGAGGAGTGCGTGCGTACGGATGTCTGCCCGCACTGCATGTCCTTCGTCGAACTCTCGCGCGCAGAGCGGCTTGCCGCTCGGCCGAATGCGTCCGCGCCCGAATCGGGCAACCGTGCCGCGTCGGCGGCGCCAGAAAACACCGCAAGCCCCGCCGCACCGGCAGGGGCGGCATCTTCGTCCGTTGCGAAGCAGAGCGCGGAAGAGGCGGTGCCCGTTCAAAATTCGGCCGATGCGCCCGCGCGGGGCATACCGCCGCAGGGCGCCCCTGCGGAAGCGGAGGCCGATACATACGATTCTCTGTATGCCAAAGCGGAAAAAATGATGTCCTTCGGCGCGTGGAGCAATGCGGCGGAGTTTTTCCGGCAGTGCCTTGCCGGGCGGGAAAACTGGCAGGCCCGGTTCGGTTTGGTGCGCGCGGCGACGCGGGAACTGACCGATTTGAGTAATTTTTCCGCCGTGCAAAAGGATGCGGATGCCGCGTTCGATAAAATGACGGCAGCGGAACGGCTTTCGCTCGGCGAACGGTACGTTCCCAAACTGGAGGAAAAGCGGCAGTCGCTCAGC
Source organism: Candidatus Borkfalkia excrementavium (assembly GCA_019115945.1). Classification (GTDB taxonomy): domain Bacteria; phylum Bacillota; class Clostridia; order Christensenellales; family Borkfalkiaceae; genus Borkfalkia; species Borkfalkia excrementavium. Next base: position 11,084 of record DXCO01000015.1, on the reverse strand, counting down.
CGTTCTTTGAAGGCGTTGGCGGCGGAGAGTTCGGCTGTGTCTTTCGCGTCCGTACAGGAAAACGATTTGATTTTTACCGCGAAGAGCGACTTATCCTCACCGCAAGGCGAAAAGGGTAGCGGCGCAGGCTTTTTTGCCGTCGGCATTTTATGTTTGGTCATATTCGTTATCGTTGCGACCATGCTGTTTTCCTTTGAACCCGTCATAGGGGTGATACTGCTGATTTTGGGTATCGTGGGCGGCATAAGTTGTGTCGCGATCGGCGTGCGGAAAATGTCGCTCGCCAAGCGCGCCCGTGCGGCGCGGCAGTCCGTGCAGGCTGTTTCAGAAAATGCGCGGCAGGCAGAGAGCGCCAAATTAAAGGCACAGATCGACGCGATCGATTATCTTTGCGGATTCCTCAAATACTGAATCGAAAAACCCGATTGCGGTTATTCGATTTATCCGAATAATAAATTGTTTACAAACGTGTATTCGGGTGCTATAATATTGTCAAGAGAAAAGTGAAATTGCGCGTAATGCGCCAATATACGGAGAGGTGGAATTGTATGAAAATCATCAAAGCGGAAAAACTCAAAGAAAAACCCGCCGATCAGAGCAAACTCGGATTCGGCAAGATCTTCACCGACTATATGATGACGATGAAGTATAAAGACGGCAAGTGGCAGGAGCCGCAGATCGAGCCGTACGGGCCCGTTCCTTTCGACCTTGCGACCACGGTCTTTCACTATGCGCAGGGTATTTTCGAAGGGCTGAAAGCCTTCCGCAACGAAAAGGGCGAGATCCGCGTTTTCCGTCCCGAGGAAAACTTCAAGCGCATGAACCGTTCCGCAGAACGCATGTGCATTCCCAAGATCGACGAAAAGGTCGTCCTCGACGGATTGTTCGAACTTTTGAAACTTGAACGCGACTGGATCCCGACCGCACCGGGAACGGCGCTGTATATCCGTCCGTCCATCATCGCAACGAACGCGATGCTGGGCGTGCATGCGGCCACGGAATATCTTTTCTTCATCATTCTTTCGCCCGTGGGCAGTTACTATGCGCACGGTCTCGCGCCCACGCGCCTTTTGGTGGAAGATTATTATACCCGCGCCACGGTGGGAGGCACGGGCGAATCCAAATGTATCGCCAACTACGCCGTCAGCCTGAAGGCGGGCGAAGAGGCGGAAAAGAAGGGATTCGACCAGGTGCTTTGGCTGGACGCGAACGAGAAAAAATACGTCGAAGAAGTCGGCTCGATGAATATGTTCTTCGTGATCGGCGGCGAGGTGGTCACGCCCGCGCTCGTCGGTTCCATTCTCCCCGGCATTACGAGAAAGAGCAGCATCGAACTTTTGAAAGCGCACGGCTATAAGGTGACCGAGCGCAGGGTATCCATCGACGAAGTGATCGAAGCGCAGAAAAACGGAAGTCTGGACGAAGCGTTCGGCACGGGCACGGCTGCGGTCATTTCGCCCGTGGGCATGATGGAATACAAGGGCGTAGACTACACCGTGAACGGCGGAGAGATGGGCAAGATCACGAAATGGCTGTACGATACGATCACGGGGATCCAGACGGGCAGGCTGGAAGACAAATTCGGCTGGGTCGTAAAACTCTGATGTTCGGCAAACTGTTCAAAAAACATCCGCGCGAAAAAGATTTCGTCCGTTTTTGGAAAGACTTCGAGTCGCGTTCGGGGCTGTATTTAGATATTCTCGCCAAAGACGACGAGGACAGCGACGATTATATGTGGATGACGGCGGCGCTGCACAAGGCGTTGCGGCTATGCTGTCTCGATGCGACCGTCCCGTTCGATCTGGAGATCAATTCCGCGCGCGATCCGATCATGTTCATCTTTCATCATTCGAACGACGAGTATCTGCTCGAAGCGGCGGATCTTCTGAAAAAGCATTATCCCGCTTCTCTTTCGGGCGTCATCGATTTTGAAACGCGCGAATGATAATTTGCATTTTCGCCCGTCCGGGCGGCAGGATCCGCACCTTAAAACGTTAAGGTGCGGAAATTTGTTTCGGAGGTTTCGCTCTTGCCCGAAATTACGGATATCACGCCGCAGGTAAAAGACAAGGAACGCTGCAATATATACGTGGACGGCAGGTTTTACTGCGGTCTGAAACTGGAAACGGCAATAAAAAACCGCCTGAAAGCGGGGGAGCACGTCGACCTTGCCCGCCTCGACGAGATCCAGTTGGAAAACGAAAAGTCCGAGGCGCTCGACAAGGCGATGACGCACCTTTCCGTGTCCATGAAGACGGAAAAGCAGATGCGCGATTTTCTCAAAAAGAAGGGATACGTTCAGGCGGTCGCGGATTTTGTCGTCGCAAAACTCGAAGATTACGGATTTTTGGACGATGCGGAATACTGCAGGCAGTATCTGTCCTTTGCGGGCAAAAACAAGGGGCGGCTGCTTTTGAAAGCGGAATTGAAAAAGCGCGGCGCCGACGAATCCTGCATCGAAGCGGCGCTCGAAACGCTCTCGGGCGAAGAGGAATCCGCGCGCGCCGTACTGGACAAGTATATGAAAAACAGAGAGTTCACGAAAGAAAATCTCTACAAGGCATTCCGGCATCTCCTGTCGAGGGGATTCGGGTACGACGCTGCAAAAAGCGCGCTGTCCTCGCTGGGGGCGGAAGAGGAAGGAGGGGAAGAATTTTGAAAAAAGTGCTTTCCGTAGCCGCCATGCGTGCGGCGGACGAATTTACCATCCGCGAAAGGGGCGTGCCGTCCCAAACGCTCATGGAACGCGCGGGCAGGGCGATCGCCGACGCCGCGGAAAACATTCTGCGTGAGCGGGGCGGCCGCACCGTCCTTGCGGTCTGCGGGGGCGGCAATAACGGCGGAGACGGCTTCTGCGCCGCCCGCCTTTTGGAGGAGCGCGGCTATGCATGCGCCGTTTACTGCATTGCAGACCGCCTGAGCGAGGATTGCAGGATCCAGCGCGAAAAATACGGCGGCAGGCAGTTGTCCTGTTTCCCTTCCGAAAAATACGATCTCGTCATCGACGCGCTTGCCGGTACGGGATTTTCGGGCGCGCCGCGCGGCGCGCTTGCCGATGCGATCGAAAAAATCAACGGGAGCGGCGCGTTCGTGCTGTGCGCGGATATCCCGAGCGGGCTGAACGGGGATACGGGCACGTGCGTTTCCTGCGTCCGCGGAGATTACACCGTAGCGGTCGGATATCTCAAACCGGGGCTCTTGCTTTCGGACGGTGCGGACGTCTGCGGACGGCTGGCCGTCGCGGATATCGGCATTGAACTTCCGGCCTCTTGCGGTTTCGCATCCCTTTTTGACGGCTCGGATTTCGCGCGCCTGTTTCCTCCCAGAAAGAAAAACAGCAACAAAGGAGATTACGGCAGGGCAACGGTCCTCGCGGGCAGTTATCTCTATTCGGGGGCGGCGTTGTTATCCGCGTCCGCGGCGCTGCGCGCGGGATGCGGTTACGTCCGCCTGGCCGTTCCCGACAGCCTGTATCCGCATTATATCGGCAGACTGCCCGAGGCGATTCTCACGGCGGCGCCCGCAAAAGACGGATTTTTTCATTTTGACGAAACCTTTCTGTCCGGACTGTGCGCCGCGTCCGATGCGATCGCTTTCGGCATGGGATGCGGGGCAGGAGAGGAAACGTATCAAATCGCCGCATATCTTCTGAAGCATTTTTCTGGTACGCTCGTGCTCGATGCCGACGCGCTCGGCGCGCTTTCGAAGTTCGGCAAAGAGATTTTGCGCGAAAAGGCAGGCCCCGTCATCCTTACGCCGCACCTGAAAGAGTTTTCCCGCCTTGCGGGCATTTCGGTCGACGCGGTGCGTGCGGGCGGCATATCTTTGGCGGAAAATTTTGCAAAAGAGTACGGCGTCACGCTCCTTCTGAAGAGCAACGCGAGCATTATTGCGGACGGCACGCATACGGCGATCAACACGGCGGGCTCTCCCGCTCTCGCCAAGGGAGGAAGCGGAGACGCGCTTTCCGGCATCGTCTGCGCTCTTGCCGCGCGCGGCGTATGCGCGTTTGACGCGGCAGCCTGCGGCGGGTATCTTCTGGGCCGTTCGGGCGAACTCGCCGCCGAAAAATACGGCGAATACGGCACCGTCGCGACGGACGTGATCGCCTCGCTCCCCTTGGCGATCCGGGAAATCATTTCACACGGAAGAGACTGACTTTTCGGGAAAACGCTTCTTTTACCCGCTCGATCCAACGCATCCGTGTACGGCTTGCATCATTGCGGCTCGGGCGGCCATGCAATATTTACGAAAAAAAAGGCGGTATAGCAAAAACTATACCGCCTTTTATGCGACTTTTTTGAATTTTTTATTGTTTCATCAGCGCATAATCGATGGAATCTGTCAACGCGATCCAACTCGCCTCGATCACGTCCTCGGAAACGCCGACCGTCGTCCAACTGTCCGAGGCGTTTGCCGAAGTGATCAGTACGCGTACCTTTGCCGCCGTCGCCTTGTCCGAGTCGAGCACGCGCACCTTAAAGTCTGTCAGCGTGACCTGCGCGATGGAAGGGTAAAATTCGGAAAGCGCAGAACGGAGCGCAAGGTCCATGGCGTGTACGGGGCCTTCGCCGTCCGAAGCGGTGATGCGCGTCGCCCCGTTGACGCGGATTTTGATGATCGCAGAATCGACCTTGCCTTCGATCGCGGGCTGTTCGCTGATGATCTTATAGTTGATCAGGTCGAAAGATGTCTTGTATTTGCCGAGTATTTTTTCCACCAAAAGCACGAAACTCGCTTCCGCGGCCTCATATTGGTAACCCTGCAGGGCACGTTCTTTCAGTTCCTTTACGATCTCGGCCATTTCCTTCCCGTTTTTGTCGAGATAGGGGAAATAATTTTTCAGTTTGTCGTAGATCGCGCTCTTTCCGGAAATCTCCGAAAGCAGGAACTTGCGCTTGTTCCCGATGCGTTCGGGGTCGATGTGCTCGAAAGAAGAAGAATATTTGAGCACGCCGTCCGCATGCATGCCCGCCTTGTGCGCGAACGCATTCATGCCGATATACGGTTCGTTTGCGGGTACGGCGGCATTTGCGGTTTCGGCAATGGCCATTGCGCTCTCGTAAATATCGGGCAGATGCTCCTCGGGGATGCACTCGTATCCGCGTTTCAACTGCAAATTGCAGATGGTCGTGGACAGGTTGGTATTGCCGCAGCGCTCGCCGAACCCGAGAAAAGTGCCCTGTATCTGTCTTGCGCCCGCCTTGACCGCTTCGATGGTCGAGGCGACGGCGAGCCCTCCGTCGTTGTGGCAGTGGATGGCCGTGATGGTATCGGGGAAAGCGTCGGTCACTTTTTTCGTGATCTCGTAAGCCTCGTCGGGGAAAATGCCGCCGTTGGTATCGCACAGGCACAGGCAGTATGCGCCCGCCCGATGCGCGCTTTCGAGCGCCCCGAGCGCGTATTCGGCATCTGTCTTATATCCGTCGAAAAAGTGTTCCGCATCGAAGATCACCTTTTTCCCTTTTTCGGTAAGAAATTTCACGCTGTCATAAATCATGGCAAGGTTTTCTTCCGGCGTCGCTTTAATGACGTCGGTAACGTGCATGATATGGCTCTTGCCGAAGATCGCCACATATTCGGTATTGGCGGCAAGCAGCGATTTTAAGTTGCTGTCCTCCGCGGCTGAGATCCCTTTTCTCCTCGTGGAGCCGAAAGCGACGAGTTTTGCGTGCGAAAGTTTTATGGCCGCGGCGCGCTGAAAAAACTGCATTTCCGCAGGGTTGGAAAAGGGGTTTCCCGCCTCGATAAAGTCTATGCCGAGCCGGTCCAGCGTCTCGATGACTTTGATCTTATCGTCGACGGAAAAGGATATATTTGCGCCCTGCGCGCCGTCGCGCAGAGTAGAATCGAATATTTGTAATTTCATAATTTCCTCGGTCTGCAGGCATCGCGGATGAAAAACGATCCGTCCGCAACTTGAAATTTTCTTTAGAGATCGTTCCCTTTTCGGGCACTCTTTATTTTCTGAAGATCGCGCCCTTGCTCGCGGAGGTCACAAGATCGCGGTAACGCTTCAGATATCCCGTAACTTCCCGTTCCTTGGGCTGAAAGTTTTTCAGCCTTTCCTGCAATTCTTTTTCCCCGATGCGCAGGTTGATGGCGCAGTTTTCGATGTCGATATCGATGATGTCTCCCTCGCGGATGACGCCGATCGCACCGCCCGCCGCCGCTTCGGGGCACACGTGTCCGATCGCCGCGCCCCTCGTCGCGCCGGAAAATCTTCCGTCGGTGATCAGCGCGACGTCCGCGCCGAGTCCCGCGCCCACGATGGCGGAAGTGGGGGAGAGCATCTCGCGCATGCCGGGGCCGCCCTTGGGGCCCTCGTAGCGGATAACGACCACGTCTCCCTTTACGATCTTGCCGGAAGAGATGGCCTGCATGGCCTCTTCTTCGCTGTCAAAAACGCGCGCAGGTCCGCTGTGTTTGAGCATCGCGGGGTCCACGGCGCTCTTTTTTACGACCGCACCCTCACGCGCGATATTGCCTTTCAGAATGGCGAGCCCGCCCGTGGGAGAATAGGGCGCGTTCATCGGGCGGATGACTTTATCGTCGAGCACGCGCGCGTCCTTTACGCGTTCATGCTGCGTAACGCCCGAAACGGTCATCGCGGAGCCGTCGAACAGGCCCGCGTCCTCCAATTGTTTGATGACTGCGGAAATTCCGCCCGCCTCGTTCAGGTCTTCAATATAATGCGCGCCCGCGGGTGCCAGTTTGCAAAGGTGGGGCACCTTTTCGCTGACCTGATTGAATGTGTCAACGGAAAACTCCTCTTCGCTCATTCCCACTTCGTTGGCCACGGCCAGAAGGTGCAGCACGCTGTTGGAAGAAGCGCCGATCGCATTGTCCACGGCAACCGCGTTTCTCACCGCTTTGGGCGTGATCACGTCGGAAGGGCGGATATTGTTTTTCACCGCGTTCATCACGGCGACGCCCGTCTCTTTGGCAAGCATGATGCGCTTGCTGTAAACCATGGGGATGGTGCCGTTTCCGGGCAGGGCGATGCCGAGCGCCTCGGTCAGACAGTTCAGACTGTTCGCCGTAAACATGCCCGAACAGGAACCGCAGGTAGGGCAGGCGGAACATTCGTAATCGTGCAGTTCTTCCGCAGAGATCCTGCCCGCGTTATACGCGCCGACCGCCTCGAACATGGAAGAGAGAGACAGCCTTTCGCCGTGCATTTTCCCCGCAAGCATGGGGCCGCCCGAAACGAAGGCCGCAGGCAGATTCAGCCGCACCGCCGCCATCAGCATGCCGGGGATGATCTTGTCGCAGTTCCCCACGAAAACGAGTCCGGAAAACGCATGCGCGCGCGCAAGGATCTCCGCGCTGTCGGCGATGATCTCGCGCGAGGGCAGAGAGTAGCGCATGCCCGCGTGTCCCATGGCGATCCCGTCGCACACGCCGATCGAAGGCACGATCACAGGTTTTCCGCCCGCAGAAATGACACCTTCCTTTACCGCCTCCGCGATCTTATCGAGATACATGTGCCCGGGAATGATGTCGCTCTGCGCGCAGATGATCCCGATGATGGGTTTTTGCATTTCGCTGTCCGTCCAGCCGAGCGCGCGCATCAGCGAGCGCTGCGAAGACATTGCCGTTCCTTCCGAAAAAATGTTGTTCATATTCTTATACCTTCCGTCCGATAAAATTTTCTTTCAGTTTTTTATACAGAAACAGTTCTTCCGCTTCCTGTCCGTTTATTTCCCGCAAATGCAGGGTACCGCAGTCGAGATACCCCGATTTTCTGAAAAAATGCTGCCCCGTTTCGTCTGCCCGCGTCGATACGAGCGCGGCTTCGAATCCCGCTTTCCGCAGATCTGTCTCCCATTCCATCAAAGACCGCGAGCCGATCCCGCGGCCGCGGAACCCTTCTTCGATATACAAAAGTTCGAGGAAGGGGATCTCTCCCCAAAGCAGGTTCCATTTCAAAATCCCGGCGGGGCTGTCCGCCTCGAAGATCTGCGTTTCGCGCGGAAAAGCACCGCCGTCTTGCATTTGTTTCATACGCCTAAATCAGATCGTTGTAATCGACGAGATCTTTGATGCATTTATCGCCGCGGCTGAGCGCGGTAACGCCCGTGCGCGCCATTTCGAGGATGCCGTACGGCTCGATGACGTTGATAAAGCCGTCCAGTTTGTTCGGTTCTCCGGTGATTTCCAAAATCATGCTGTCGGGGGAGAGGTCGACGATTTTTGCCTTATAAATTTCCTTGATCTCGATCAGTTGCGCCCGTTTTTCCGCTTCCGCCTTGACCTTTACCAGGCAAAGTTCGCGGAACACCGAATCCTTTTCGCTCGCGCAGGCGATCTTTTTCACGTCGATCAATTTGTCGAGTTGCTTGATCAGTTGGTCGAGGATATGTTCGTCCCCGTCGAGCACGAGCGTGATCCTCGAATATTCGTCGTCCTCCGTCGCGCAGGCGCTGATGCTGTCGATATTGAATCCCCGCCGCGCGAACAGCCCCGAAATGCGCGTGAGAACGCCGCTTTTATTCGCAAGCAATGCCGTTATCGTAAATTTTTTCATAGGTTTGGCCGCCTCACATTTTCGTTATGATGGAATCGAAAGATTTTCCCGGCGCGATCATGGGCAGGACTTTTTCGTCGATCCCGATCCTGCAATCCACAAGCACGGGCCCATCGGCGGAAAAGGCTTCCGCAAGCACGCTTTCCGCGCTGTCGGGGTCTTTTAAGGTCATTCCCTTCGCGCCGAACGCCTCGGCGAGTTTTACATAATCCGTCTTTCTGTCCAGCGTCGTCTGCGAATAGCGTTTGCCGTAAAACAGGGTCTGCCATTGCCTGACCATGCCCAGGGTATTATTGTTCATCAGCAGGATCACGACGGGCAGATCGTATTTTACGGCGGTGCACAGTTCGTTCAGGTTCATATGGAAACTTCCGTCTCCCGTAACGAGTACGGTTTTCCTGCCCGTTCCCGCGCATGCGCCGATGGCTGCGCCCAGCCCGAATCCCATCGTTCCGAGGCCGCCGCTGGAAACAAAGGTTCTCGGTTTTTCGAAGGGGTAATATTGCGCCGTCCACATCTGGTGCTGTCCGACGTCCGTCGCCACGGGCGTATCCGCGTCGGTAAATTTTTTCGCCGCCCCGATGATCTTTCCCGCTTCGGGCAGGGGAGCGCTGTTTTTTTCATGCTCTTTGTAGGCGGCAACTTCTTTCAGCCAGTCCTTCCTGTCCGCCTGCGGCAGCAGGGGAAGAAGCACTTTGAAAATTTCGTTCAGGTCCGCCATGACGGAAAGATCCGTCCTGACGTTTTTGTCGATTTCGGCCGCATCGATATCAAATTGCACGATGACCTTGTTCTCGCGGAATTTCTGCCTGTCTCCCGCCACGCGGTCGGAAAAGCGCATGCCGCAAACGATCACCGTGTCCGCCCGCAAAAACGCCTTTGCGCCCGCATCCGTTCCGTGCATGCCGATCAGCCCGAGCGACTGCCCGTCCGATGCGGGAAACGCGCCCAGCCCCATCAGGGTAGAGGCGACGGGCGCCTGTATGCGTTTGGCAAACTGCATCAGATTTTGCGAGGCATTCAAACTGATCGCCCCGCCGCCCGCAATGATCAGGGGGCGTTTTGCCTCCGCGATCGCCCGCGCGGCCGCGCGCAAAGTCTCTTCTTTCACGCTTTTCGGCGTGTAAATTGCGGGTTTTGCGGGGGTGAATTCGGCCGTCTCCGTCTGCAGATTTTTGGGGATATCGACGAGCACGGGCCCCTTTCTTCCCGAATTAGCGATATAAAAGGCCTCGCGGATGGTGTCGGCAAGCGCGTTTACGTCTTTGACGATGTAATTATGTTTCGTGACCGGCATCGTGATGCCCGCAATATCCACTTCCTGAAAACTGTCTCTGCCTAAGTTGGAAACGGTCACGTTTCCCGTAATGGCTACGAGGGGAACGGAGTCCATATACGCGGTCGCGATGCCCGTCACAAGGTTCGTCGCGCCCGGGCCGGAAGTCGCGATGCAGACGCCCGTTTTTCCCGTCGCGCGCGCATACCCGTCCGCGGCGTGCGCCGCGCCCTGTTCGTGCGCCGTCAGAATATGCCTGAGCGTTCCGTCGCGGTAGATCGCGTCGTAAATGTCGAGCACGCATCCGCCGGGGTAGCCGAACACGGTATCCGTTCCCTGTTCCTTCAGGCATTGAATCACTATATCGGCGCCGCTCAGTTTCATGATCATTCTCCTTGTCCCGCAGATATGCAGCGGGCCTTTTGCGTGTATTTATAATAATGATAAATGATTTTAACTATTTTAATCGAAATGCGCTTTTCTGTCAAGTATTTGCATGCTCCTTCGTCCGGTTGGCAGGCAGAAAGGGCGTTTCTGTACACGTTTTTATTTGGATGTCGAGGAAAAACACGGCAGGGGAAAACGCAAGGGCCCGAACCGAATGGCGGTTCGGGCCCTTAATTTTCTGAAAATCAACGACCGATCATATTTTTGTGCCCGTTTCGTCTTCCAGTCCGAGCAGGTAATCGGCGCTCACGTCAAAAATTTTGCACAGTTTTCTGATGCTTTTTATATCCGGTTCCGTCCGCCCTTGTTCCCAACTTGCGTAACCGTTTGCGGAAATTTTCAGCAATTCATATACGTCTTTTTGCGTCATGCCCCTTTCTTTGCGGATCATCTTCAATGTATCTTTGAATTCCATCTTAGCGCTCCTTCAAAATTTACAAATATATTATAGCACTTGTACCCAAAACGGGTTGACAATACCCGAAATGAGTATAAAACAGAAAAGCAGAAACGAAACAGCAAAAACAAAAAAGCAGAATAATAAAATCTGCCGATATTACTGCGCATATTATACGGAATGCTTCTGTAAAATTCCGAGGCGTTAAGGCATCTAGGGGGGACATTTTTATAAAATCTATCGTTTCTCCGTCATTTTTACGCGATAAGATAAAGGCATAGGGAACAAACCTATGCCTTTATATTGGTGAACTGTCTTTCGAGATGTCCGAACACGTATTTGGCGGCGATTCGGCAATGGATTTATCTCCAATATCATCTGTTTTCGGCGGCATCCGATTGAGATAGTTGTAGTAAATCTCAAAACGGTCGTCG
>DXCO01000004.1 GCA_019115945.1 Candidatus Borkfalkia excrementavium | reverse complement strand
CTCGTACGAGGCGGCCGCTCCCTTTTTTCTTTATTTGCTCCAAGTAAAGTTTTCTTGGCCTGCTCCCAGTTCAAAATGGTACTTTGCGATCCCCAGATCGACCGCGGTATAAAATCCTCTGCCGCGCTCTGCCGAAACGCTTCCGTCATCCTTTAAGGAAAACGAGAACTTTTGCTGATTCATCGCCGTAGGCGCGTTCGCAGCACACCCGACCCCGCGCAGGAACCACTCCGGAAGATTTTTCCCGCGGCACAATTCTTCGGGCGGCTTTCCCCGATGCGGCACGCCCCGCGTCTCACCGTACCCGAGCGCGATTGCGCAGACCGATTTTTCCCCTTTTGCAAATCCGGCCGCTTTTTTCGCCGCCTTTTTGGAAAATGTAAGCGCCACCCAGCAGGTATTCAGCCCGAGCGCCTGCGCGAGAAGGACCAGTCTCTCTCCGAAATATCCGACTTTCTCCTCAAGATCTGCACTCTTTTTACCGCCGAGCAGGAAATAATTGCGCACGCCCGAAAATTTGCCGTAATGCGCCATCAGTCCGCCGAACGCCTTCTCTTCACCGAGTAAAAGCCGGATGCAGATGCCCCCTTCCGCGGCGCATTTTTCCGCCTCTGCGCTGAGCAAAGAAGCCGCGTCCTCGGCAACCGCGCGGTCTGCATAACGCCGCACCGAATGTCTTTCCTCCGCCGCGCGGAGCAGATCTTCGCGCGCAAACTCTGCAAGAGTTGATTTTTCATTGGATTTTTCCATTTTATAATTCACAAGCGTTACCTCCTTTCGAACGACCGTTCGTTCTTCTGCCACAGCATAACCGCGCTTTTCGAAAAACGGACGCGCCGTTTTGGATGCGTGCACGGTAAAGACGGGAGCACGGCAACGTTCTTCCAGCGCGCCGCACAATGCCGACGCGATCCCGCGCCGTTGATGATCTTTGTGCACGTACAGGCGGTCGAGATATCCGTCCTCCGCCATATCCGCAAAGCCGACAAGGATCCCCTCTTCCTCCGCAACGAGCGTATCGTGTGCACGGAAAGAGGCGTCCCATCCGGACGTATCCGCCGAGGCCCACGCCTCGCGCTCTTTTTCCGAATAATCGTTTGCACAAACGGTCCGAACTGTCTCACGGAAGAGTGCGGCCATCCCCCCGAGATCTTCCGGACGGTATTTTCTGATTTTTACCATAACATGATTATACCGCTCCCTTTTTGTCCTGTCAAGCAGGGAAAAGGCCCGCCCGCAAATTGCGGGCGGGCCGGCAAAACCGTTTACGCCGAAATATCTTGTTCCCCTTTGTCTCCACGCAAGTTAAAATTCTACCGTCATACCGTCGTAAGCGGTGAGGATGCCGTGCGGAGAAAGCGTCTTTTCGATCTCTTCGTGCAGCCCCGCATGATTGTGCGTGATGTGCGTGACGATAAACCGCGTATCCGCGCACGCACTGCCGCATTCGAGAAGTTTTTCCTTTAAGATCACATTTTCCGCAAACCCCATGTGCTGCGGATAGGTGCCGAGAGGACAATTCCCCATCGTTCCGTCCATCACGACGCAGTCGAAAGAGCGCTTCAGGGATGCGAGGTATTCCATCGTTTCGGGCAAAGGCAGGCCGCTGTCGATCAGATAAAGCAGACTGCTCTTCCCGTCTTCGATGATGTAATTCAGGCTCAACTGTTCCAAAGCGTGATTGGCGTGCAGAGGAGTCACGTCGTACCTGCCGACGCGCATCTTATGCAAGGGGACCGCCTCGATAAAATTCAGGTTATCCCGCGCGTTCGGACTGATGGGAAAATAAGTAAACACCCCGTCGAAAAAGGCCTTGACGTCGCTGTTGCCGATCACGTTCATGACCTTATATTTCAATTTATGCGCGAACCCTTCGGCGCGGATATCGAACAACTGCGGGATGTAGTGATCCGCATGTGTATGCGTAATGAGAAGATTTTCGATCTCGCCGAGATTGATCCCGCTCGCCCTCGTATGCGCATGCGTATCGGCGGGCAGATCGATCATAAGTTCTCTGTCTATGCACGACTGAGAAAGAGATCGGAGGCTTTTCCCCCCGGCCTTACGGGCAGCGTTGCAGTGGTCGCAACCGCAAAATGCCGCGGGATAGCCTTCTCCGCCGCCCGAACCCAAAATTTCCAGTTTCATAAAACTTGCTCCTTTTTTGACCGCTTTGCGGCTTATTGCACTTATTTTATCACGAGAACAAAGATCTGTCAATCAACGGCGCAAAAAAACCGCCCGTGGAAAACGGGCGGTTTTTTTATACCGATTATTTATTCAATTTGTCTTTGAGCGTCTTGCCTGCTTTGAATGAAGGAACTTTGCAAGCGGCGATCTTGATCTTCTCTCCCGTAGCGGGATTGACGCCCTCTTTCGCGGCACGGTCTTTCGCTTCAAAAGTACCGAATCCCGTCAACTGCAATTTGTCGCCGTTGGCCATGATCTGCTTTACGTTTGAAACGAATGCGTCGAGAAACTTCTCCGCATCGCTCTTTTTCAGTCCTGCATCCTCTGCAATTTTTGCGATAAATTCGCTCTTGTTCATACAATTTCCTCCTGTATTCGTAAATTGTTGCAACTATTTTACCATATCTTGACCAATAAGGCAACCTTTTCAGTGATATTTTCCGGCAAACGATTATTCGCCCCATCCCGATCCGAAAAAAAGGGGCGCGGCAGCGCCCCTTTTTTCAATTTTATTGTTTCCATTCCACTTTTACCGTAACGCCTTCTCTGTAAGAATACGCCCAGTTTTTGTCCCATCCTTCCGGTTGGGATGATAGTTGACACTTGATCACCAGGTCCACCGTATTATGGTTGAATATCAGTTCTCCCATCCGAACAACGCCTGCGGGGACCTCCACCTCTGTAAGAGCGGCCTGCGTGAATGCGCTATCCCCTATTTCCTCCAACTGCGTACATTCGCCGAGATTGACCGTCTTCAAATTCGGACAACTCGCAAATGCCCCTTCGGATATGACCTTCAAGCTGGCAGGCAACTGCAAATCGGTAATTCGCAAACGGGCAAAACTTCGCACACCGATATATTTCAATGAATCGGGCAATATCAGTTTTGTGATTTTTTGTGCTTTTGTGGGGAATAACGCGGTATCCTTTCCGTCCGCCACGCCTATCGTTCCCTCTTGAACGGTAAACGAAGCCATTTCAATATTTTTGACGGAAACCAGCCAATTCCCTATATACAATCCGTTGTCTGTCCAATTTGCGCCATTGAGATAATATCCTGTATTAATAAAAGCGTTGTATCCAACGAATCGGATCGATTCATTCATGTCAATCTTTACCAACGCTCCGCATTTTGCAAAAGCCTCTCTTCCGATCCGGAGAACGCTGTCCGGCAGACTGACATGTTGCAATTTCGGCGCCTTGTCGTTAAACGCCCCTTCCGCGATCGCAATAGTGCCCTGCGGCACAAAGTATTCCGTCACGGAAGAAAAATCTTTTCCCGCGACGATCAGATAACCGTCTGCGAACAATACGCCGTTTTCCCAATTTTTCGGGTCGTTGTAATATCCGGTATTATTGAATATGGAACTGCTGACCGAAACGGGCTTATCCGGCATGTCTATCTCTGAAAGGGAGGTACAGCCGCTGAAGACGTCTATGCTTCCCGTAAGCGATACGAGCGAATCGGGCAGTTTGATCGATTTTAGAGCGGTACACTCCTGAAAGGCTCCGAAACTGATCTTTTTTACGTTTTTAAGATCGACCCTTTCAAGTTTTTCACACCCTTTGAAAGCATATGTCCAGACAGAATCCAACGATTCGGGCGCAATAAATTCTGTCAAAGCGGTCCCCCAGAACGCATCTGAACGGATCTCTTTGAGTGAGGACGGGAAATTCACCTTTTCCAACGATGAACAACCGTCGAACGTTTCGTCGGGAATCACCGTCAATCCAGAAGGCAGCACAACTTCTTTCAAATTCGTGCAACCCCGACACATCTGATAACCGAGAATGCGGACGGAATCCGGAATGATGAGCACACCGAGATTCTGATTGCCTTTGAAAACGGCGGAGCCGATTTCTTTCACGGTAACGCCGTTCACGACGGACGGAATTTCAACGCGCATATCCGCTTGATTCAGGCCGTCGACCCCCGTCAAGACTCCGCTGCCATCCACGGTAAATACAACGTCTTCCGGCCCGTTTTCTATCCACTTTGCGTAAAGCGTCTGTTCTTTTACGACCTCATACGGAAACTCTACCTTGTTTTCAAAAGTATCTTCCGTATACCACCCGTCAAAGGCGAATCCTTCCTTTGTCGTCTCCGGCGATTCATCGATGACAGATACCGTTCTATCCTCTAAGGGTGTACCGCCGTTCGTTATAAACTTCACGGTATATCGATTTTTTTCCCATTTCGCATACAGCGTTTGCGCGGCCGTTACCTGATAAGGAAAAACAACCTGATTGACGAAATTGCTTTCTTTATACCAACCTTTGAAAGCATATCCTTCTTTCAGCGGCTGCGGTTCTGTTTCAATTTCGGAAACGGTTACGTCTGAAACGCCCGAACCCCCGTTCAATTCAAAATGAACGGCAAATTCTGCAGGCTTCTCCGCTTCTTCCTTTTTATAATAAGCATATACGCTGACATTTTCTGAAAGCGCCTGTTCCTTATAAGTGTTTTCCGTCAGTCTGTTTTGCCATGAGTCTTTATCAAAGAACCAGCCTATAAACGTATATCCTTCTTTTTGGGGGGCAGACGGTAAAACCAATCCTTCGTTCCCTGAAGTTTTCAATGTACCGTTTATTTCCTCGCCTATATAAAACGTGATCGTATATTCTTTCTGTTCGGGCGGCTGCGGTTCTTCGTTTTGCACATAATACGCATAAACGTCTACATCCTGCGTAAGCGCCTGATGGGCATATGTATCCTCTTTCAGTTCGTTTTCCCAGACATCTTCATCAAAAAACCAACCGTAAAACGTGTACCCCGTTTTTAACGGAGCGGAAGGCAAACTCAGTTTTTCGTTGCCTGCCGTGTCGATCGTATCGACCAAGGTCTTTCCGTCATAAAACGAAACAGTATATTTTTGGATATTTTCCTTTTTGTTCCCGCATGCGGCAAATACGCCCGATACCGTAATGAAACATATTGCCAGAATAAAAACCAAAATATGATGTTTTCTCAATCGTTCAACCTCCGATCATGTTTTCCGAAAGGCTGCTTTTTATATAAACGATGTACAGCAGCCATTCCGAAATAAAATTTTCCGAAAAATTCATCCGATTGAACAAAAGGGTTTTGAAAAACATATCGCTTTCCAAAACCCTTTTGCCACAATCCGTCTTATTGTAATGGTCGAGGTGACGGGACTTGAACCCACGACCTCTTGGTCCCTAACCAAGCGCGCTACCAAACTGCGCTACACCTCGCTTTGAAGACAGCATGGTCTATAAGCGACTGTATGCTGTCTTTATTGGCGCGCCTTAAGGAACTCGAATCCCTAACCTTTGGTTCCGTAGACCAACGCTCTATCCAATTGAGCTAAAGGCGCATACGACCGTGCGCAAAACGCGCACGATGCATATCGAACATGCTAATCTATTATAGCAAATTTGAACGATTTGTCAATCGTTTTATCCCGTTCGCGGCAAAATTATTGTAATTTCATACCCGAACGAAATTTTACCGGCAAAGAAAGATTCGGGTCATGCGTCAATGCCGATGAAATCGAAACGGTTCACATCGAACAATCCCCTGTCCGTAAGTTTGATTTCGGGAATGACGGGAAGAGCCAGAAACGAAAGGCTCATAAACGCCTCGAATCCGCGCGAAACGCCCATGGCGTATGCCTTTTCCAAAAGCGCTTCCGACTGCCGGATATACGTCTCCGCGTCCGCACTGCTCATGAGCCCCGCGATGTCAAGGGACAGCGAATCGATCTTGCCGCCGGCGCAGATCGCCATGCCGCCGCCGATCCTGCGCAATTCGGAAACGATCGCCGCCATATCCTCGTTATTGTCGCCGAGGACGATGATGTTATGGCTGTCGTGCGCGACGGTCAGGCCGATCGCGCCCCCTTTCAGGCCGTACCCCTCCAAGAGGCCTATGCCGATATTTCCCGTCTTATGATGCCGCTCCACCACGGCGAGTTTGAGAAGGTCCGTCCCCTTCAGCACCACGTCGCCGCCGGCACTCTGCACTTCTCTGACGACGCGTTCGGTGACGACGTTGTCTTTCAGTATCCGGATGACGTTGGCGCGGTTGCCTTTGAGTTTCAGGCAGAAATCGTCCGCCTTTACCTCCTTTGCGTTCACGGTGTTTCTGACCGCTTCGGGCAGATATTTTTCCGCTTCGAAGAGCGCTTTGCCCTCTTTTGCGACGAGTTTGCCCCCTTTGAACGTCATGTAACAGCGGAAGTTTTCCAGATCGTCAAAAACGGCGATATCCGCGTCATACCCGGGCGCAATGGCGCCCTTGCCGTACAGGCGATAACATTCGGCAGAATTGAGCGTGGCGATGACGATCGCGTCCGCGGGCTTTATGCCGCTTTTTACAGCCACGCGCAAAGCGTTGTCGAGATGGCCGTTCGCCTTCAGGTCGGCGGCATGGCGGTCGTCCGTGCACAGAAGAAAACGGCGCATGTTTGCGGGCGTCACGGCGCTTGCGTTCACCGCAACATTGCGGGTGGCGGATCCTTCGCGCAGATGCACATACATGCCTTTGGAAGCCTTTTCCGCAGCCTCTTCGGGCGTTACGCATTCGTGATCGGTCATGATTCCCGCCGCGATATAGGCGTTGAGCCCGTTTCCGCTCGTGTTCGGGGCATGCCCGTCGACGACTTTCCCCGCCGCCGCGGCGGCTTTCAGTTTTTTCATCGCTTCGGGATCTTTATAGATGACGCCCGGATAATTCATGAATTCTCCGAGGCCGTAGATAAAGTTTTCGCCGATATATTTTTCCGTGTCGGCGCCCGAAAGGGTTGCGCCGCTCGTTTCGAACGCAGTGGCGGGAACGCAGGAAGGCAGCATGACCTTGACCTCCAGCGGCACGTTCTGCGACGCTTTCCAGATATATTCCGCGCCCGCAATGCCGCATACGTTGGTGATCTCGTGCGGGTCGGCGATAATGGTCGTCGTGCCGCGGGGCATGATCAGTTTCGCGTACTCCTCGGGCGTAAGTTGCGAACTTTCTATGTGCACATGCGCATCGATGAGGCCGGGAACTGCGATCTTTCCCGAAATATCGTATTCGACCTTCCCCTCGTACTTGCCGAAGCCCGCTATTTTGCCCCCGCATATGGCGATATCGCCCTCCTGTATTTCCCCCGTAAACACGTTCACAAATTTACCGTTTTTCAGAACGACGTCCGCTTTCTCTCTCCCGATCGCGGCGTCAATCAGTTTTTCGAGCATTTTCCGCCTCCGACTGTATTTTTGCATATTATAACATATTGCAGCGCAAAAGAAAAGCGCAGATCGGACTTTTGCGCATAAAAAATCCGCCGCGCTTGTCTGCGCGGCGGAAAAACCGTTCGTTTTGAAATCAGTGCGTGAACAGGAACATGAAGATGAACAGCAACGAAAGAATGACGGTTACGATGCTGATCTCTTTGATCTTGCCCGTGCAGAGTTTGATGACGAGGTAGGAGATGAATCCCGCCGCGATACCGTAAGAGATGGAATACGTAAAAGGCATTACCGTAATCGTGAGGAAAGCAGGAACCGCGGCCGCGGGATCTTTCCAATCGATATCGACGACATTTTTCAGCATCAAGACGCCGACATACATCAGCGCGCCGGCCGTTGCGCAGGAAGGGATCAACTGCGCGATCGGGCTCAGGAACATTGCAATGATAAACAGGATGGAAACGATCAGGGAGGTAAGACCCGTTCTTCCGCCTTCGGCAACGCCCGCGGAAGATTCGACGAACGTCGTAACGGTAGAAGTACCGACCATTGCGCCCGTACACGTTGCGATAGAGTCGCACAGGAGCGCCTTTTTGATGTTTTTGACTTCGCCCTTTTCGTCAAGCAATCCGCTCTTCTTGCCGGCAGCCTGGCAGGTCCCCATCAGCGTGCCGATGGTATCGAACATGTCGACCATCGCAAAGGCGACCATTGCGGCGATGAAACCGAAGATCTCGTCTTTGCCGATGCCTTTGAACCCATCGATGAACACCGCACCCGCAGATACTTCGCCGAATTCTTTGAACGCGTCGATCGGATTCGAGAAACTGATGCTGTCAAACACCGCTTTGCAGGATTCGGAACCCGCCGCATAGCCGATCGCCACGAAAATATAGTACAGGACAGCGCTGCCGATGATACCGAGAACGACGGACGCTTTCACTTTCAGTTTGGAAAGGATCGCAATGAGCAACAAAGACAAGATCGCGACCGCGGCGCTGATCATAGCCGTACCGGAAACAGAGAAGTTCAATACGTTGAAAGAGATCAGGTTGACTTTCGTGCTCAGATCCAACACGACGATGCCCGCATTCTGCATTCCGACGAAGGCGATAAACAAGCCGATACCTGCAGGGATCGCGATACGGATCGCCTGCGGCACCGCACGGACGATCGCCTGCCTTGCTCCGACGATCGTGAGGATCAGGAACAAGATACCCGAGCAAAGCACGATCAAAAGCGCGTTTGCATAGGAATAGCCGAGGGCGCCGCATACCGTAAATACGAAGAATGCGTTCAGCCCCATGCCGGGCGCCTGCGCAAAGGGGATCTTTGCCAAAAACGCCATCAAAAGGGTACCGACGATCGCGCCGATCGCCGTAAAGATGTACGCCGCGCCGAACGTCATCTGCGGAATGATCTGGGAGCCGTCGGAACCGATACCCAGAAAGATATCAGGGTTGGCGAGAAGGATGTAGACCATCGTCATGAACGTCGTAACGCCCGCAAGAATTTCAGTCCTGAAATTCGACCCCATCTTTCTGATGCCGAAAAACCGGTCCAGTTTACCGGCAAAGCCGCGATATTCGGGCGACGTTGCCACTGCTTCCCCTCCCGCGGTTTCGGCGGCGGGCTGCTGGGCAACCTGCTCTTCCGCGATCGGTTCTTCGGGATGCTGATTTTCCATCTGAAACCTCCAAAAACTTTAGTTTTTATACAAACGGCCAAAGCCGCTCATATTCCTCTTCTGCAAACCCCGTAAAGATTTTTCCGTTAAAAACGGAAAAAAGACAAGTACTTGTCTTTTTTCAGATTTTCGCCAGAAATAAAATTTCTGACTTGTTAAATTTATTTTAACACAATTTTTTTACAAAGGCAATCGGAATGACACAATTTTATCACATTTCACAAAAAAGAATGGCCTGCCGCCCCTTTATTCCCCGATGCCGAGCAGATAGTCGAGCGTACAGCCGAGGCATTTTGCAAGTTTCAGAAAAACTTCCGTTTCCGGAATACAGCCCAGCGTTTTCCATCTCGACATGGCTGCCTGTCCGATCCCGCATTCCTGCCAGATCTTGTAACAGGAAAACCCCGCAAGCATTCTCGAACGGGTAAACCGTTCGTAAAAGGTCAGCGCGCTCTTTTTAAAAATCAGTTCTTTCCGGTCGGAAAAGCCGAACATATAATCGACAGAAACATTATATTTTTCGGCGATGCGAATCAGCGAACGAGGACTGGGATTGTAATCCCCTTTCAGCCAATGATAGACATCCGATCTGCCAACGCCCGCTTCTTTTGAAAACGCTTCGATATTATACCCAAGATCGGTTAATAAATCTTTCAAAGATTCGGAAAACCCATATATGCACATATTTCCCCCTGCGAAAGCGTGGTCATCTGCCTATGCCGAGCAGATAGTCGAGCGTACAGCCGAAAAATGAAACGAGTTTCAAAAGATGTTCCGTCTTCGGAAAGCCCTCTATATCCTTCCATTTGCTTACGACTCCGCTCTTTATGCCGCATTTTTGGCAGATTTTATAATCGGTTACGCCGGCGGCGTCTTTCAAAGAGCGATACCTGTCCATAAACCGATCTTCCGCAACGCGCCATTTGCACGCTTTTGCATCCGATAACCCGAAAAGATAATCCGCCGAAACCCCGAATCTTTCCGCAATTTTGATCAGCGACAGCGGATCGGGGTCGTAAATTCCGTTCAGCCACCTGCGCACCGCTGCGGGCGTACAGGAAATTTCCTTTGCGAACGCCGGTACGGACAATTTTTCGTCTTCCATCAATTCGTATAAAGAAGCGGAAAGATTAAACGCTTTCATTTATTCCTGATAAGACTCCAACAAACTCGTAACGGCGGCCTTTTGCCTGTCCCACTTTTCCACCCGCTCATAAATTTTATCCGATTCAAAACTTTCCCGCATATTAATTCACCAAATCTATAATTTTGATTCAATTATAATCCTCTTAAAGTTGCATGTCAATTATCTGCGTTTGGTTAAAAAAATTCGTGCGGGGTTTTCCGTAAGGAACAGCCCCGCACGATAAAATTATGTTTTTTTACGGCTTACCGATTATACTTTATAAGGATCCTGCCCGTACATTGCCTGCACGTTGTCGCGGAAATTTTTGATTTTCGGCGTCTGCTTTGCGTCGGTATCCGCGTCAAATTTTTCAAGTTCCGCCTTTTGCTCGCGCGACAGTTTCGTGGGCACCTCCACGACGACGCTGATGTACATATTTCCCGTGCCCGTCCGCGTTTTCAGCCCTTTGCCGCGCACGCAGAACACCGTTCCGCTCTGCGTTCCGTCGGGAATGAGATATTCAAACGTCTCGTCGATCCCGGGCACCCGCACTTTGCCGCCGAGCGCGGCCGTTTTGAAGGAAACGGGCAGTTCCACGTAAAGATCTTTGTCCTTACGTTTGAAGATCTTGTGCGGCTCGACACGGAACACGACGATCAGATCGCCGGGCGCGCCCCCGTTTGCGGAGGCCTGGCCGTATCCCTTTTTGCGGATATAACTGTTCGTATCCGCGCCGGCCGGAATGTTCAGCGTGACGACCGTCTCTTTGCGCACGTAACCCTTGCCCTTGCAGTCGGGGCAGAAATCCACGATCTTTTTGCCCGTGCCGCCGCACGCGTCGCATGCGGCCATGCGGATCGTTCTGCCGAACAGCGTATCCTGCGTATAGCGCACCTGACCGCTGCCGCCGCATTTGTCGCACGTCTTGTATGCCGTGCCGTTCTTCGCACCCGTGCCTTTACAGGAAGCGCAGGGTTCGTTGCGGGTATAGCGGATCTCTTTCGTGCACCCTTTGGCCGCGTCGAGAAAACTTAAAACCACCTCTTTGGTGATGTCTTCGCCCTGCGTGTCCGCGCGGGCAGAGGAGGAAGAGGTGAATCCGCTGAAAATATCGTTGAAAATATCGCCGAAACCGCCGAAGCCGGAAAAACCGCCGCTGCCGCCGAAGCCGGAAAAACCGCCGCCCGAACGGGCGCCGGGGTGATCGAGTTCATAGTCGTAAGCGGCACGCTTCTGCGGATCGGAAAGGACCTCGTTCGCCTCGTTCACCTCTTTGAATTTCGCCGCAGCGTTCGCGTCGTTGGGATGCAGGTCGGGGTGATACATTTTGACGAGTTTTCTGTAAGCCGCCTTAATGTCCGCCTCCGACGCTTTGCGGTCGACGCCCAATATTTCATAATAATTCTTACTGTTTGCCATAGATAACCTTTTACATGATTCTCGCGTTCCCCTGCGGACAAAACTGCGCAAGGCGCAAAACCGCTTGCAAGGGAATGATCAGAAACCCGATCCGATATATCGCACAATGAGGGAGACCCCCGCGCGCCCCGAACGGGCGCGCGGCAGGTGTCTCCCTCTTTCTCACTGAAATTTGTTTTTCCCGATCAAAACAAATCCTGTGAATTGCCTTTTACTGATGGAATTCTTCGCCGCCGTCGCTGCCGCCCTGCTCAGAGCCTGCCTGGCCGCCGGCCTGCTGGTAGATCTTGGAGAAGATCGCCTGGCTTTCGTTCGTAAGTTTTTCGGTGGCCGCCTTGATCCTGTCGTCATCGTCGGAGGCAAGTTCTTCTTTTGCACTCTTGACGGACTCTTCCAAAGACGCCTTGTCTTCCGCGGAAAGTTTGTCGCCCAGTTCGCCGATCGTCTTTTCGACGGTGAAGATCATGCCGTCGAGACGGTTCTTGTTGTCCACCTTCTCTTTGCGCTTCTGATCCTCTTCCTTGTATTGCTCCGCCTCTTTGACCGCGCGGTCGATATCCGCTTCGGAAAGATTGGTCGACGAAGTGATGGTGATGTCCGTGCTCTTCTTGGTGCCCAGATCCTGCGCCGTAACGTGCACGATGCCGTTCGCGTCCACGTCGAAGGTAACTTCGATCTGCGGGATCCCTCTCGGTGCGGGAGGAATACCGGTCAGTTCGAACCTGCCGAGCGTCTTGTTGTCCTTTGCAAATTCGCGCTCGCCCTGCAGGATATGGATGTCGACCTGCGTCTGATTGTCCGCTGCGGTGGAGAACACCTGCGACTTTTTCGCGGGGATCGTCGTATTGCGTTCGATCAGTTTCGTGAACACGCCGCCCAGCGTTTCGATACCCAAAGACAGGGGCATGACGTCGAGGAGCAGTACGTCCTTTACCTCGCCCGAGAGCACGCCGCCCTGGATCGCCGCGCCGAGCGCGACGCATTCGTCGGGGTTGATGCCCTTGAACGGTTCTTTGCCCGTGATCTGTTTGACCTTTTCCACGACCGCGGGAATACGGGTGGAGCCGCCGACGAGGATGACCTTATCGATGTCCTTATACGTGAGGCCCGCATCCTTCATGGCAAGGCGCATGGGTTCGGCCGTCTTTTCGACGAGATCCGCCGTAAGAGCGTCGAATTTCTGCTTGGTCAGATCGACGTCGAGGTGTTTCGGCCCCTCCGCCGTCGCCGTGATGAACGGCAGGTTGATATTGGTGGAAGACATGCCGGAAAGTTCGATCTTCGCCTTTTCCGCGGCCTCTTTCAGCCTCTGCATGGCCATCTTGTCTTTGGAAAGGTCGATGCCCTCTTTTGCCTTAAATTCATCTACGAGATAATCCATGACCCTCTTATCGAAGTCGTCGCCGCCGAGCATGTTGTTGCCGTTGGTCGCCAAAACTTCGAATACGCCGTCGCCGATCTCCAGGATGGAAACGTCGAACGTGCCGCCGCCGAGGTCGTAGATCATGACTTTATGATTCGCCTTGTCTTTGTCAAGCCCGTAAGCGAGCGCCGCCGCCGTCGGCTCGTTGATGATACGCAAAACATTGAGGCCCGCGATCTTGCCCGCGTCCTTGGTCGCCTGGCGCTGGCTGTCGGTAAAGTATG
Organism: Candidatus Borkfalkia excrementavium; assembly: GCA_019115945.1. Lineage (GTDB taxonomy): Bacteria > Bacillota > Clostridia > Christensenellales > Borkfalkiaceae > Borkfalkia > Borkfalkia excrementavium. Next base: position 30,671 of record DXCO01000004.1, on the reverse strand, counting down.
CCGGACAGGTAATGACGGCGTCCGTCACTTTCGAGCCGAGATAACTTTCCGCATCCGCTTTCAGTTTGGACAGGATCATCGCGGAGATCTCCTGCGGGGAATACTTTTTCCCGTCGATGTCCACTTTATAATCGCTGCCCATGTGGCGTTTGATGGAGATGACCGTCCTGTCGGGGTTGGCGACTGCCTGACGCTTTGCGACCTGCCCCACGATCCTCTGCCCGTCCTTCTGGAACGCAACGACCGACGGGGTCGTGCGCGCGCCTTCCGGATTGGGGATGACGACCGCTTCGCCGCCTTCCATGACTGCCACGCAAGAGTTTGTTGTTCCTAAATCGATACCGATAACTTTTCCCATAATAATCTATCCTCCTTCGAGTAAATATCTGAATTTATTTTATATGCAAACGGCTTTCGGCCGCCTGTATCCGTTTTTCAGCCCGTCACTTTGACCTGCGCATAGCGCAGCACTTTTTCTCCGCGCTTATAGCCTTTGAGAAAAACTTCCTTCACGTAGCCGGGCTCCACGCCTTCTTCTGCGGGTTCGCTCATGATCGCCTCGCAGTACTTCGGGTCGAACTCCTCTCCGACGGGGTTGATCTCTTCGATCCCCTCTCCTTCGAGCATCGCCCGAAAACTTCTCAAAACCAGTTCGATGCCCTTTTTGGTATTTTCGTCGCAGGTTGCGAGCGCGCGTTCAAGATTGTCGCCCACAGGAAATACTTTTGCGATCACGTCCGCGCGGCCTTCCATGTAACTCGTGTGCCGCGTCTCTGCGTTGCGCTTGCGGAAATTTTCGTATTCCGCCGCCGTGCGCACCCATTTGTCTTTATAATCGGCCGCTTCGGCGCGCGCTTTTTCCAGTTCTGCGGCAAGTTTTTCGTGCTTGCCGTGCCTGTCTTTGGCTGCGTTCTCCTTTTCCGCAACGGCAGGCTCTTCGGCCTTCTGCTCCGCGCAGGGCTCCTCTGCAGACGGCTCCACGCCGCCTTCCTTTATCTCTTCGTCATTCATCTTTCTTTCTTCCGCACTCATCTTTATTGCCGTCCTTTTTGCCGTATTTGTTGTCGATCAGTTCTTCGAGCGCCTTCCCCACGTTTTCCAGCACGGTGATGACTTTCGGATAGTCCATGCGGATGGGGCCGATGACGCCGTAAGTGCCAAGATTTTTTCCGCCCGCAAGATAGGTCGCGGAAACGACGGAACAATCATCCGGCATATCCTTGTCGTCGCAGGAACCGATTTTGACGTTGATCTGAATTTCATCGTCCCCCTCGATGAGATCGGCAAGCCTGTCTTTGCTGGATATGACCGTAAGAAAATTCTTTACGTTGTCGATATCTTCGTATTCGGGGTGGTTGAATATTTTGTCCGCGCCCGTGAGCACCACGTCCTCGTCGCGGGGACGGGTATACGATTTGAGCGCGTCGATCACTTCGTGCATGACCTGGCGGTACTGGCCGAAATCGGCAAGCACCTCTTCCTCTACCTCTCTGATATCGGACAGAGCCTTGCCTTCGAACAGTTTGCCGATCATTTTGGAAGCGCTTTCCAGTTCTTCGTCCGACATATGTTCGGGGATATCGATAAAACTGTCGCGGAGGATCCTCTCGCTCGTCATGATGACCAAAAGCGCCTTCTGATCTCCGCAGGGAAGAAGCGCGAGGCTTTTTACCGTTTCCGCATCCGCATGGGGCGTTATGGCCACCGACGTATAATCGGTGAGGTCGCTGATGACTTTGGATACGTTTTTGATCAAGTGTTCCACGTCGTTCGACTTGCCGGAAAAGGATTTTTCGATATAGTCGAGATCGCTCTCGGACAAGTTTCCCTTTTCCATCAGTTCTTCGATATAAAACCGATACGCCTGCGGAGAAGGAACCCTGCCGCCCGAGGTGTGGAACTGCGTCAGATAACCGAGTTCTTCGAGCGATGCGAGTTCGTTGCGCACCGTGGCGGAACTGATATCCGTCAGATGCTTTTCCGTGATGACTTTGCTCGACACGGGGACCGCGGTATTGATATACTCATCCACCACGATCTGAAGTATTTTCTTTTTCCTGTCGGACATTTTCATCTGAAACCCGCCTCCTTTACGGATTTTGGCACTTCTTTTTCAACTATGTTAGCACTCTCTTATCCAAAGTGCTAAAACAATTATATTCTTATTGTCACGCGTTGTCAAGGGTTTTATGCCGATTTTCAAAAATTTCAAAAAAAGATTCTCAAGAAAAGCCGTCCGCTGCATACAAATATTTCCAAAAGCGGGCAAGGCAGACAGAAAGGGCGGCGCCGCGGCGCCGCCCTTTCCGTTAATCGGTAGGTTATTATTTTATGGAGTAAGCGATGTTGTTGAAGGAACAAAATTTCTTCCGCCCAGCGAGAGGCAAGAAGACGGGATGCGCGAAAAATCAGGCAAACTGTTCTGCAAACGACTTGCAGGGCTCTGCAGGATCGTCGTTCATATTTACGATCAGGGTATCCTTTACCGAAATGCCCGCGGCCTCCGCGCGGTCTTTCCAAAGGCGCATCCACTCGCCGTCGCCCCAATCGTAGGAGCCGAACAGGCCGACCGTTTTCCCCGCGATCTGCCCTTCCAGTTGGGTATAAAAGGGCTCGAATTCCTCCGATTCGAGTTCTTCCGCCCCCATTGCGGGACAGCCCAGAAGAAGTACGTCGTATGCGGCGGCGTCCGCGGGCGAAATTTCGGATACGGAAAAGAGATCCGCCTCTCCTCCCGCCTGTCTGATGCCTTCGAGAATATTCTCCGCCATCGTCTGCGTGTTGCCCGTTGCCGACCAGTATATGATTGCCGTTTTCATAGTGATATCTCCTTAAAATTTCCGCTGCCCGACCCGCGGGCGCGCATTTATCTGAAAATTTCCGCCAAAGCCTTGCCCCCGAGCAGCCGTTTTACGATACAGTCGGTACACCGTTTGTACCTTTCGAACAGGGCGCGCTTTTCTTCCGGCCGCGCGTACACTTTCCAGGCGCCGCTGAAAATACAGCCGCCCGGATCGTTCATGTAACCGGCGATGTCTTCGACGGGATAGCCGAGAAAGACGCCCACTTCGTGGGGATAACATTCGCAAAGGAGGCGCAACTTCAAAAAATCGATACAGCCCTCGAAATTGTGCACTGGATAACCGAATTTGCGCAAAAACGCGGCGTTTTCCCGCAAAGCCAGATGATCTTTGAGTTTGTTTTCCCTGAACGCAAGATAGGTCAATTTGCCGTTTTTTGTGCCGAGAAGTTCTATGCGGATCCCCTTTTTCCGAAAAATTTCGGAAAAAGAGAGCAGTTCTTCCCGTTCGCCCGGACCGCAGACGGCAAGGCTTGCGGGTTTGATGCCCGCCATCGCCGCTCCGCAGAAATTGGCGACGTTCCGTTCGAGATTGCTCATTCCGCGCTCTCCCCTCGCTCCCCGATCCACGGCGGCATGCGGGGCAGTTTGCGATGTTTTGCAAACCGGATTTTTTATCAGGCCCGTCCGCCGCGCGAAAAATGAGAGTTAACTTTAGTTTACGAACGTATTATACTATATAATATCCCCGTTGTCAAATAAAATTAACCTATGTTAACCAATAAAAATAAGAAAAAATCCCCGCCGTATCCGGTGGGGATTCAGCCGTCCGCAGGATATGCGAATGTATTGCGCGGCCGTTCGGGGCGCACTTGCCGAAACGCGGCCAGGACAGCCGCGTTTCGGCGGAGAAAATTATCCGTAAAAAGGCGCCGCCCTGCAAGGCTGCGCCTCAAAAATTTTTCTGAATCATGACTTTCTGATCTCTTCGGCGATCTCTTTCCCTGCGCTGGTGCCGATCCTGTCCGCACCCGCATTGACCATGGCCCTGAACTGCTCCGCCGAACGGATCCCTCCCGAAGCCTTGACAAGACAACTCCCCTGCACCGTCTGTTTGAGAAGTTTCACGTCCTCTGCCTTGGCGCCTTCGCCGAAATAGCCGGTGCTCGTCTTGACGAACGCCGCTCCAGCGTCGCGCGCGCAGACGGCCGCTTTGACCATCTCGTTCTGCGTGAGAAGGGAGGTTTCGAGGATGACTTTGACGGGTTTGCCCTTCGCCGCCGCCACGACCTTTTTGATCTCGCGTTTGACGTAACTGAAATTTCCGTTTTTGATCGCGGAAATACAGGCGACCATGTCGATCTCGTCCGCACCGTCGGCGAGCGCGCGCTTCGTTTCGAAAACTTTGGTAGCCGTCACGTTTTCACCCATGGGGAACCCGACGACGCACGCGATCTTCACCGCGGGGGCGTTTTTGAGAAAGTTGAAACAATCCGCCACGTACACGGGCTGTACGCAGACGGAACAGAACCCGTATTCGACCGCCTCGTCGCAGAGTTTCCGTATTTCGGAACGGGTCGCCGTCTGTTTGAGCAGGGTGTGGTCGATCATTTTGAGCAGGCGCTTGATCTCCAGCAATTTTTTCTGTTTTTTGAATTCTTCAAATTCTTCCCGCTCCGTATCCGGCGAAAGTTCCTCCGCCGCCGTTTGTTCGCTTTTATTTTCCTCTGCGGCAGGCGCCGCGGTTTCCTCTTGCGCAATTTTTCTCTTTTTTCCGAACATAAATCCTCCTTTATCGGCCCGCCGTGAAAGAGTGCACGAGCGGGCGCAGTCTGATTCTTTTATCCGAAAGGGAAAACGCGCTCTCCGCAAGGGCGTACGCATCTCCCTCTTTATCATTATAATATAGCGTTGCCAGCGTTTCCCCGCGGCGGACGAATTCTCCCGCGCGCTTTCCGAGCAGAATCGCCGCCTCGTGATCGATCTGAGCCCCCGCCTTTTCTCTGCCGCCGCCCATTTCAAGGCAGGCGCGGCCGAGCGCGAGCGCTGAAATTTTCAAATATCCGTCTTTCTTCGCTTCGATACGCCGTTCGTTTTTTGCAAGGGGCAAAGTTTTTTCCGCTTCATACACGTCGCGCGGATCTCCGCCCTGCGCGCCGACCATTTCGGCCAATTTATCCAACGCCCGTCCCGACGCGACCGCTTCTTTCACGCGGCGCTTCGCCTCTTCTTCCGCGATCCCCTCCGCCTGTTCGAGGATCTTTTCGCAATGGTAAAAAGACAGAGCGGAAAGATCGTTGGAAATTTTACCCTGCAACACCCCGACCGCCTCGCGCACTTCCGCGTTGCAGCCGATCGCATCGCCTAAAGGGGAATCCATGCGGGTCACGGCGGCGCACGTCTTTCTGCCCGCCGCACTGCCTATGCCGACCATAAGAGAAGCGAGTTTTTCCGCCTCGGACGCCGTGCGCATAAACGCGCCGTCTCCGTACTTTACATCCAAAAGGATGACGTCGGAAAAAGAGGCGAGTTTTTTGCTCATAACCGAAGAGGCGATCAGCGGAATGCTGTCCACGGTGGCGGTCAGATCGCGCACCGCATACATCCGCTTGTCTGCGGGAACCGTTTCCTCCGTCTGCCCGGCGATCACAGCGCCGATTTTGACCGCCTGACCGGCAAATTCCTGCGGCGAAAGAGCGGTCGTCAGCCCGCGGAAACTTTCCAGTTTGTCCAGCGTGCCGCCCGTGTGCCCGAGCCCCCTGCCCGAATATTTCGCACATTTAACGCCTAAAGAGGCGAGCACGGGCACGAGGACGAGCGTCGTCGAATCGGAAACGCCGCCCGTCGAATGTTTGTCGGCAAATATCCCGTCCGCGGGCGGGCGCGGGGTCTTTTTGCCGCTGTCCGCCATGGCGAGCGTGAGGGAAACCGCCTCGCGCTTTGTCATGCCGTTGAGAAGCACCGCCATACAGAAAGCGGCGATCTGCCCTTCCGTCGCGGAGCCGTCCGCCACTTTTTTCACGAAAAAACCGATCTCTGCGTCGGTCAGTTCGCGCCTGCGTTTTTTCGCCTCGATGATGTCGTAAACGCGCATGCGTCAAAATCTCCTCTTTCCCGCCCGAAACCGCCTTTTTCCGCGCGCACGCAGGCGCTATGATAGAATAAATCTTTTCAGGGGGAATATTATGAACTGCCTATTAGCCTCCACGTTATGGGGCGGCGTCTATCTGATCCTGCTGTTCGGCATCTGTCTCGGTTCTGTCGCGGGGGTAAAACTGCTCCTTCGCTCCGCGGCAAAAAAACGCGGGGAGGAACCTTTGCCGCCCGCAAAGCCGGAACCGCCCAAAGAGCCGGAAAAAATCTACTATATCGTAGAAAAAAAGCACACCCGCCGAAAAACGGAACGGTACGGGGAGCCCAAAAAGATCCGCTTCGACCGTTGAAAGCACTTTGCCCGCGCGCATGCGGCGGACGGATCAGTCTTTATACGGAGTAATGTTGGAGCCCTCTTCCCAAAGCCGTTCCAGATGATAAAACAGGCGGGATTCGTCGTTGAAAACATGCACGATCACGTCGCCGTAGTCGAGCACGCCCCAGCGTCCCTCCTTCGTTCCCTCCGTACGGCGGGGTTCGACGCCCTTTTCGGACATCTTTTCTTCAAGATTGTCGCACAGCGACTTGACCTGCGTCGCGCTGTGCCCGCTTGCGATCACAAAATAGTCGCAAAGGGTCGTTTTTTCCTCCACGTCGATCATGACGATATCTTCCGCCTTTTTAGAGGACAGGATCGCACAGATCTCTTTTGCCAGATTTTCCGAAGGGCGGCCTGCGGCCGCCGTTTTCTTTTCCTTCGTTTTTTTCACCGTCAGTTTCTCCTGTTTGTCAGTTCTTTATAGTACTTATAAGCCGCGGCCGTGAGCGGATAAATCTCCCCTTTCTGTTTTTTCAGATAGGAGATCTGCCGCTTCAGGCTCGCGCACATACACTCGTTGAGATCAAGATAAAAAAGTTTCCGAAGTTTTTCGATCCCTTTGAAATCGCGCCCCGGTTCAAGCATGTCGCTCAAAAACAACAGTTTGCCCAGATCGCTCATGTTCGGCTTGCCGGAAGTGTGATAGCGGATCGCGTCGAGCACTTCCTCTTCTTTGACGCCGAAAAAGTGCTCCGCTGCGTACGCGCCGGAAAACTGGTGCATGACCGGTTCGGGGACCCCTTCGGGCGGAACGAACCCTGCAAGTTCGGGCGCGGACAGGTCCATGTTTTTCGCGACGTCGTGCAGTGCCGCCGCGCGGATAACGTCCCGTTCCGCAAGTTTGTATTTCGGGGCAAGCGGCGCCGCCGTAAGCGCGACGCGCAGAGTATGCTTGAGCCTGGCGGGCTTGAGATACTTCAGGGCGCTCTTGACTCCTTCCACGCGATACAGTTCGTTCGCCTCGATATATTCGATCACCTCGTCGGGAAGGTACGGCCGAAGGTCCTCGCCGAAGGCGCACAGAACGCGGGCCTTAGTGGAAGAGACGTTGCGCCCCACGTATTCGAGCGTTCTGAACTTTTTTTTGAAACGGGCGAAAAAGCGGAGTTGCTCCATCGCGAAATTGACCTTATCCCCCTCTCTGTTGCACACGACGAGTTCGCAGTTTTCCAAAATCGTTTCGGGCTGTTTCCAGGTATAAAAATCTTTGAGCATATCCGCTCCGACGAGGAAAAACAATTCCGCGTCGGGGTATTTTTTCCGGAAATATCCTACTGTAATATACGTATAACTCGTTCCCCCGGCGTTGAGTTCGTAAGCGCTCACCTCGCAGTTTTTGATGCCGCCGAAGGCGCGTTTGGCCATGTTCAGCCTGTCCTGCGCGGAGGCGTTCGCCCTACCCTGCTTATGCGGCGCGACGTATGCGGGCATGACGATCACCCTGTCCGCCGCAAGAGATTCCTGCGCCGCCCGCACGATATTGATATGTTCTGCATGTACGGGATCGAAACTCCCGCCGAAGATCGCAATTTTCATAACTGCCGTTTATTTATGGGTCTTTCCGTTTATTTCTATACGGTTTTTCCGTTTTTTACCATTATAGCACAACGCGCACGTTCTTGCAAGGTTTGAAAAAAAGAAAAAATGGACAAAATCTATGCGGATCATTTCAGAAACGAGGACGCGCAATGAAAAAGATAGACCTTCCCCTGCTTACGGATACGATTTTTATGGCAAGCGTATCGCTGCTCTTTTTTTTCTGCCTTTTCCGCTATTATCTCCGCTCTTTCTGGGCGGCGCTTGCGTGCGCGCTCGCCGCGGCGGGCGGAGTTGCGGCGGCGACGTACTTTCTTGTCCGCAGGAAACACAGGAAACGGCAGGAAGCGGGGCTCAGTTCCGCGGAGATCGCAAAGCTCACCTTTCATCTGGCGATGGAGGCGCCCGAAAGGGCCGTAAAACGGCTGGCGGACGCCCTGTCCGCAAAACACGGCGCTCAGGCGAAGATCCTGGGCAACCGCATCCGGGCGGGCGGGACGGACTATTATCCGCTTTTTCAACTGGAACCCGTATCCGCAGACAGGATCGCCCCGATCGTGCGCGCGGAGGGGGACAAAAAGGCGATCGCGGCGGTCGTGCTGACGCCCGATGCGGAATCTCTCGCGCTCGCGTTCGGCATCGCGGTCATGAACGCGGAAGAAATTTACGCCCTCTTAAAAGAGACCGGCTGCCTGCCGGAAGAATACATCGCCGCGGCAAAAAAGCCGAAAAACATAAAAGAGGGGCTGAAAAGGCGTATCCGCAAAAGCAGTTATAAGGGGTACCTGCTTGCCGGCGTGATGCTGCTCCTGTTCAGCCTGATCACCTTTTTCCCCGTCTATTATATCGTATCGGGCAGCCTCATGCTCGCAGCGGCCGTTCTCGTGCGATTTTTCGGAAAAGCATAGCGGCAAAAAGAAAACAAGATCCGCCCGTCTCCCCGTTCCTTGGCCTGCGGACCTTTCGCAACGGCCGCTCCCTTATGCAATTTTATATCAGAAGCGCGCCGCCTTCCTTCGAAGCGGCGCGCTTTTTCGATTCATCGTTTATTTTATAAACTTGTTTTCCGCGAGGAAGGGCCGCGCCGCGCCCGAACGGATCGCGCGCATCAGATCAGGCAGGCTGTCCATCCTTTCCTCCGTCTCTACCCCCGAAAGGAGAGGCTGGCGCACCGAATGCAGGTCGGAACCGCCCGTTTTCAGAAGAGAATATTCGTCCGCGAGAATATCCGCCAGACGGTTGCAACGCTCGTCGCGCGCGGCGTTGACCGTCTCCATCCCGTCCGTATCGCTCGGAAACAGGCGGATATGGTCGATATAATCCGCTTCGCGGTAAGGATGCGCCTGGATGCACAGCGCACCGCTTTTTTTTGCAAAAGCGAGCCAACTTTTCACGGAAAGCGCCATCATTTCGGGATGCCGGCAAAGGAAATCCGGCCCCATGCCGTACGCGAGAAAATCGGTGCCCGAATAGGAATATTCGAACCCGAAAAAGACTTTCAGCCCCCGTTTTTCCCCTTCCTTCCGCACGTTCATGTACGCGCCGTAAAACGCGCCGACGCGCTCTTTCCAGCCGAGGGAAGGGCTGATCGCCGTGTTCCCGTTGAAAAAGTGATCGGTCACGACGATCCCGTCGTAACCGTTCGCAAGGTAAAGCGCGACCATCGTTTCCGCATCCAGCGAAGAACACGCGCTCGCGTAAAGGGTATGGCAGTGCGTTTCGTAACGGTACATAAAGGCGCCTCAGAATACGATATGATCGAAATCTTTGCGCGAAGAACGGCGGTACAGAATGATCTTATGCCCGATGACCGCGACGCATTCCGCGCCGAGTTGCTCCGCGAGGGCAGCGCCCAGATCTTTCGCGTCTTCCGAGGCGTTGCCGAGCACGTTGATTTTGATCAGTTCGTGCGCCTCCAGCGCATCGGAAAGGGAGCGGAGCATATTTTCTCCGACGCCGCCCTTGCCCAACTGCGCGATCGGCTGTAAATTGGCCGCAATGCTTTTAAGATTACTTCTCTGTTTGCTTGTCATTTGTGTTTTTCCTCTTTTGCCTGTATTCTCTGCGGTCGATAATCCCGCGGTCATTCTTTGAATTCGAACTCTACCCCGCCGACGACGACGGTATCGTCCTCTTTCACGCCTTTGGCGCGCAGCGCTTTGATCACGCCCTTGTCGCGCAGGACTTTCTGAAAATACGCCATGGAATCGGGATCGGAAAGCACGACGTTCCGCTCGAGCATGTCCACGAGCCCGCCCGTGACATACCATACGTTTTCCGCCTCGTCCCTGTCCACGGAAAACTCGCCCGAATCGGGGCGGTCAAACTCGAACTCTTCCGCGGGGATGGGTTCTGCGGGAGGGAGCGTTTCCAGAACAGCGAAAATGCCGTCGATCAATTCTTTCGTCCCCTCGCCCGTTACGGCCGTAACGGGATATTTTTTGTACTTTCTTATCCTTTTTCTGAAAACCGCGGCGTTTTCTGCCGCGCCGGGCAGGTCGCACTTGTTCAGAACGACGATCTGCGGCAAAGCGGCAAGTTTCGGGCTGTACGCCTTCAGTTCCGCGTTGATCTTTTTGAAATCCTCAACGGGATCGCGCCCCTCGGCCCCCGAAACGTCCACGACGTGGCAGAGCATGCGCGTCCGTTCGATATGCCTGAGAAAATCGTGCCCGAGCCCCGCACCCGCTGCGGCTCCCTCGATCAGCCCCGGGATGTCCGCCGCGACGAACGATCTGTCGTAATATTTCACCACGCCGAGATTGGGCGAAAGGGTGGTAAAGTGATAATCCGCGATCTTCGGCCTTGCCGCCGAAATTTTGGAAAGCAAGGTGCTTTTGCCCACGTTCGGGAAACCGACGATCCCCACGTCCGCGATGACTTTCAGTTCGAGAAACAAAAGATGCGGGCGGGTCTTTTCCCCTTTCTGCGCAAAATGCGGCGCGTGCCGCCTTGCCGACGTAAAACGCACGTTTCCCTTTCCTCCGTTTCCGCCGCGGGCGATCAGCGTCTTTTCGCCGTCGCGGTAGACGTCGCAAATCACTTTGCCCGATTCGGCGTCTTTTACAACGGTGCCCAGAGGAAGCGCGATGACGACGTCTTCCCCTCCTTTTCCGAAACGGTTGTTCGTACCGCCGCGCTCGCCGTTCCCCGCCGAAAACTTGCTGCCGAAGCGAAACTCGACGAGATCGTTTTTGTCCTTGTCTCCGATTACGTATACGTCTCCGCCCTTGCCGCCGTCGCCGCCGTCCGGCCCGCCGTTGGCAAAACCTTTGAAACTTTTAAAAGAGTTCATCCCGTCGCCGCCGTCGCCCGACTTGACGGTAATTTTCACTCTGTCCGTAAATAACGATGCCATAACTCTCGATCCTTTGATTGATTTTTCCGCTCAGTTCTGCCGATGCAGATAATCGTCGCACACCTTTGAAAGGGGGCAGTTGGCGCAGTCGGGTTTCTGAGAATGGCAGACGCGCCTGCCGTGCCAGATCAGCCAATGGTGCGCCTTGGACCAATCCTTTTGCGGAATGTTCTCCTTTAATTGCTCTTCCGTCTTCAGCGGCGTGGACGCATGCGCCAGCCCGAGGCGGTTGCTCACCCGAAAAACGTGCGTATCCACCGCGATGGCGTCTTTATCGAACCAGACGGCGGAAACGACGTTCGCCGTCTTCTGCCCGACGCCCGCCAGCGATTTGAGTTCGGAAAACCCTTCCGGCACTTTGCCGCCGAATTTTTCGACGATATCTTTCGTAGCGGAAAGGATATGCGCCGCCTTGCTTTTGTAAAGCCCGCACGAAAATATGTATTTTTCCAACTGCTCCTGCGTAAGGCTGAGCATCTTTTCGGGCGTGTTGTGCTCCCTGAACAATTCCGCCGTGACTTTGTTCACCCTCTCGTCCGTGCACTGCGCGGATAAAATGACCGCGACGAGAAGTTCGTACGCGCTGTTATAATGCAATGCGGGGCGCGCATCCGCGTAAATTTCGCTGAGGATCTTCAGCGCCTCTTTCGTGTTCTGCTTGTCCATATCTTTATTTTACCACACAACGCTTTTTTTTTCAATAATTTTATATTGCAAGCGGCGGGCAAAAATTATGCGCCCTCCCCGCGGACGTCAGGCGGGATAGACGAAGATTCTGCCGTATTTGTTTTCCACGCGGAAAAAACCGACGAACGCGCAGTAATTTCCACATGCCAGCGCCCGTTTTGCCCTGCCGAGGTCAAAGGGGCTCAGGCGCGCGGAAATACCGCAGCCGACATTGGCCTCTTTCGGCGTGGAAACCGCGGAGGCACTCACGCCCACCTTTTGCAGACGGGATACGAAATCGAGCGTCTGCGCGCGGGAACGGAAAACTGCTAAAATCGCTTGCATAATCAAAAAATCTCCAAAGTAAAATGAAAAAATGCGATATATCTGCGCGCCGCCGCATATGATAGTAGCGGCATATTTCCCGCAATTGCGGGGAAATAAGGAGGCATATCGAGCATGATCTATTTTGACAACGCCGCGACGGGCGGCAAAAAACCGCCTTCGGTCGTAAGCGCGGCCTGCGCCGCGATCAGGGGCGCGTGCGCGAACCCCGGCCGCAGCGGACATAAACTTTCCGTCGCGCTCGCGTCCAACGTACTCAACTGCCGCAGGCTCTTGTCCGACTTTTTCGGCGCACCCTCTTTCGAGCGGGTGATCCTGACAAAAAACTGTACCGAAGCGCTCAACATTGCGCTGTTCGGGCTGGCAAATTCCTTTTCCGATGAACATATCCCGCACATCGTTACGACGGAAGCGGAACACAACTCCGTACTGCGCCCCCTGTTTGCGCTGGAACGGAACAAAAAAATTTCGCTCACCGTTGCGAAACTGAACGACAGGAAGGAAATTTCGCCCGAAAACATCGCCGCCGCGGTGCGCGAAGACACGGCCGCCGTGGCCGTTACCCTAGCCTCGAACGTGACGGGCACGGCGGCGGACCTTGCGAAGATCAGAAAACTGATCCCCGAGCGCGTGCTTCTTATTTGCGACGGCGCGCAGGCGTGCGGCCACGTTCCCCTGCATATGAAAAACCAAGGGATAGACGCACTTGCCGCGGCGGGCCACAAGGGCATGCACGGCATACAGGGATCGGGATTTTTGCTGCTTTCCGACCGCTTCGATCCCGCGCCCTTCCTTTACGGGGGAACGGGCAGCGAGAGCATGAATCCGGATATGCCCGATTTTTATCCCGACCGCCTGGAGGGCGGCACGCTCAGTTATCCCGCGGCCGTCTCTCTGTTCGAGGGCGCTCTGTACCTGAAGCGCACCATGGACGAAAACGCCAAAAACCTGAAGGATCTTACCGCAAAACTCATTTCGGGATTATCCTCGATAGAGGGGATCACCGCGTATTCCAGACCCAATCCGTACGGGATCGTCGCCTTTTCTTCGGATAAGATGCAGTCGGAATTCTTTGCGCAGGAACTTTCCGACGACTACGATATCGCCGTGCGCGGCGGACTGCACTGCGCGCCGCTGATGCACCGCGCGCTCGGCACGGCGGAAGGCGGCCTGGTACGCGCAAGCCTATCCGAATTCAACACCCCGCACGAGGTGGAAAAATTCCTCGATGCGGCAAAAAAGATCCAGTCCTTTTCTTAAAGTTACATCTTTTTCAGTTTGGAAATGACGAACGCCAGTTTTTTGCGCTTGGCGCCGTCGAGCATGGGAGAAAGCGCGGCGTAAAAATTATCCAGATCCGCATCGGAAAGAGACCCGTTTTTTCTGCCCTTTTCCGCCTCTTTATAGATGGCGCGCAGAAGGTCCCCTTCCCCCTTGCCGTCAAAGGCGGCGGCCATTTTTTTAGCCATGTCCGCTACGTCTTCGGGGAGTTCCTCTTCCGCTTTTTTCTGATCCTCTTTGGAATAGGAATTGAAATCTTTCATCGCTGACCTCCGGAATTTTGACCGTTACTCATTTATATGCAGAAACGCGCGCGTTTGACAAGAAAGCCTCGGGAGGAAAATTTATGGAAATTTTACTGATCTTTTTGCTGGTCATGGCAGCAGGACAAAAAAAAGAGGGGCCCGATCTGTCCCTTCTGAAAAGCGTCGCCGACTTTCTTACGACGAAAGACCCGAAAACGCTTTTCGACAACGACGCCTTCAAAAATATGAAGATCGGCGGCATGTCCGCCGCGGAACTTTTCAAGACGGCGGATTCCCTCAAAGAATACGCCGCCCTTCTTCCCGATCTGTTTCAGGGAGGCCTGAAAGACATTTTCGCCCCTTCGGCAGACAGAGATGCGGGCAAAGCGGACGAGGGAAAAGGAAAAACGGCGGCAGAGGACAATGAATTTCCGGCGCTCTCACCCATTGCGGGCATCGCCGACAAGAACATTAATTACGCGCTGACGCGCTATTTTTCCTGACCTTGTACAGGAACGGACAAACAAAAGCGGTGCGGCCTGTCCAAAGGAAGGCCGCACCGCTTCTTCTCTGCACGAAAAAAGCGTTACGAATCAATATCCGCCAAAATCTCGGATAAGGCGGGGTCTCCGTATTCCGCATTCGAGGGGGAATAGATTTTATGCGCGCCCTCGTCCGAACGGATGCCGCGGCCGTGGATGCACGTCGTCCCGTCCGGCCAGTATACGCGCGCCGTGGTCAGTTTGACCGCCTCGCCCGTAAGAAAATTATAAAAGGTCGTCTGCATGATTCCCTTTCCGTACGTGCGCGCGACCGCGTCGTCCGAAGCATCCGTCGTAACCAGGTAAATATCCTCGTAGCCGACCGTACCGCTCGAAATCATTGCGCCCATGAGCGCCTCCGAAGCGGACGCGCTGTTGCGGTTTGCCGCAACGTAAATTTTGCTGCCCGAAAAATACCTGTCGTAATGCGCGCCCGAGATCTTATACGAATCGCGGCCGTGCCGACCTTCCGTATAGGCGACGACGTCTCCGCTCTCGGCGCCTTTCATCAGATACGAAGCCAGCCCCGAAAGCACGTTCATGCTGCCGCCGCCGTTATTTCTCAGGTCGAACAGGAGCACGGTCATTCCGTCCGCCCTGTACTGTTCGGCCGCCTTGGAAAACTCCGCAACGGCATTCCCGTAAAATTGCGTCAGTCTGATATAGGCCGTCTGCCCGTTCAGTTCCTCCATTCCTTCCCCGATCCGTTCCCATGTGCCCGTACCGTTCGAATAGATCACGGCGTAAGTATCTTCCGCCGTCGCATACAGCACAAAACTTTCGGTATACTGCGCCGTCTCCAAAGCCGCTTCCACGCAGTCCTGCGTTCCGTTTGCGCTGTCTTTTGAAAGGCGCAGATAGACGGTGTCGCCCGTCTCGAAACGCCCGAGCGCCTTTTCCAAAGCGGAAATATCGAATGTATCGGTATATTCGCCCGCCGCGGCGCCGACGCCTGTCACGTACATCCCCTCTTCTATGCTTTCGCCCAGCCCGCTCCTCGCGTAAAATGCGGGCGAACCGATCGCCACTTTGTAAATTTTGTTGGAATCGCTGAAAAAGGACAGCCCCGTCCCCACTTTGATCCCCCGATCCGCATTGACGACTTCGTCGTATTCGGCGGCGGAATAGAAACAGGAATAATCGTCGAGGATATTCTCCACCCCGTCGATCGCCGCCTGCCAGAACTCGTCGACGGAAATCCGGTCGTAATATTCACTCTGGATCTCGTTTTTGAACCATAAAAGAGAACGCAATCCGTCGTCGAGTGTCAGATAATAGAAAAAATATCCCAGCCCGAACGCGATCAGAGCGAAGATGACCGCCGCAATTTTGCGCGGGAGCGCGCTTTTTCTGACGCCGAGGGGAGAATCCTCCGCCGACGGGTTGACGGGAGTAAAATTTTTGCGCATAGAAGCCTCCTTTTGATTGAAAACGCCCGCACGATCGTGCGGGCGCCGTTGATCAGTCGTGCCAGGGGTCGGGCAGAAAATCCGCAAGCGTCTTTTCCTCTTCCCCCTCCAGTTTGGTGAGAAATTTCGTCTTTTTGTTTTCGGGCGACAGTTGCGAGATAAATTCTCTGCATGCGCCGCAGGGCGGCCACAGGCTCCCGTCGCGGAACACGCATACGACGCGCCGGATGACCGTTT
Organism: Candidatus Borkfalkia excrementavium; assembly: GCA_019115945.1. Taxonomy (GTDB): domain Bacteria; phylum Bacillota; class Clostridia; order Christensenellales; family Borkfalkiaceae; genus Borkfalkia; species Borkfalkia excrementavium. The sequence continues at coordinate 14,780 of DXCO01000004.1, read as the reverse complement.
CGCCGTCCGCGATCATCGCGGCGGCGGCGCTCCGTTCGGCACAGAATCCCAAGCCGCAGGCGAGGTCGATATTGACGCCCGTATAATATTTTCCGTTGGCCGCTTCCAGAACGACGCTCACCGAGCCGGCGGAAAAATATTCTCCGCTTTGCATCGGATTTATCTTTGAAAGGGCGAGACGGTACATTTGTTCGTAAGTCATATAAGGTCCCCTGCGGGCTTTGCGCCCGAAGATAGAATCAAAGTCTTGCCAGCCCCTCTTTTCTCGCCTGTTCCGCCACTGCGGCGGCGACGGCGGGCGCGACGCGGCGGTCAAAGGGGGAAGGAATGATGTTTTCCCGCGACAGATCTGCCCCCACAAGATCGGCGAGCGCCTTTGCCGCGGCCACCTTCATGCCCTCGCTGATATCCCTTGCCCGAACGTCGAGCGCGCCGCGGAATACGCCGGGAAAAGCGAGAACATTGTTGATCTGGTTGGGGAAGTCGCTCCTGCCCGTACCGACGACGTACGCGCCGGCGGCCAGCGCCTGATCGGGATAAATTTCCGGTTCCGGGTTCGCCATTGCAAACACCACCGATTTTTCCGCCATATCCGCGACCATTTCGGGCGTGAGTTGGCGGGGCGCGGAAACGCCGATAAACACGTCCGCCCCGGCAACGGCGTCTTTGAGCGTACCGCGCAGGGCCTTCCGGTTGGTCAACTTTGCGATCTCCGCCTGCGCGCCGGTGAGCCAGGGCTCCCCTTCCGCTACCAGGCCGTTTTTATCGGACAAAGTGATGTTTTTTGCGCCGCTTTCGAGCAACAGGCGGCAGATGGCGATGCCCGCGCTGCCCGCGCCGCAGATCACGATCTTCACGTCGGCGAGCGATTTACCGCAGAGTTTCAGCGCGTTGAAGAGCGCCGCCGCCACGACGATGGCCGTTCCGTGCTGATCGTCGTGAAAGACGGGAATATCCAGTTTTTCCTTCAATCTGCGCTCGACGGCAAAACACTTCGGCGCCGCGATGTCTTCCAGATTGATCCCGCCGAAAGAGGGAGCGATCATCTCCACCGTTTTGACGATATCGTCCTCGTCCTGCCCCGAAAGCACGATGGGGATGCTGTCTATATCCGCAAATTCCTTGAAAAGCAGGCTCTTCCCCTCCATGACGGGAAGCCCTGCAAGGCCGCCGATATTGCCCAGCCCGAGCACCGCGCTCCCGTCGGAGACGACCGCGACGGTGTTCCATTTCCGCGTGTACCGATAGGCCGCGGAAGCGTCCTTTGCGATCTCTTTGCAGGGCGCCGCGACCCCGGGAGTATAGGCCAGAGAGAGCGCCTGTCTGTCTTTGACTTCTATTCTCGAACGGACTTCCAGTTTTCCGCGCAGATCTTCATGCAGGGCGAGAGAGCGCCCGTAAACGTCGTTTTCCATATGTTTTGCCTCCGTATTTTTTCTCAGATGAGTTTCGAAAGGATGGTGATCACCCGAAAGGTGACCGCATCGGTAAAGTTTCTCAGGTTCAGGCCGGTCACCCGCTCGATTTTGTCGAGGCGGTACATCAGCGTATTGCGGTGCATGTATAAATTGCGGGAAGTTTCGCTCACGTTCAGATTGTTTTCAAGAAACTCTTCGGCCGTATTGACCATATCCTCGTCCTTGAGAAGTTCCTTCGCGTCCCCTTCGAGCAGGATGGAAAAATATTCCCCCAATTTCGCCTCGGGGATATCTTCCAGCATTTTCGTGAGCACGAATTCGCGGTAGGTATGCACGTCTCCCTTGGATTTGAAAACCTCGCTCATGCGGAGCGCGGTATCCGCCTGCCGGTAGGAAGAGGCGATCTCGTCGAAATGCCGGACTGTGCCCCCCACGCCGATCCTGACGCGCACCCCCACTTCTTCGAGCAGGGAGCGGGCGAGAAAGGAGGCAAAATCCGCAGAGGACTGATACTCGGAATCTTCCCCCATAAACTTGATAAAAGCGCAGTTTTTGCCGGCGACGATGGCGGCGCAGTCGTACTCCCCCGTCGCGTACTGGGAAAGGAGAGAGATCATTTCCGACGCGCGCGTATCGAAGGAGATGGCCAGCGCGAAACAGGGCAGATCGGGCAGGGAATATTTGATGCGGAACGTCTGGATATCGGCGCTGCCGCATTCTCCCAAAAGGATGCGGCGCACAAACTCCCCTTTCGGGATATTCAGCGCCTTGCCCGCGTAATTTTCGATGACTTCGGAAAGAAGGGCCGCATAATTTTTTTCCACCGCGCCCGCGCCGCGGATGGCGCAGATGAAATCCTCCCCCCGGAAAGCGATCTTGAACAGGGTACAGCCGCATCTTTCGTCCTGCAGAACGCCCTGAAACGGGCGGGGAGAAATTTTCAGCGTACCGCCCGCAGGGGAAAACAGGAATTTTCCCTCCGAAGAAAAGAGAAAAACCTCTATGCCCGTGCGTTCCGATACCGATTGCAATGCCTTTTTCAATTCGGAATACATATCCTACTCCCGTTGCAATAATGTCCTTTTTATGCGCATATTATAACTTAAAAAGCGGAAAATATCAAATATTTTGGGGGCGGCGCGGAACTTCCCATAAATTTCAACCGATTTACACATACTTCCCTTGGGCAAATTGACGATTCTTAACCGCTGCACGAAAGAGTTTTGTTTTATACTTGCTTTTTTTCAAACGATGTAGTAAAATAAGAATTGTGAAAGAATAAACTGTGCGCCTTACGGAAAGGGCGCGCGGCCAAATTGCTATTTTCCGAATAAAATACAGAAACGGGGTATTATCATGACAAACAGCATCGCCGCCGAACCCGCAAAAAAATCGCAGGGCAAGGCATTGCAGGTCGTACTGTCGCTGATCATCTTCGCGGGATTCGTTTTGTTCCTCTTTGTTCCCAAGACTATCTTGCCGGGAACGGAAGGAAAGACGCTGTCACTGTGGGGTCTGATCCTCGATTGCTTCAAAAATCTCGATGACTACAATTCTGTCTACACGCACATCGTCTACGCGCTGTACGCGGTCGTCGCATTCTACGCCGTACTGCTCATCGCGACGGTGATCTCGCTCTTTGTGAACGGAAAGGCGGCGGCAGGGCTGAATATGTTCAAATCTGCTTTGGGATTTGCGGCTTTCGCCTATTTTACCTCTGCGCTCTTCATCGATATGCAGGGCCTTTTGTCCTTTGAAACTATCTTCAAGGGAGAAAAACTGCTCGACATTTCCGCCGTTTCCGCCACGAATCTCGCGCTGGCGCTTTCCCTTGTTGCGCTTTTGGTGCTCAGCATTGCGGCATACAAAGGCAGGGGCGTGCTCAAACTCATCTATGCCGTTTTGGGCGTAGGCTTTTTCGCTTTCCTGATCGTCGATAAGCCGTTTATCGGCGTCGCCGGGCTTTCGGACCTGTTCAATTTCAAATTCTCCTACGGCGAGGGAGTGATGGGTACGATCACCTCGTATGTGTTTATCCTTCTCGCATGGGCGGCCGTGCTCAATATGGCGCTTGCCCTGCTCGGGCTGACGCTCCGCAAAACGGGCGCGCTCGACGTCGTGCGCTCGACGGTCATGCTCATCCTGTCCGTCGCGGCATTCGTCCTGCTCGGCGTAGACATCTCTTTCAAAGGGATCTTCGATTATCTCGGCACGGTGTGCTTCCTCGGGATTTCGCTCGTGCAGTTCATTTACGCGATCGTCGTGACGGAGGTACTGCGCAAGCGTTCGAAAGCGAAAGCGGCGGAAGATCAGCCTTCATTCGTATTCGATTCTTCCGATCAGATGGCGATCCGCGGGCTCGAACAGCCGGCCGCCGCACAGAGCGAGGCTCCCGCACAGGCTGCCGCGGCGCCCGAACCCGATTTTGCAAACGCTTCAAGCACGAACGCTGCGTTTGACGACGCGGCGCAGATCTCCATCGATGAGATCGTGCACAAAGAAGAGGAAGAAACGGACGAATATCAGAGCGCGATCCGCGACGAACCCGCCGAGGAACCCGCCGTACAGACAGAAGAAGAAAAGCCTTTCGACTTTGAACAGGCACAGCACGACGGACAGTTCAACCGCGATTACGCCGATTACGAACAAAAGAAAGCCGCCGAAGAAGCGGCTTCGCAAGCAACCGCCGCAGGCGATGCGGCAGGACAGAGCCAGGCGCAGGCAGCGGCGCAGTCTTCCCAGACGCCCCCTCCGCCTTACGGCATGCCCTACTACGGTTACGGCGCTTATGCCCAGCCGTATGCGGCGCAGCCCTATGCGCCTTACGGCCAGCAGGCACCCGCGTATGCCTATCCCCCCGATGCATTCATCAACAGCCTTACCCCCGCCGAGAGAGACGAATTCGATAAACTGTTCATCTCCCGCGTGTACGGCGAAAACAAGAGGCTGCCCGTTTATACCATCGGCACGGACAACCGCGAATTCTTCTCCAAAATTTTCGTATTCATGGGAAGATACCGCAATATCATTTCGGAAGGTCTGCTCGAAAAAATTTACAATTACAGCAACTCCATCCGATAACCTCCCATTAAAAACCATAACCCCATCGAGGCACGCTTTGAAAAGCGTGCCTTTTTGTTTGCGTCGCCCGACGGGGCAAACACCCTTCATTTTTACAAACAGAAGCCGAAAATGCTTCCCCTGCCCGTCTTTATGCAAAAAAATTAAAAAATAATGTAAAAATACTTGACAATAAATACTATGTAATGTATAGTATAATGCATAAAGCAGTATTGAGTGAGGAGGCGACATGGATACCCAATTAAAAAAAGGATTGTTGGAAGTCTGCGTCCTTTCCGTCCTCAGAAAGGAAGAATCTTACGGGTATAAAATCATATCGGACATCGCACCGTATATAGAGATCTCCGAATCGACTTTGTACCCTATCCTCAAAAGGCTGGAATCGACGGGAGCGGTGACCACAAGGAGCAAGGAGTACAACGGGCGATTGCGCAAATACTACATGATCACCGAAAGAGGCATTGAGAAGATCTGCGAGTTTATCGAGGATATCAAGGAGTTTGAAAAAATTTACGAATTCATTGTGAACGGAGGCAGGAGATGACGAAATACGAATGGGAACGGGAATTGAAACGGCATATTTCCGCTTTGCCCAAAAGCGAACAGGCGAAAATATTCGACTACTACGGAGAAATTTTTGAAGATAAAATAGAAGCGGGCATGAGCGAAAGCGAGATCATACGCGAATTCGGGAACCCTTACGACGTGGCGCGCAGGATCCTGGCCGATTTCAAGGCGGAAACCCCGGAAGAAGAGGGCGAGGGACCCGAAGCGCAAGAGCCCGAACGCAAAATGCCGAAAAAACAGGCCGATAGGATAGCGGACGACCGCCCGATCGCACCGGAGGAAGAGACGGAGGGCAGAAAGGCAACGGCGGGAGACACCTTTTCACGCTTTTGCGTTGCGGCCGTGCTGTTTGTGTTCGTGGGGATCCCCGCGCTGATCGTTCTGCTCTGCCTGGCCGCCGCGGGCATCGCCCTTTTTGTGAGCGGCTTTGTCATGATTGTCGCGGGATTTGCCGACTTTGTTTATTTTATCGTACAAATCTGCACGTACGGTGTAACAGGCGCTTATATTGCGCATCTCGGCATAGGAATCGGCTGTACGGCGCTCGGGTTCCTGCTGACGCCCCTGTTTATGCACCTTACAAAATGGCTCTTCAAGGGCTGCGGCAAAATTTTTGTGTGGACCGGCAACTTCATCTCCGCCAAGAGGAGGAAAAAATAATATGGAAAAGAAAAGACACGGTTTTACAAAATTTTTCGTGATCGTCGGCGCACTGCTTGCTGTCGTTGCGATCGTCCTGTTTATCTGCGGCATGAGCGCGGCGGATTGGGATTTCCGCAAACTGAATACGGTAAATTATATTTATATGCGTTACGAACAGGGAAACGAATCCATTTCCTCCGTCAATATCCGCTATGAAAGCGCGGACATCACGGTCAAAGTTTCCGATCAGGCGGACAAAATTTCCGTACAGTACCCCGTGCGCGCCAATCCGAACGACGAACCCATCGCAACCGTCCGCGCCGAGGCCGTAAACGGCACTCTCTACATTGCGGAAAGCGAACAGAATTGGGAATGGTTCTCATGGAATTTCTCATCCCCTGCCGTAACGGTCATCATCCCCGCGGACGCGGCGCTCGATAGTCTGACCCTTTCCACCGACTACGGAAATATCAATGCGGCCTCCCTTTCCCTTTCGGGAAACCTGAATGCGGAAACGGACAGCGGAAACATAGCGGTATCATCCGTGACCGCCGCGGGCAATGCGATCCTGAGCGCGGACAACGGCAACATCAATCTTTCCGACGTGACCGCATCGAAAATTTCCGCTGAAACGGAGAACGGAAATATTGCGGGCACCGGAACGCTGGACGCGCAGATCCTGATTTTTGAATCGGAACTGGGCGACATACAGGCGACGCTCGCGGGAGCGCAGACAGAATATTCCATCCGCATAAAGACGGAACTGGGCAACAGCAACGTGAGCAACGCGACGGGCGGCCCGCGCAACCTGACCGCCGAGACGGAATACGGAAATATACGCATTTATTTTGAAAAATAAAAATATAAAAAAGCGGAAGATTATTTTCCGCTTTTTTTCACAAGAATACTTGTTTTTGCCCCGAGCGGCGGTAAAATCGGCTATACTTATGCCATGAAAACAGAATTTGCGGACAATTTAGTCTATTACAGAAAACAGTATTCTTTAACACAGGCCGATCTTGCCGATCTATTGCTTGTTTCGCAAGCGACCGTAAGCAAGTGGGAAAGCGGCTGCAATGAACCAAATCTTTATAATCTTAAAAATCTTGCCGATCTGTTCGACGTACCCATCGACGTTTTGGTCGGCAGAAAGGATTTTTGAAACAAAGCGCATATGTCGGCCCGCGCACATAATGTAAAAAACGTATTTTTTTCAGCATTTTTATATCGTATGCCCCGACGGACACATGTCCGGCGGGGCATACGTCGACTATGAAAGAAAAACCGTTCCCGCATCCCATCCTCTGATGAAGGGAGGGAGTGTCACGATCATTCGCTCGCCATGAATGCGGGGAGTCAATTCCTTTATCTCTTCTGCATTTTCAAAAACCGCTCTGTTGCCGGCTGGATTTTTAATGATCAACTCCAAGTTTCCTGTTGGACTGATGGAGATATTTATAACGGTAACAGAAACCACTTTCCCCTCCGCCGAAACGCGCGGAACGCACGTCACCTGTGCATGCGTAGCAATATAAGCGTATAATCCGTTACAGACAGAATCAGCGACAGCTATGATCTGATCCCGCTTCGCGCCACTTACTATATCATCCCACAATGAGTAACCGAGCACACCCCAACGGGCCTTCCCCACAGAAATTTGTGCCGCAGAAATTCCGAAACTGACAGAACATTTTCCATCGTACAGTTCGCCGAACGGCACACAATCTCCCTCTATTACATAAGGCTGCTCATTTTCACAGGAAAAAAACGATTCCGTCCAAGAACGGCCGCCCGATAATTTTTCACGATACGAAAGACTTGAGACAGGTCTGACGGTCACAGGCAATAAATTCTTGAAGCCCCTGTCTATCAATTTTTCGATCGCAATCGCATCCGTAAGAACCGGCTGCGAAAAGAGCGGGCGGATCTCTTCGTCCGTCAAAGTATCGATAACATCATGTAAAAGCACCAAAAATGGCGCATGTTGCGTTTCGAATGATTCGGCGATCCCTAACCGAGTCAGAGATGTACCATGCATCCCATAGATCTTTCCGTACCCGAATCGGCATGTCTTATCCTTGATCCTTCTGTAACCGCCGCTTATTATCCCTGCGCACCCTGAAAAGGTGATCAAATTTACCTGTATCAAATGTTCCCAATATTTTCGGATACGCGAAAACTGCGACAATAACTCTTCATGAAAACTAAAATCTTCATACGGTGTCATGACCGTTGCGAAACTTAACCCCGTATGTCCGTATGCAAGGCCAAGCGTTCCTTCTAATACGGTACCGTAGTTACTTTTACCGTATACAACATCAGGCAAATTCTCTATTTCGGGTACACGGTATCGTACGTATTGGGGAAGTCGCGCATTTCCGTAAGATAAAAAAATCTGTTTCCCCAACAGGTCTAACGGATTTTTATCATGATACGTCCCTTCGCCCGCACGGCTTGCCGGAAAATGTGACCCGCTTCTCAAAACATCGAAGATATGCCTTTCATCTCCTCCTGCGATATTATCAGCCAAACCGAACTGCAAAGCCATCTGAGTGGACGGAGAAACTGAATGTACTGCTTCCACAATCAAGGCAGCAAAATCTGCTATTCCCTTTCGAATAAAAGATATCCAACGCTCACGCCACTCAACATCCCCCATATTGACCGCTTGAACCAATTCTTCCCGGGTAAAGGCAGTATTGTACTGCCGATTAAACGCGCGCATACAATCCGGACAAAAACAACCTACCGATACAGGAAAATGGTTCGTCGGCCGAAGATCGTCGTCTATCCATACAACATCCGGCCGAATCGCCGCCGCATAAAGTTTAACCGTTTCAGCCGTATATCTGCGCAACTTTTCCCCGTTCCAGCAAAAAGCATAATCTGCCTGTATCCCGTCACTGCCTATTAATTTTTTCAGCCCCATTTCTTGAATCGCCGCATTATCCTCAGCTTTCATATATTCGCCATGCCCTATCGTGTTTGCGATCTGCAAAGACACTCCGATCCCGTTTTCACGGAATATCTGAGCCGCGCGCCCCGCTGCTCTCGCTTTCTCTGCGTGCGTTTTTAACAGGGGAAACCCATATTCTGTCGTAAACCAAACCGTATCACAACTTTTTGGATGTCGTAAAATGGCATCAACAAAATCCGACGAAATTTTACTGTTATTGAAATGCGTACCCAGTCTATGCTCGATCATTACAATTACCCCTCTCCTTTAAGAATAAATCACAACTTATTATAATATTTTCAATCCGCTTTTTCAAGATAGGTATAAAAATAGGTAAAAATTAAAGAAATGAGCAAAAAATGGATCTAAAATAACCATATTTTTAAAAAATTTATTTTTATTTCTTTGACATTGCACCGCGATTTATGATATAATCAGTCTGTTTTCGGACTAATTTCGGGGAAGAAAAAAATGACTGATTTTTTGACGGAAAACTATATCCATCGGTACAATACCCTTTGGCGGGAAACGAGCGTTCTGTATGAAGACTGGGCAAAAAAACGCGGGATCTCATACTTTGAACTTCTGACTATTCTTTCGGTCACGGAAGCGCAAACGCCGTGCACGCAGAAAGATATCTGCGACCAGTGGATCCTGCCGAAACAGACGGTGAACAGCGTGCTTGCGAATCTTGTAAAGCGCGGCTGGGTGCGCCTCTCCCCTTCGCCAAAGGACCGCCGGAACAAAGAGATCCTTCTGACCGGCGAGGGGAAAATTGCCGCGGCAAAAATCGCGGGAGATCTGCAGGAAAAAGAGAACGCCGTCTGGCTGAAACTGGGCAAAAAACGCGCGGATGAGATGCTCGAAAACACCGCGATATACAATCAATTCTTCAAGGAGGAAAACGGGCTTTGAAATCAACTTTTCGCAGAGAATTTTTCCGCTACGTTCTCCCCTCCATGCTCGCCTTCGCGCTGTCGGGCATCTACTCGATCGCAGACGGCTTTTTTGTCGGAAACGAATTGGGGGACAACGCGCTTGCCGCAGTCAACATGGCTTATCCGCTGACCGCGCTGATTCAGGCCATGGGTACGGGCATCGGCATGGGCGGCGCGATCATGTATACGATCACGGCCAACTCCTCCTCGCCTGAGAACAAAAAGAAATATTTCGGCGCCTCTTTGATCCTGCTCGGGATTTTCAGCGTGCTTTTGACCGTGCTCGTATTTTTCCTTTCGCCGTATATTCTGAAACTGTTCGGCGCAAAGGGCGATATTTATACGCTCGGCAGAGAATATATCCGCTGGATCGCGGTGGGCACGATTTTTCAGATGCTGGGAACGGGCCTCGTCCCTTTTCTGCGCAATATGGGCGGCTCCGTATCGGCGATGATCGCCATGATCGCGGGGTTTGTCACGAATATTTTTCTCGACTATCTGTTCGTATGGGTCTTCTCGTGGGGAATGACGGGCGCGGCGATCGCCACCGTCATCGGGCAGGCAGTCACTTTCGCGGTCTGCCTCATCTACCTGATCATGAAAAAACTTGCGCCTTCCTTAAAACTCGGGAAAGAGGCGATGCATTTTTTAAAAAAGACGTTCCTGCTCGGGCTGTCCCCTTTCGGGCTGACCTTTTCTCCGAATATCACGCTCATTCTGATCAACCGCAGCGCGGCGAATTTTTCGCAGTTTGCCGTAACATGTTATGCGACAGTGAGTTATATCTCCTGCGTTGTTCTGCTCCTTCTGCAGGGCATCAGCGACGGAAGTCAGCCGCTGATGAGCAAATCGTACGGCGAAGGAGACGAGGCGGGTGCAAAGCGCACGCGCAACTTCGGCTTTATCGTCGCTTTCGTCACGGCACTCGTATGCCTGATATTATTATTTTTTGTCCGCGGCCAAACGGCAAAATTGTTCGGCGCGTCTGCCGAAGTCGGAAAGGAAGTCGCCGATATCATGCCCATCTTCACCGTCGGATACCTGTTTGCCAGCATCTCGCGCATGGTCACGGCCTATTTCTATGCGACGGAAAAGACGTACAGGGCGTACCTGCTCATTTACGGAGAACCGATCATTTTACTCATCTTTCTGCTGTTTATGCCCTCGCTGTGGGGCATTACGGGCACCTGGGTCGCCGTGCCCGCTTCTCAGTTCGTCATCATGCTGCTGAGCATATTGCTTACCTATATCACGGACAAAAAGGCAAAAAAAGCCGCTCCGTTGCCCTCTCAGCATAACGGATAAATATCGGCGGAGGGATGCGAAAAAAGGCTGTCGCCAGGCAGAGAGGTCAGAAGCAGCAGTGCCGCCCCTTGAACACATTTTGGTGAACGTTCCATGACCGTAAAGGCTGAAAAGAGCGGGAAGGATGATTAACATCCTTCCCGCTCTTTTCGTTCCATAAAATTAAGCAGCGGTCATCGGATTTCAAAACCGATCTTTGCGCGGTTGCACGGCGCCGCTCTGCTTTTCGGCGCGGATCAGCGCGGTATTTGCCCACTTGCCTAAAACTTCCACGCGGGAAAAACCCGCCTCAGAAAGCGCACGGCACTCGCGTTCCGCCGTCAAAGGGGTATCGAAATGGTAAAATTCCTCTTCGCCGAGCCCCTCTGCCCTTTTCCTACGGGCGAGTTCGCAAAAATTTTCCTTTTCCGCTTCCTCGTCGGGTGCCGTATAATCGGTCAGGATAAACGCCCCTCCCGTCCGCAGCGCCTCTCTGATCCTGCCATAAAGGGGCACTTTCTTTTCGTAGGGAAAATGATGCAGAGATTCCACGGATACGGCGGCATCGTATTTTTCCCGTCCGAAATCGACGTCGAAATAGGAAGCGCAGATCAATTCGGGCCGATACTTTGCAAATTTTTCCGCCAGAACGTCGAGCATCCTGCGGGAAAGATCGATGCCGGTTATTTGCGCCCCTCTGTTCAGCGGATAATAAAAAACAAGTTCCAGCCCCGTTCCGCAGCCGAGATCGAGCACTTTGGCGCCGGAAGAACGCGGCAGCAACTCTGCCGTTTTCCGATAAAAGTCCTCTGCCGATTCGATTGCCGACATTTGGTGTTCTTCATAAATATCCAGCCGGCGCTCGAAAAATTCCGCCATCTTCTCCAGTTTTTCCGCCATTCAGGCCTCCTCTCCGTTAAAACTGTCCGCCCACGCCTGCAAGGCATTGACGAACCGTGCGGCATGAAATCCGTCGCACACGGCGTGATGCACCTGGATCGCCAAAGGCAGCATCATCCGTCCTGCAATTTCGTAAAATTTCCCGACCGTAAATATGGGCGAAAAAAAGTCAAAGGAACCGCCCCGCCCACCGGACGTAAAACCTTTTCGGCCGGCAGCGGCATTCTTTGAAGCGCCCGATCCGTTTTAAGACCGTTTTTGATACAGCCGCTGCTGTATGAGCGCACTCGTTTTTTGAGGCTCTTTCAGCCCGTTGAGTTTCAACTTTTTGCCGTTGCTCTGCAAAACAGAGAGTTGCCCCGTTCTTATAAACCAGCCTTCCTGAAAAGTCTGAACGGTGACGACCTCTTCCAGCGGAACGGTGATCCAGCCGCTGCGCCTCCAAACGTATACGTTGTTTTCATCCATCCGCACGAGTACCTTCGGGCGGCTCAGCCAATCGACAGAGACCCACCCGCAAATAATAATAAAGCATAACAACAGTGCATAGATCAGCAGCATCCAGTTATCCGAATAGCCGAACCGCACCATAAAAAATATAAAGATCCCGATAAAGGCCAGCGTTAAAATTGCCATAAAGACAGCAAGCAAACTGCTTTTGAAACCTATATTTTCCGATTCCATTTTTCCCTCATAAGCGAACGGGGCGGTTCGCGGCCGCCCCGTCTTGTTTATTATTTGTGCTTTCTGTCCACGTACGATGTGTGCAGGATCTCGTGCGCTTTATGCGAACCCGGCTCTCCGAAAAACTCTTTGTAGAGTGTCCGGACGCCCTCGTTTTCGTGGCTCTTGCGGACGGCCGCTTTTTTATCCTCATCGTAAAGCGCTTTGGCGCGCTTGGATCTGAGGTCTACATTGCGGCGCACGTATGTGTTCTGGATGGGCTGACCGCCGCCGTTCACACAGCCGCCGGGGCAGCACATGACTTCCACGAACGTGTAGTCGCATTCGCCCTTTTTGATCTTTTCGCACAGTTTTTTCGCGTTGGTGAGACCGCTTGCGACGGCAACTTTCACCTTTACGCCGTTCAGATCGTAAGACGCTTCCTTGATGCCCTTCGTGCCGCGCACTTCCTTATACTCGATCGCGTCGAGGCTCTTGCCCGTGATCGTCTCTGCCGCCGTGCGCAGGGCCGCCTCCATCACGCCGCCCGTCGCGCCGAAAATGACGCCCGCGCCCGTAAATTCTCCGAGCGGATTGTCGTAAGTCCCGTCGGGCAGATCCTGATAGATGATACCGGCGTTTTTGATCATTTTTGCAAGTTCGCGCGTGGTGAGCACCGCGTCGATATCCGGATAGCCGCTCGCGTTTTCATGATCGCGCGTCTTTTCGAATTTTTTCGCCGTGCAGGGCATCACGCCCACGACGTAAATATTTTTGGGATCGATCCCCTCTTTCTTTGCCCAGTACGTCTTGACGGTCGCCCCGAACATCTGCATGGGCGACTTGCAGGAAGACAGATTCGGGATCAGTTCGGGATAGTAATATTCGACGTAACGGATCCATCCGGGGGAACAACTGGTGAACATGGGGAGAGCGCCGCCCTCTTTCACGCGGTGGACGAGTTCGTTTGCCTCTTCCATAATGGTCAGATCCGCCCCGAAATTGATATCGAACACCTTATCGAACCCGAGCATGCGCATAGCGGTGAACATTTTACCCTCGGTATTGGTGCCGATGGGGTAACCGAATTCCTCGCCGAGCGCGGCGCGGACCGCAGGAGCCGCCGCGACCACCACCACTTTTTCGGGATTGCTGATCGCTTCGCGCACGTCGTCGATCTCTTCGCGCTCATGCAGAGCGCCCGTCGGGCAGACTGCCACGCATTGGCCGCAAGCCACGCAGGGAGCGTCCGCCAGATCGGATTCGAACGCGCAGGCGATGTGCGTATTGAACCCGCGGCGGGAAGGCGCGATGACCGCGACATCCTGCTCCTTTTTGCAAACGGCAACGCAGCGGCGGCAAAGAATGCATTTTTCGTTGTCGCGCACGAGATAACTCGTAGATCTGTCCTCTTCCGCCTTGAGTTTTTCGCCCGCAAAGCGATTTTCGTCGCAGCCGTATTCGTTGGAAAGGCTCTGCAATTCGCAGTTTGTGGAGCGCACGCAGGAAAGGCACTCGCGCTTATGATCGGACAGCAGAAGTTCAAGCGTCGTCTTTCTCGACTTTCTCACCTTTTCGGTGTTCGTGAACACCTCCATGCCCTCGTTTACGGGATACACGCAGGAAGCGACCAGGCTTCTTGCGCCCTTTACCTCTACCACACAGATACGGCAGGCGCCGATCTCGTTGATCTCTTTGAGATAGCAGAGGGTAGGAATGCGGATGCCCGCTTTTTTAGCGGCTTCCAGCACGGTCGTGCCTTCGGGCACGGAAACGGGAATGTTGTTTATTTTCAAATTAACCATAATCTCTGTTTGCCTCCCCACTTATGCCCTGACGATCGCGCCGAAGCGGCATTTTTCCATACAGACGCCGCACTTGATGCACTTGTTCGCGTCGATGACGTGCGGCTGTTTGACCGTGCCCGAGATGGCGCCGACGGGGCAGTTTCTCGCGCAGAGGGTACAGCCTTTGCACTTGTCCGCAACGATATGATATTTGAGAAGTTTTTTGCAGACGCCTGCGGGGCACTTTTTATCGCGTACGTGCGCTTCGTACTCGTCACGGAAGTAATGCAGCGTGGACAGCACGGGGTTGGGCGCCGTCTGCCCGAGGCCGCAAAGGGCGTTTTCTTTGATATAGTAGCAGAGTTCCTCCATCTTATCGAGGTCCTCCATCGTCGCGGTACCGTCCGTGACTTTGCAGAGCATCTCGTAGAGGCGCTTCGTGCCGACGCGGCAGGGCGTGCACTTGCCGCAACTTTCATCCACGGTGAATTCGAGGAAGAATTTCGCGATGTCGACCATGCAGTTGTCCTCGTCCATGACGATG
>DXCO01000003.1 GCA_019115945.1 Candidatus Borkfalkia excrementavium | reverse complement strand
ACCTGCTGATTACAAATCAGCTGCTCTGCCAGTTGAGCTACACCAGCACGGTTGGTGCCTCGGGGCGGAATCGAACCACCGACACAGGGATTTTCAGTCCCTTGCTCTACCGACTGAGCTACCGAGGCATTTTAAAGCCTGCTTGGCAGCCCACATATGCTATCAAACAGGCTTTCTCATAAAGAGTGGCGACCCGGAACGGTCTCGAACCGTCGACCTCCAGCGTGACAGGCTGGCGTTCTAACCAACTGAACTACCGGGCCAAAAAGTAAAAGGTGGTGGGCCTTCACGGACTCGAACCGCGGACCAATCGGTTATGAGCCGACCGCTCTAACCAACTGAGCTAAAGGCCCCTGCAAACGGGTTACATTGTCTCAATCACAACGCTAAATTATTTTATCCTATATGACAAAAAAAGTCAACTGTTTTAAGAGGCCTTTTTCTGTTTTTTTAACGATTATTTTTTCGACAAAAGTTAGTTTTATCTCTTAAAAGCGGATAAAATTTGCGCGGCGCGAAATGATATGCTGTTTAAGGCGTTTGAAGATGCGCCGAATACGAAAGGAGCGTAGTTATGAAGATCACGGCAAAAGCAGCGGGGAACAGCCTGTACATATATCTCGACGGCGAACTGGACGAATACAATGCCGCGCTCGTCCGGCAGGAGGTGGACGGCGCCATCGACGCGCACGCTTCGTGCGAACGGGTGATCGTCAATCTGGCGGGCGTAAAGTTCATGGATTCGACGGGCATCGGCTTTTTGATCGGAAGGTATAAAAAACTCAGGCGCTGTTCTACGCCCATGTTTATTCAGTCACCCGATACGGCGGCGGACAAAATACTGTCGATGAGCGGCGTTTATACGCTCATTCCCAAGATGTAAAGGAGAAGGGAAATGAAAAATCACATGAAACTGGAATTTGCCGCTCTGTCGGAAAACGAACCCTTTGCGCGCGGTGCGGTCGCGGCGTTCTGCCTGGGGCTCAATCCCACGCTCGACGAACTTTCCGACGTGAAAACGGCGGTCAGCGAGGCGGTCACCAACTGTATCGTGCACGCCTACCGCGGCCGGACGGGGAATGTTACGATCGAATGCGAAACGGACGGGAACGTCTTACATATCAAAATTTCCGACAACGGCAGGGGGATCGACGACGTAAAAAAGGCGCTCGAACCCTTTTACACGACGTTGGAGGATGAGGAGCGTTCGGGTATGGGTTTCACCATCATGCAGACCTTTATGACCGATTTTCGTCTGGAATCGGCAAAGGGCGTCGGCACTTCCGTTTTGATGTCCAAGCGGTTCGGCCGCAATACGGAAACGGAAGTGCTTGCCGATGCTGAGTGACGAGCAGACGATCGAATACATCCGCGCCGCCAAGCAGGGAGATTCGGCCGCAAAAGAGGCGCTGCTCGAACAGAATACCTCTCTTTTGAAAAGTATCGTCAAAAGATATTTGGGAAAGGGGGTAGAGTTCGACGACCTCTTTCAACTTGCGGGTATGGGGCTTTTGAAAGCGGTATACGGATTCGATGAAAGTTTCGGGGTAAAATTTTCCACCTACGCCGTGCCGATGATCGCGGGCGAGATCAAGCGCTTCATGCGCGACGACGGTTCGGTCAAGGTTTCGCGCGCCATTAAACTTGCGGCCAAAAACATGAACGCCTTTATCGAAGATTACTCCTCCCGCTGCGGGCATCCGCCGACGGTCAAAGAGATCGCCGAAAAGTTCAACATGGAGGAAAGCGAGGCGGTTTTCGTGATGGGTTCTTCCCGCATGCCCGTCTCCATTTACGAGCAGAGCGACTATAAAGACGACAAGTCCCGCGAACTTTTGGACAAACTCCCCGCCGTGGACAATCAGGACGAACTGATCGAAAAAATGCAGCTGAAAAGCGCGATCGAGTGCCTGCCCGAGCGGGAACGCAAGATCATCATGCTGCGGTATTTCCGCGACATGACGCAGAGCGAAGTCGCGGAAGTGATCGGCGTATCGCAGGTACAGATCTCCCGCATAGAGAGCCGCATCGTTTCCGAAATGAAGGAAAAATTGGGATAAGTATTGATCTATATTGCGCAAAGAAAGTTTACAATCGCTTTCTTTGCGCATTTTTTATGTAAAAGCAAAACAATAGAATATTTTAAAGGAGTTGATTTTATTTCTCGATTGTGGTATTATTATTTTGCGCTACAACTGTATATTTTGATTCCACAGGTTACACAATGGCATAGGTGTACCCTCTATTTCCCTGTGGAATAAAGTTGTAGCGCAAACAATGAAGGGGGGCATTCTTTGCGGGCGCCCTTTGATTGGGGCGCTTTTTTTTATGAAAAATCTATTTAATTTGTTAAAGGGAAAGTTTTGTCCTATTTTTTTTGTTATAATATAAATAGGAGGGATTATGAAAAAAAAGAAAATTGCAAAAAAAACAATTATTTTATATGTATTAAAAATATTACAAGAAGGTTCTTCTCCAATAAAGCCCATCACAATTTCAAATATAACACATGTATTGAATTCGTTAGATATTCCATGTGATCGAAAAACGGTGGGGCGAAATATTAATTATTTGATAGAATTTGGATATCCAATAAAAAAATTACCGAGAGGAGGATGCTACTATGAAAATACAAAAATTTCTATAAAAGATAGGATTACCTTGTATAAATTAGTAAGTAAAAATATTACTCTTTTTGAAAATCAAAACATTTGTAAAATTTTGGGGACGGAGAATGGATATGATTGGTGCAATTATCGGTGATATAGCGGGTAGTAGATTTGAGTTTGAAAATTATAAAGCGAAAGATTTTGAAATTTTTAATGATGACTGTTATTTTACGGATGACAGTATTATGACAATAGCGTTAGGAAGGGCTTTTTGGGAATGTGATGGACAATATGACAATTTATCAAAATGGGCGGTTAAATGCATGCAGGAATTGGGGAGACCATATCCGAATTGCAGATATGGTAGGAATTTTCATCGCTGGATTTATAGTTGCTCTCCGCAGCCTTATAATAGTTTTGGGAATGGGGCGGCAATGCGTGTCAGTGCTGCAGGAATAATGGCGACCTCTATAGAAGAAGTAAAACAATTTTCCTATGCCATTACAAAAGTAAGTCACGATAATCCTGAAGGTTTAAAAGGTGCAGAATCGGTTGCGGTCGCAATTTATTTAGCGCGTAAAGGATATGCAAAAAGTGAAATCAAAGAATTTATTGAAAATAATTATTATAAACTTGATTTCACATTGGAAGAAATAAGGGGAGATTATTCTTTTGATGTTACTTGTCAAGGTAGTGTTCCTCAAGCATTAGAATCCTTTTTTGAAGCGCAAAATTTTGAGGATGCAATTCGAAATGCTGTTAGTATTGGCGGAGATAGTGATACGATTGCCGCAATTACGGGAAGTATCGCAGAAGCATATTTCGGAGTGCCTGAAGAGTTTAGGCTTAAGGCATATACATATTTCGATAATTCAAAGGATAAAGAGTTGATTAATTGGCTACAGATATTTGAGTTTTATTTTCAAGACTATTTACCAAGAGATAAAGCGAATTTTGTTTCAATGCTACGAGAATATATCGAGAAATACGGAACAAAAAATTTTGATAAAATTTTGGATAAGGTGAAAGTATAATGGCAATGTTTATTGGGAGTTTATCGGAATTTAAGAAGTTCTTTAGTATTTATTGTAAAAATAAAGTGGTACAGATGACTAAAAGTATAAAAAATGAAAAAGAGAATATATGTGAATACTGCAAACAAAAACGGGAATTGGAAACCGTTTATATTAAGGGAAGTGATAGAATTAACGTTATTGAATCTATTTTGAATAAAAATTTTAAGCAAAGTGAAACAGTAGATAATTATTTTGTAGATTTACATAAATTCGAAGAATACTTTATTGATGCGCAAAAACCGATAGAAAAGCATTTTTACTTTTTATGTAATGATTGCCACAAAAAGTATGATAAGAATGAAATATCCGAAGATCAAATACGAAAAAAAATAAATTATACGAAAAATGAAGGACGTAAATTAATATTAGGGTGTCCAGTCTATGACCCTTTTAGAGATTATATTGCAAAAAAGCCGAAAGTACCCCTTGAATTCTATAAACGGGGAAATGAATCCATGCAAGACTATGTGAAACGGCTTTTAGTGCTTTGCCGAGATCATAATTTATTGACGCCCAATCGGTTGGCGCAACTACAAGATTTAAGATGGTGTAAAGAACATATTGGTTTGCAGTATCCTTGGTTAGAAAAACATCGATGGAAAACGATAGTGTCAGGGCATCGGCGATATTATAAGGGGTTTACTTTATTATGCAATGGAACTAAGTATTTCGTTTGTAGTCAATGGTGGAAAGATCTTTTCGAAGATTATGAATATAATTTACGGAAATGGGTTGAGTCTCTATTTAATAATTCATTATCATAATGAGTACAAGATAAAGAAAACAAATTTTTAAATAGTCTTTCGGGAGAAGATAGGAATTAAAGAACTATATTTCTTGCAATAGTTCTTTATTGCTGCTATTATCATTTAGGGAAGAAAAAATTTGTGATTAAATATGGGTAGTAGACGGGCGACTTCTGTAAAGAAAGCCGCCTGTTTTTTTGTGTTTTCCACAAATTATGGCGTTGCGGTGCATAAAGGTTGACAATGCGGTGTTTTTTCTCTATACTATACCTGTAAATTACTCTGGAGAGACCAAAAAACGGCGCCGAAGGTGTACCCCGTCCGAACGGACGGCTATCTCTCAGGCAAAGAGGACAGAGCGGTTTCCTCGGCCGCGGCATGCGGCTTTCTTTTTGGCAAAAAACAAATGGAAGTTTTCGGGCAGATCATCAAAAAAATAGACGATTTCGTATGGGGTATCCCGCTCATCGTGCTGATTCTGGGCGCGGGGATTTACCTCACCGTACGGCTCGTTTTTCTGCCCGTCGTGCGGCTGCCCCGCGCGTTCAAATATATGTTTGCAAAGGAAAAGGGCGGTCAGGGTGAAGTTTCCAGTTTCGGCGCCCTGTGCACCGCTCTTTCCGCCACCATCGGCACGGGCAATATCGTCGGGGTCGCAACGGCGATCGTCGCCGGCGGCCCGGGTGCGCTCCTGTGGATGTGGCTGGCGGCATTTTTCGGTATGGCAACGAAGTATGCCGAAGGGCTTTTGGCGGTCAAATACCGCAAAGTCTATCCGGACGGCCATACGCTCGGCGGGCCCTTTTATTATATTGAAGGGGGCCTCGGAAGGCGCTGGAAATTTTTGGCAGTCATCTTTGCCGTCCTCGGCATGTGCGTCGGGCTGTTCGGCATCGGCACCTTTTCGCAGGTAAACAGCATCACGTCCGCAGTCGGCAATATTTTTTCGGGTGCCTCTTCCGTGCACCTGTTCGGAAGAGAATACAATCTCGCCGTGGTGATCGCGGGGCTTATTCTGACCGTGCTCGTCGCGCTCGTCCTGCTCGGCGGCGTAAAGAGGATCGCAAAGGTATCCGAACTCGTCGTGCCGTTCATGGTCATCGCGTATGTTCTCGTCTGCCTGATCATCCTTTTCAGCAATATCGGCGAAATCCCCGCCGCGCTCGGCAGCATCTTTCAGGGTGCATTCAATCCCAAGGCGGTCACGGGCGGCGCGGTGGGCAGCGTGATCATCGTCATGCAGAAGGGGATCGCGCGCGGCATTTTCTCCAACGAAGCGGGCCTCGGCTCCGCCCCGATCGCGGCAGCCGCGGCAAGGACGAACGCACCCGCCCGGCAGGGGCTTGTCTCCATGACGGGCACCTTTCTCGACACCATCGTGGTCTGCACGATGACGGGGCTTGCCATCGTCATCTCCGGCGCCTGGAACATCGGGTTAGACGGCGTCGACGTCACTATAGAGGCCTTTTCGCGCGGCCTTCCCGGCGTGCTCGGCACGGCAGGACCTGCAATTTTGATGGTCTGTCTGGTGTTTTTCGCATTCACGACCATACTCGGCTGGAATTTCTACGGCGAACGCTGTCTTGAATATCTTGCCGGCAGAAAGAAGGCGGCGATCTACGCATATCGCGCGGCTTATATCGCGGCCGTGTTTATCGGCCCGTATATGACGGTCGCGGCGGTATGGAATATCGCCGATATTTTCAACGGCCTCATGGCGATCCCGAACCTGATCGCTCTGTTTCTTCTTTCGGGGGTGGTCGTGCGCGAAACGAAAAAATATTTCGCCCGCTATCCCACTTTGAAGAGTGCAGAGGAAGAGATCGAACTGGACGCCGCGGCCGAAGAGGCGGCAAAAGAACTCGGCTTGGAAGAAGCGGGCAACGGTTCTCCGCCCGCGCAAAAATCGAACGGGCCTCCCGGCTCTGTCGGCCCTCCCGACTGATCGTTGTCCGGAAATCTGAGAAAAACAAAAATATAATTGAAATGGAGATAAATCATGCAAGAAGATCAAACCCCGCTCATCGGCGATTTTGCGGAAGAGGCCGCGCCCGAAGGGGCGGCCCCGCAGCAAGAAGTCGGCAAAGAAGGACAGGAGAATAAAAAACACGGCTTTTCCAGCAAGATCGGATTCGTGCTGGCCGCGGCGGGTTCCGCGGTGGGGCTCGGAAATCTTTGGAGGTTTCCCTATCTTGCGGCAAAATACGGCGGCGGCATGTTTTTGCTGTGCTACGTTTTGCTTGCGGTCACGTTCGGTTTTTGCCTGCTCGTGCTGGAAATCGCGATCGGCCGCAAGACGGGCAAGGGCGTGATCGGCGCGTTTGCGGCGCTCAATAAAAAATTCAAATGGTTCGGATTTTTCTGTCTGATCGTCCCGATCATCATCGTGCCGTATTACTGCGTGATTGGCGGCTGGGTGATCAAATATCTTTGGGCTTTCCTCGTCGGCGATATGGCGGCGTTTACGTCGGATGCGGCGGCGGGCGCCTATTTCGGGTCCTTTACGGCCAGCCCCTGGCAGCCGATCGTATTCTTTCTCATATTTTCTGCCGCGACCATCCTCGTCGTTGTGTTCGGCGTGCAGAAGGGGATCGAGCGCGTCAGCAAGATCCTCATGCCTCTGCTGGCCGTGCTCGCGGTCTTCCTCGCGATCTACGCGATGTGCCAGCCGGGCGCGCTCGAAGGGGTGAAAAAACTGTTTGTTCCCGATTTTGGCGATTTCCGTGCGGAAACGCTGCTTGCGGCGCTGGGGCAACTCTTCTATTCCATGTCGCTCGCGATGTGCATCATGATCACGTACGGCTCGTATATGAAAAAGAGTGCGGATATCCAAAAATCCGCCCGTCAGATCTCCATCTGCGATACCCTCTTTGCGATCTTCGCGGCGATGATCATCATCCCTTCCATATATTCGGTCACGGGCGGCGGGGCAGAGGCGGAGGCCGCCATGGGCAATTCCGGTCCCTCGCTCATGTTCGTCGTTCTGCCGCAGGTCTTTAACGGCATGTTCGGCGGCAGGGTGATCGGCGTCATCTTCTTTGTTCTCGTGTTTTTTGCGGCGCTCACTTCGTCCATTTCCCTCGTCGAGGCGATCGTCGCCGTTCTGCGGGAAAACTGTCACCTCAAACGCTGGGTTTCCTGCCTGATCGTGTTGGGCATCATGCTCGTGCTTGGCATTTTATCCTCTCTCGGGTTCGGGCCTCTGTCTATGATCCATATCGGAGATAAGACCATTCTCGACATTTTCGATTACGCGTCCAACAGTATTCTGATGCCGATCGTCGCGATCGGCACGTGTATCATCGCCGGGTATTTTTTGGATACGAATACCCTCATGGACGAGATCGGTATGCGTAAAAAGGGGTTCCGCCTGTATTATAAAATCATGATACGCTACATCGCGCCCGTATGTATGGCGGCGATCTTGATCAGCGGCCTTTTCCTGACGCTCTGATTTTCAAGAACGAAAAGTCCCCGCCCGAAAAGCGGGGGCTTTTTGGCGCAGTTTTTCCGGCAGACAAGATATGATGACAGAAAAGAAAAAAATAGATCTCGGCAAAGACAAAATCGGCAGACTGGTGCTCAAACTCGCACTGCCTGCCGTCGTTGCGCAGATCATCAATTTATTGTATAATTTGGTCGACCGCATGTACGTGGGCGGTATACAGGGAGTGGGAACGCAGGCACTTGCGGGGCTGGGCGTCGTATTTCCCATCACGCTCATCGTCAGCGCTTTCGCGAATCTCGTCGGGCTCGGGGGTGCGCCGCTCGCGAGTATCTTTCTCGGAGAAAAGAAGAGGGAAGAGGCGTCCAAAGTTTTCAACGCGGGGGCAGTGTTGCTCGTCCTGTTCGGCGTTTTGCTGACGGCTGTCGTACTCGTTTTCTGCGATCCGCTCGTGCGCCTGTTCGGTTCCCCCGATTCGAGTTTTGTTTACGGGCGCGATTATCTGTTCGTATATGCGACGGGTACGCTGTTCGTCATGTTATCGCTCGGGTTAAACCCCTTCATCACCGCACAGGGATTCAGTTTTACCTCTATGTTTACCGTTGCGATCGGCGCCTTGCTGAATATCGCGCTCGATCCTCTGTTCATCTACGTTTTTGAAATGGGCGTACGGGGCGCGGCGCTCGCAACCGTTTTGTCGCAGGGCGTTTCCGCCGTGTGGGTCGTCTGCTTCTTTTTCCGCAAAAAAACGGCATACCGTTTCGACCCGAAACTCTTTCTTCCGAAAATCCGGACGGTCTGCAAAATTCTTTTTTTGGGGCTTTCACCCTTTATCATGAGCGTGACGGAAAGTGCGATCCAGATCGTCTTCAACAACAACCTCACCAAATGGTCAGGGGGCAACAGCGATTACACCGCGGCGCTTACGATCATGCTCAGTGCCGTGCAGATGGTCTGCCTGCCCCTCAACGGGCTCGGAACGGGCGTACAGCCGCTCGTAAGTTACAATTACGGCACGGGGGACTCCGCACGGGTAAAGCAGACGGTCAAAATGGTAACGATGATCGCACTGTGCTGCAGTACGACGATCTGGCTCGTATCCCTCACGTTTCCCGCACTGTACGGCTATATTTTCAGCGCTTCTCCCGCCGTTATGGCGATCGTAAAAAAATACACTCCGTTTTTTATGATGGGAACGGTCATGTTTTTTGCGCAGATGACGCTGCAAAATGTTTTCATCGCGCTCAATCAGGCAAAAATATCCATTTTTCTCGCCTGCCTGAGAAAGGTGATCCTGCTCATTCCGCTCTGTTTTCTCCTGCCGTACGCGTTCGGGGTGGCGGGCGTGTTTTACAGCGAGGGGATCTCCGATATCATTGCGGGCATCGTCACGGCATCCGCCTTTTTCATCATGCTGCCCAAGATCCTCAAAAAGCGGAAAACCCTTCTCGACGGGCAGGGGGATCCGTCAGAAACCGCCGCCGTCCCGCCTTCAGAATAAAAATTCGCGTCGCAATCAAAAGTCTCCGCAAGGGGGCTTTTTATTCTTGTCCGCGCATATTTTCTTTCCTTAGGCGGAACAATAAGAATATGAAAAGAAGAACGGTTTCGCCCGATCCCGAGGGCGTCAGAACGAGAGACGAACGGGAATCCTGTTTCGGGAAATTCTGCGGGGAGGAAACAAAAAATGCCGACGGAAAATAAAGTCAATCAGAATTATCTGAATTACGTGCGCTCCTTTGCCGCGCCGACGAAACACTTTCACAACTGTCTGCGCGCGTTCATGGTGGGCGGCGGCATCTGTTGCGTGGGGCAGTTCATCCGCGTCATGCTGGAAAACTGGGCGCATCTGTCGGGAGACGAGTTGGCGGGCTGCGTATCGCTCATCCTTATCTTTTGCGGGTGCCTGCTGACGGGCCTGGGCGTATACGACCGCATCGGCAAAGCGGCGGGGGCCGGTTCCATCGTGCCCATAACGGGGTTTGCGAACAGCGTCGCTTCCCCCGCGCTCGAATTCAAGTCGGAAGGCTATATTTACGGCCTTGCCGCCAAAATGTTCACCGTCGCGGGGCCGATCATCGTCTACGGCGTCCTCGCGGGCGTTGCCGTCGGGCTGATCTACTTTTTTATCGGGCTGTAGGCGTTTCTTTCTAGGCGTGATTATTTTTGCGCCGTTTTTGAAATCGTTTCATATTTTTCCGTTTAAATAATTTGCGCAAAGTTCCGGCGGATGCTATAATAGACGCATGAAAAAGCATCTTGAAGTAGTCGGCGCGCTGATCGTCGAAAAAGGCCGCGTCTTTGCCGCAAAAAGAGGGGAGAGCCGTTATCCTTACGTCGCCCACAAATACGAGTTGGTGGGCGGAAAAATCGAGGCGGGCGAGTCGCCCGAAGCGGCGCTCGTGCGGGAGGTTCGCGAAGAACTGGGCGCGGATATCCGCATATTGCGCCCGTACGCGCTCGTGCGGCACGAATACCCCGATTTTACCATAACCCTGCACGTTTATCGCTGTGCTTTTTTGACCGAATATAAAAATACGGAGCACGAATCGCTCCGCTGGCTGTCCCTTTGCGATCTGCGGGAAGAGGAGTGGGCTCCTGCCGATGCTCCCGTCGTCCGCGCCCTGCGCGAAGGGAAATTATCGTATTCGGATTAAAGATTTTCTGCGCGATCATTCTCCGTTTCAAAACGCTTCAAACGCTCGATTTCAGCCGCGTCAACGTATTTTTTTCGCCCTTTTCATACGCTTTGAGCATCTCCGTTCAGCCTCTCTGTTTCGCCCCTCAATCGCTCGATTTCGCGGTTTAATGCCTCATTGCCGCTTTCAGACGCCGAGAATGTCCTCCGAAGAAATATCCAAAGCCTTGCAGAGTTTTGCAAAAGTGGACAGCGAAGGCTGGATTTCGCCTTTGCAGTATTGCGTGATCGTAGAACAGGAAACGCCGATCTCCTTTGCGATCTCGCACTTTTTTCTGGGGCTTGTTTCGATTTCGCGTTTCAGGTTTTTCGAAATGAGCGCGTCCGTATCCGTTTCGTTGATGGTGTTCATAGTAGATGTATTCCCCTTTTTTTCGTTTTTGTTACATCTATTATTAAGTTTTGCTTAAATAAATGCTTGACTTTTAAGTAATACCTAAATATAATTTTAAGCAAAGCATCGGGGGAGAGGGGGGGATGGATACGGATGAGCGGGCAGATTTTCTGTCTGAAATTTCACATAAACTGATCGAATACGTGCGCGGACTGGGCGGAGTTCTCCAGCCGCAGAGCACATACGGTGGGGAAAGATTGGTTTTTTCCCTCGACAAAGACTCCTTTTTGATCGTCGATTTATCGATACGGAATCGCGGCGCGATTTTCGGGAAAGGAAACTGAATCAAAAAATAAAAACGGTACCGCAAATCGGGTATCGTTTTTTTGTACGATTCGTGCACGGATATAAGATGATAAAAGTGTATCATATATAGGGCGAAAAGACAAGCATCGGGCCCGCAGTCTCGCATATATTTTTGCGGCAGACAATAAATACGGAAATTTTTACATCATCTTGCTTTATATTGGGCGGCAGAAAGGATTTTGCCCCCGTGACAGCAGCATCCCGCCTTGCGATATCCGCTGTTTTGCGCTTCTCCCGTACGGCGGGAAAAATTTTATACCGGGGTACTCAAAAATAAAAACGGGAGCAGGCAATTTGCCTGCTCCTGTCAATCGTTTGCAGAGGAATTATTCTTTTTCCGCAAGTTTCTTGTAGCCTTCATAGCGTGCCTTGCTCTCTTCTTCGTTTTCCTTGAAGAGTTTTTCCGCCATTTCGGGCTGCGTCTTCTTGAGCGAGGAGTATCTCGTTTCGCCGAGAATGAATTCCTGATAATCTCCGGTGGGTTCCTTGCTGTCCAGAATGAAGGGGTTTTTGCCTTCTTCTTTCAGTTCGGGGTTGTATCTGTACAACTGCCAGTAGCCGCAGTCGACCGCACGTTTTTCCTCTTCCTGGCTCTTGCTCATGTTGATGCCGTGGTTGATGCAGGGAGCGTAAGCGATGATGAGGGAAGGTCCGTGATATTTTTCCGCCTCGATGAGCGCGTTGAGGAACTGCTGTTTGTTTGCACCCATGGAAACCTGCGCAACGTAAACATAGCCGTAACTCATGGCCATCATGCCGAGGTCTTTTTTCTTGACCCTCTTACCGGAGGAAGCGAACTTCGCGACCGAACCGGTAGGCGTGGATTTGGAAGCCTGGCCGCCCGTATTGGAGTAAACCTCCGTATCGAGCACGAGCACGTTCACGTCTTCGTCGGAAGCGAGCACGTGGTCGAGGCCGCCGTAGCCGATATCGTAAGCCCAGCCGTCGCCGCCGAAGATCCAGACGGACTTTTTGACGAGGCAGTCTTTGGCTTTGAGTACTTCTTCGCAGAGCGCGTCGCAGTCGCATCCGCAATGGCTGCAACTCTCGCACGCCTTGATCAGTTTTTCTGCCGCGGTCTTGCTGCCTTCCGCGTCTTCCATATTGGCGAGCCATTCTTCGCAGGCCTCTTTGCCTTCGGCATAATCCGCCCATTTATCTTTAAGTTGAGCGATCTCCGCCGCGAGTTTCGCGCGCCTTGAGTTGTAAGCGAGATTCATGCCGTAGCCGAATTCCGCATTGTCTTCGAACAGGCTGTTCGCCCATGCGGGGCCGTGGCCGTCCTTATTCACGGTGTAAGGGCAGGTAGGGGAGGAGCCGCCGTAAATGGAGGAGCATCCCGTAGCGTTCGCGATCACCATGCGGTCGCCGAACATCTGCGTCACGACTTTCACGTAAGGGGTCTCGCCGCAGCCCGCGCATGCGCCGGAGAACTCGAAGAGCGGCTGATTGAACTGGCTGCCCTTGACGGTGCTGCGCTTGATAGAGGAGGTATCCGCCTGTTTGACTTCCTGCGAGAATTCCCAGTTTTTGGCGTCCGCTTCTTCCACTTCTTCCATCGGGACCATGACGAGAGCCTTGTTCTTTGCCGGGCAGACGTTTGCGCAGACGCCGCAGCCCATGCAATCCAGAGGGGAAACCTGCATGCGGAACTGCGTGCCCTTGATCCCCGTCGTGGGTTTGGTCACGAAGGTGTCGGGCTTTTCCGTCGCATCGTCGATGACTACGGGGCGGATGCAGGCGTGCGGGCAGACGAAAGAGCACTGGTTGCACTGAATGCAGTTTTCGGGGATCCACTTGGGAACCTTGACCGCAACGCCGCGCTTTTCGTATTTGGTCGTGCCGACGGGCACGGAACCGTCCGCATTGAAGGCGGAGGTAGGAAGTTTGTCCCCTTCGAGAACGAGGATGGGATGCACGACGTTCTTGAAGTATTCGTTGTCGGCGACGGCGGCCATGGCAGCGCCCTCGGTCGCGTTCGCCCAACTGTCGGGATATTTGACCTCGACAAGGCCGCTCTTTGCAGAATCGATCGCCGCGTAGTTCATGTTGACGACGGCGTCGCCCTTACGGGAGAACTTCTTGTAAACGGCTTTTTTCATGTAATCGGCCGCCTGGTCGTAAGGCATGATCGAGTCGTTGATATAGAAGAACGCAGACTGCATGATCGTGCTCGTCTTTCCGTTCAGGCCGATGTCGGAAGCGATCTTGATCGCGTCGATGTTATAGAATTTGAGGTGTTTTTTGGCGATCTGCTGTTTGACCTTCGCGGGCAGGTTCTTTTCCAGTTCCTCAAGGGTGTTCCAAGGGGAGTTCAAAAGGAATTTGCCGCCCTCTTTCGCGTCGGAAAGCATATCGTAACGGATGATATACGAAGGATTATGGCAGGCAACGAAGTCCGCGCTGTCGATCAGATAAGACGACTGAATGGGCGTCTTGCCGAAGCGGAGGTGC
>DXCO01000002.1 GCA_019115945.1 Candidatus Borkfalkia excrementavium | reverse complement strand
GTATACGCGCCTGCCCTCCCGGATGGCGTATTCGATGGTGGTGAAATTGTCGTCGAGAAGGATCATGTCCGCCGCGTCTTTGGCGACGTCCGTGCCCGTAATGCCCATTGCGACGCCGATGTCCGCCTCTTTGAGCGCGGGCGAATCGTTTACGCCGTCGCCCGTCATGGCGGCGACCTCTCCCGTGCGTTTGAGCGACTGGATGATGCGCAGTTTGTCGGACGGGGATACGCGCGCGAACACAACGCAGGTGCGCACCGCTTCGTCCAACTGATCGTCGGTCATGTCGTCGAGTTCCTGCCCCGAAATGACCGTGTTCCCCTCGCGGAAGATATGCAGTTGCTTGGCGATCGCGAGCGCCGTGACCTTATGATCGCCCGTGATCATGATGACGCGGATCCCCGCCTCGTGGCAGGTCTCCACCGCCTTGATGACCTCTTTGCGGGGCGGGTCGATCATGCCCGTAACGCCGATAAAGGTCATATCGTATTCGACGTCCGCGCCCTCTTCTTCGGGGACGGCCGCCCACGTTTTTTTCGCAAAGCCGAGAACGCGCAGCGCCTCCGAACTCATCTTGTTGCAGAGGGCGAGGATCTTTTCTCTGTCCGCGTCCGTCATATCGCGCACGCCCTCCGCCGTCTGGAATTTCGTGCAAAGGGGCAGCATTTCGTCTACCGCGCCCTTCGTATAGGCGACGTACGCTTTTTCGCCCTGCATTTTATTGATGACGGACATGCGCTTTCTGTCCGAATCGAAGGGCTGTTCAAACATGCGGGGATTTTCGTCTTCGAATTTTTCAGAATCGACGCCGAACTTTTCGGCAAAATACACGAGCGCGCCTTCGGTGGGATCCCCCAGAATGTTGCCCGGATTGTCGGGGTCTTTTTTTGCGTTGATGCACAGCGCGGAGGCGGAAACGAGATCTCCGTACGTCTCTTTCCCGTATTTGGATGCGAGCGCGTCCACCGAAGTCGCGATCCCCTCCTCGAAATCGCTGCCGACGGCGACATGCGTGACCGTCATTTTATTCAACGTCAGCGTTCCCGTTTTATCGCAGCAGACGACCGTGGCGCTGCCCAGCGTCTCTACGGCGGGCAGGCTTTTGACCAGCGCGTTCTTTTTTGCCATGCGCTGTACGCCCAGCGCCATGACGATGGTCGACGTGGCGGGCAGCCCCTCCGGGATGATCGAGATTGCGAGCGAGATCGCGATGAACACGTAGTCCACCCACGCTTCCCAGCCGTCGTTGATGAGGCCGATTGCAAAGATGAGAACGCAGACGATCAGCCCCACGAGACTGAGGACCTTGCCGACAGAATTGAGTTTGCGCTTGATGGGCGTATCCGTCTCGTCCTGTTCGTCGAGCATGTCGGCGATCTTGCCCACTTCCGTGTCCATGCCCGTGCCGACCACGATGCCCTTCGCGTTGCCGTACATGACTATGGACGAACTGTACGCCATGTTGATGCGGTCTCCCAAGGGCGCGTCTTCGGGAAGGACGGTCGGGCCGTCCTTTTCGGAGGGCACGGATTCGCCCGTGAGGGCCGCTTCCTGCACTTTCAGATTGGAATCCTGTATGATGCGGATATCCGCGGGCACGATGGCGCCGTCTTCAAGATAGACGACGTCTCCGGGGACGAGTTCGCTCGCGGGGACGACGCTCTCCTCCCCGTTCCTGAGCACGCGCGCCGTGGGAGCCGTCATGTTTTTGAGCGCTTCCAGCGCGTTGACCGCCTTTTTCTCCTGTATGACGCCGATCGTGGCGTTCAGAACAATGACCGCAAAGATGACGATCGCTTCCGCAAGCCCTTCGCCGTCGATAAAGTGCATGATCAGCGAAAAGACCGCCGCCGCGATCAGAATGAGCACCATGACGTCGGAAATCTGTTCCAAAATCATCTTGCCGATGCTCTTTGGTTTTTTCTGCCTCAGATTGTTCTTGCCGTAAGCCGCAAGCCGTTGCTCCGCCTCGGCATCGCTCAGTCCCTCTTCGCTCGTGTGCAAAATCTCTTCCGTTTCGCGAACGGTGAGCGAGTGCCAAGGCTTGTGTTGCTGCGTTTCCATAATTGTGCTGTAATTTACCTCCTGATCTCTATATTTATTATAGCACAAAAAGACATAGCCTAAACGGTTATGCCTTTTATTACCCGGTTCTGTTCTATTCGACTTGGAGCGGCGTCTTGCGCGCCGTCGCCCTCAGACATCTTTGTTCCCTCTTTAAAATTATGGAACTATTATAATATATATCCGTATAACTGTCAAGCGGATTTATGCTGTTTTCGCCTTTTCGGGCAAAATCCCGCGCTCAGCCCTCTCCGAGAAGGCGGAGCGCATTTTTTTCGCAGATCCTGCGCATCTCTTCCTGCGTAAAGTGCATTCCGGAAAGGAACGCGAGCGTACTTTCGGGCGTATCCCAAGGGCAGTCTGTGCCGAACAGCACGCGGTCAAACCCGAATGCGCGGATGCACGCCTCCGCCGCATCGGGCGCGGCGGTGCGGGAAGAAAAACTCACGTCGATCATCACGTTCGTATCCGAAAGATATTCGACGGCGTCGCCGATCATATCCTGCCCGCCGAGATGCGCGACGACGAATTTCCCCTCCGGAAAAGCCTGCGCGACCTTGCGCATGCGCGCAGGGGGCGTTTTGACGGGCGGGGAAAAGCCCCTGTCCGCCCCGCCGTGAAAGAGCATGATAAGGCCCAGCCGCACGCATTCTTCATAGATGCGCATCCCCTTTCCGTCATCGACGAAAAAGCCCTGGTATTCGTTATGAAATTTGATCCCCTTGACGCCCGCCTTTTGCAGCCGCGAAAGTTCGGACAGAGCGTTCTCCGAGTCCGGATGCACCGACCCGAAGGGGATCACGTTCGGATATTGGAGAAGGGAGATCGCAAAATCGTTGACGTGCCTTTCCGTTTTGGGAGACACGGCGATGTTGAGGGCGACGAACCTGTCTACCCCCTGTTCGGACATGATCCGCTGCGTATCCGCCAAAGATCCGTTTGTATAGGGCGTAAAATGCGCCCTGGCCGCCAGCCCCGCCACCGCGCCGGCGGCGAGCCTGTCCGGAAATACGTGCGCGTGAAAATCGATCAGCATATAAGACCTCCTTCAGTCAAGCCTGTTCATGCGGGAAGCGGCGTTCTTTTCCGAACGCTTGTAATTGCCGAACACGTAAATGTATGCGCCCGCAAGGAGAAGCACGGAAAAGACGATGTTCAGGATAAAAAAGGTAAGATAGAACCCGTCCGATCTCAGGCTTTCCAAAACATACGACCAGCCGCCCTCGCCCCTTCCGTCGATATAGAGGCCGAGCAAAAACGAGCCGATCACCGAAGCCGTACCGAGCGTACACGAGGACACCAGTTTGAAAGGGGTATCCTTTCCGCCGAATTTTTTATAGAAATAGGCGGAAAGGATGGGCGCGAACAGCGCGGCGATCGCGCCGAACCGGCACCAGATATACATGAGTACGAATATACCGCCCGCAAGGACTGCGCCCAGCAGCGCGCCGAGCAGGCCGAGGATCTTTTTATCCGATTTGAGTTCGGCAGACGCTTTCGCCTTCGCCGCGGCATAAGCGGCCCCGTAGCAGCGCTCGTGCGCGCGGAAACGGATATCCGATTCGGTCATAAGCACCGTCTTTCCGTCGAGAGGCTCTCCGCAGTAGGGACAGACGTCCGCCCCGGGGAATTTTTCGCGCGCAAGATGTGCCACGATCTTATCGAGGATGCTCTTGACCGCGCCGAATACCTCGCCGGTGAATTTCGGCGCGACCATCAGCCCGATGCCGACGACGCCGAAATCCGCAAGGCGCATCTCCTTCGCGTGGCGGGCGAGGAATTTTTCCAGCGCGCCCTTCTTTTCTTCCGCGCGCGTGACCACGCTGATCAGACAGCGGGGATTGCCCAGCGGAGAATATTTTACGTGTACGTAATAGCCGCCGTAAATGCCGTAACAGGCGTTCTTTTCCATCGTAAGGCCGTTATCCGCGGCAAAATCTTTCAGTTTATATTTCATAGTCACCGTCCGTCGGCACTGCCCCGTCTTCGGGCAGGCCGCTCTTTTTTTCTTTTGCGTTTTCCTTCCGCGCCTCGTCCTCGCCCGAACGCAGCCGCTCGCCGCGCACGTTCATGTTGAGGGCGGTTTTATCTTCGTACATGATCCCGCGCTGAATTTTTGCGTATCCGTACTTTTTCCGGATCTCTCCGACCGCGCGTTCCGCGCGCTCCTTTTTGTCGTATTCGCCGCTCAGGCTTTCGAAAGTAAGTTGTTCGATCCCCTTGTCGAATCCCGATACGGTCACGCCCAGCCCGCGCACGGGCCTTTCCGCTTTATATTGCCCCGCAAAGAGGGAGAAAGCCGCCTCGGCGATCTCGCCGCAAAGCGCGGTCGGGCGCACTTTTTTCTGAAAAGTGTAGTTCTGCATCGCATTGTCGCGCACCCAAAGGTGCACTGTGTTCGCCTTGCCCATGCCCGAATCTTTCAGCCTCGCCGCAACGCTTTCGCTCAGCACGTAGACAAGCCTCTTCACGTCTTCGGGGCGCGTCACGTCTTCGCGGTATGTGAGAGAATTGCCGACCGATTTGAGTTCGGACTTTTCGTTCATCCCGCGCACGGGCGAATCGTCTTCTCCCCTGGCGTATGCGGAGAGGGTAAGCCCCCATTTGCCGAGATATCTGCCGATAAACCCGACGTCCGCAGCGGCGAGATCGCCGATCGTGCGGATCCCCGCGCGCGACAGCCGCTCCGCTGTGGAATGGCCCACGTACAGAAGTGCCGCAACGGGCAGAGGCCAGATCTTTTTTTCCACGTCCGCACGGCTGACCGCGGTCACGGCGTCCGGTTTTTTCAGATCGCTCGCAAGTTTTGCGAATACTTTATTGAAACTGACCCCTACCGAAACGGTCAGCCCCAGTTCCGTTCTGATCTCCCGCCGGATACGCTCGGCGATCTCCTCCCCGCTGCCGAAAATGCGGCTGTGCGTGACGTCGAGCCAGCATTCGTCTATGCCGAACGGCTCGATCAGGTCGGTGTACCGCGCGTAAATTTCCCGCGCGAGCGCCGAGTATTTTCTGTATTCCGCAAACCGGACGGGGCGGATGACGAGGTTCGGGCACTTGCGCTTCGCCTCCCAGATCACGTCTCCCGTTTTTACGCCGAATTTTTTCGCCTCTTCGCTCTTTGCGAGCACGATCCCGTGTCGGGTCTCCCGATCGCCGCACACGGCGACGGGCAGGCCCGCAAGTTCCGGATACAGTTTGCGTTCCACCGTCGCGTAAAAATTATTCAGATCGGAATGAAGTATGACTCTCTCTTCCATATTTCAAACGCATAAAGACAAAAAGCCGGATATGCCGCGGCTTTTGCCTGCCGCGCATGCGCACGGGTTCATCCGTTCATATGCGGCACAAGGCGGAGGATATCCCCTTCCGACAGCGGATAGGGGCAGCGGATGCGCACGCGCTGCTGTACAAGTTTCACGTCCGCGACCCGTTCGCCGCTCTCCGCATACATCTCTTCCGCAACGAATGTTTGATTGAAATGCTCCGAGGGAGACAGGATCTCCAGCACGTCCCCTTCGCGGAAACGGTTCCGCATTTCCGCAAGCGCGAAGCCGTTTTCGTACCCGAGCACGTTCGCCGCAAAGACGCGGGTACCTGCCTGCTGCGAATCCTGATAATTGACGGTCGCGGGATTCTCCCCGAAAGCGTATGCCTGCGTATATTCGCGGTGCGCGCACTTTTTCAGTTCTTCGTACAGCGCGCCCGCGTCGTCGCCCGAAATCGCGCGGCGGTAGGCGTTGACGACGGTCGCCAGATAGTAGGAGGACTTCATCCGCCCCTCTATCTTGAACGAGTCTACGCCCGCGCGACGGAGTTCTGCCAGATTGCCGATCATGCACAGGTCCTTGCTGTTCAGAAGGTAAGAGCCGCGCCCGTCCTCTTCGAGCGCGCATTCATCCCTTCCCTCCGAACGGACAAAATACTTTCGGCGGCACGCCTGCACGCATTCGCCGCGGTTGGAATCGCGCCCGTCGAGATAGTTGCTCAAAAGGCACCGCCCGCTGTACGATATGCACATCGCGCCGTGCACGAACGCTTCCAGTTCGAGGTCGGGGCAGAAATCGCGTATCTCCGCAATTTCCGCAAGGGAAAGTTCGCGCGCGAGCACCACGCGCGACACCCCCTGTTCCTGCCAGAACTTTGCCGCGTATTTGTTGGTGGTGTTTGCCTGCGTGGAGAGGTGAAGGACAAGGCCCGGCGCAGACTTTTTTGCAACCGCCAGCGCGCCCGCATCCGTGACGATGGCGGCGTCCGCGCCCGCTTCGGACAAAAAGGCGAAATAATCGGAAAGCATGGGGAAATCTGCGTTTTTTGCAAATACGTTTGCGGTTACGTAGACTTTTTTGCCCCCTGCATGCGCAAAGCCGATCGCCGTTTTCAGCCCTTCTTCGTCGAAATTTTCCGAAAAGGCGCGCAGAGAAAACGCCTGCCCGCCCAGATAAACGGCGTCCGCGCCGAAGTGCAGCGCGGTTTTCAGTTTTTCAAGATTGCCCGCAGGCGCGAGCAGTTCCGGTGCGGTCACGTATACGCCCTTTCTCCTTTTGTATTCGTACGCGGCAGGATGCAGCCGCGCCAGTCATATGCGAATCCGTATCCCGCCGCGCAAAGGCGGGCGCGGGATGCGGGATCATTTTTTTACGCTGACGGAAACGCCGTCGCCGAGATCGAGCACGCAGGTGATCAATTCGGGATCGTCGGATACTGCCTCCAAAAATCCGCGCAGTTTGTTGACGATGGACATGCGCTTGGCGGGCGCGGGGACCTCTCCGCTCACCCATCCGAACAAAAACACGTCGTCCGCGAAAAGCACGCCGCCCTTTTTCAGGAGCCGTTTCAGATCGGGCAGATACGCGAGGTACTGCGCCTTCGGGCCGTCCAGAAAAATAAGATCGAAGGGGGTTTCCAGCGCGGGGAGAAGGTCTGCGGCATCGCCGAGAACGCTGTGCACGCGGCCGGAAAGCCCCAGCCCGTCAAACAGTTCCTCCGCTTTGCGGCGGCGCTCCTCTTCCTTTTCGACGGTGACAAGGAAAGCGTCCGGCGCTTCGAGCAGCATCGCCGCGCCTGAAACGCCCTCTCCCGTGCCGATCTCGAGAATGCGCCGCGCGCCCGTACTACGCACGGTATACAGAAGATACTGAAGCGTATCCTCTTCCGCGGACGGATCGCGCCCCTCCGCCATGCGTTTGCGGAGCGCGGAAAGCCTTTCGTCGATGCGAAGGCGGACGAGAGAACGGGCGTACTTCATACTCAGACCCGCAGAATGATCGCCGTGATGACGGGATTTTGTTTCGTCTTTTTATAGATAAAGTTTTTGACCGCCTTTTTGATCGCGGCGGGGACTTCGGTGTTGCTCACGTCCGCGCGCACATCGGCGCGGTCGATGCAATTCATGACGATCTGTTTGATATCCGAAACGTAATCCGCGTTTTCGGGCATGACGAAGCCGCGGTTGATCACCTCCGGCTCGGTCAGAAGATCGCCGCTCCGCTCGGAAACGCATGCGGTGATGATAAAAATGCCGTCTTCGGAAAGGTGTTTGCGGTCCTTCATGACGACGCTGTTCTCCCTGTCCTCGAGGTTTCCGCCGTCCACGAGACGGGAACCGGACGAGACGCTTTCGCCGAACTGCATGCCGTCGCGCGTGATCTCCACGCAGTTTCCGATATCGGGCAGAAGAATGTTGTTTTCGTTCATGCCCAGTTCCGC
This sequence comes from Candidatus Borkfalkia excrementavium, assembly GCA_019115945.1. Taxonomy (GTDB): domain Bacteria; phylum Bacillota; class Clostridia; order Christensenellales; family Borkfalkiaceae; genus Borkfalkia; species Borkfalkia excrementavium. The sequence goes on along the minus strand of DXCO01000002.1, from coordinate 16,845 downwards.
AGCAAGGAGCGCGTGCCGCTTGAGATGGCGGAACTCGCCGTGCACGGGAATAAAGAATTCGGGATTGACGAGCGTGTGCATGACTTTGAGTTCTTCCTGACAGGCGTGCCCCGAAACGTGTATCTTTTCCAAAGATTCGTAGACGACGTTGGCTCCCTTTCTGTAAAGGTTGTTGATGACGCGGTAGATCATCTTCTCGTTGCCGGGGATGGGACTTGCCGAAATGATGATCGTATCGTTGTCCCCCACCGTAACTTTATTGAATTCGCCCGACGCCATGCGCGTGAGCGCGCTCATCGGTTCGCCCTGGCTGCCCGTGGAGACGATGACGATCTCTCTGTCGAAATAATTTTTGATCTTTTCCACGTCGATGAGGACACCCTCGGGAATGGACAGTTCGCCGATCTTGCTGGCCGCGTCCACCACGTTGAGCATGCTCCTGCCCGACAGCGCCACCTTGCGGCGGTATTTTGCCGCAAGATCGATGATCTGTTGCAGGCGGTGCACGTTGGACGCGAACGTCGCGACGATGATGCGCCTGGTCGTATTTTCGGAAAACAGGTGATCGAGCGTCGTGCCGACGACCGTTTCGCTCATCGTATAGCCCGGGCGCTCGACGTTGGTCGACTCGCAAAGAAGAAGGCGCACGCCCTCTCTGCCGATCTCCGCGATGCGGGGAAGGTCGATCTTATCCCCCGCGACGGGCGTGAGATCGATCTTGAAATCGCCGCTGTGGAAAATTTTGCCCTGCGGCGTGTCGATCGACAGCGCTACGGAACCCGCGATCGAATGGTTCACGTTGATGAATTCTACGCCGAAACAACCCAGTTTGATCTTGTCTCCCGGTCTGACGCAGACGAGTTGCGCCTTGTTGATCCTCTGTTCGCGCAGTTTGTTGTCCGCCAACGCGAGGGTGAGTTTGGTGCCGTAGACGGGCTCCGGAACGTCTTTTAAAAGATAGGCGATGCCGCCCACGTGGTCTTCATGCCCGTGCGTGATGAGGACGCCGCGCACCTTCTGCCTGTTCTGCACGAGGTAACTGATGTCGGGAATGACCAGATCGATCCCCGGCAGTTCGTCATCCGGGAAGGTGAGCCCCGCGTCGATGACGATGATGTCGTTGCCGCACTCTATGGCGGTCATGTTTTTCCCGATCTCGCCGACGCCGCCCAGAAAAATCACCTTTACGGCGTTTTTGCCCTTTTTCGGCCCGCGTTTTTTCTGTTCCGGCCTCTGTTCGGGAACGGGCCTGGGGTTGCGGGAACCTTCCGGTTTATAAGTTTTTCTGTTCTCTTTGGTGAATTTTACCGTCTTTTCGGCGAGTTGTGCGCTTTCATTTTTCGCCGCGGAGACGGGCGCCGCTTTTTTTGAGTTGCCGAAATAGCGGGGCATCATCTTCTTCCCCGCTCCGGCACGCCCTGCTGTGGGCCTGTCCTGCTTTTGATCCAAAATATCACTCCTTTTCGACGGCCGGACCGACGCAACAAAACAAAAGGCTGATAAAAATTCAGCCTTTTCTTTTTACAATGTATTGCCGCTCGCGCGGACATTTGATCCGGCTCATACGAGGCGGCCTGCCGCCGCCGCTTTTTATATTACCGCCCGAAAATCGTATCGGGACAAAGTTCCGTAAAATCACCCTTTCGCGCCCGTTCATCTGACCCTGCTGTTCGCGATTTTCAGCGCCAGTTCCTCGACCAGTTTTTTGGAGAGGGAATCGGGATTTTCGTCATTGATTTTGATACTGCGGCGCACGGTGCGCAGGGGCTGATCCGTCTTTTCCGTCTTGTTGTCTTTGGCGGAAACGGCGGGGCGCAAAACCTTCTGCTTTCCGACGGCGACGGAAGGTTTGCGCTTGGAAAGTTCGGCCAGTTTCGCGCTCTCCGTAAGGGGCGCCGCCGCTGCGGGCGCTTCGGCCGAAGGCGCCGTGACCGTGACGTTGATGTGCCTGATCGCGTCGAGAATGGTCTCCGTATCCACGGACGAGGCCGCCTGCCCCTCTTCGGGCACGGCGGGCACGAGATCGATAAAGCCCGAAAGGTTGAAAGACATCAGTTCTTTTTTCAGTTGCGTCAGGTCCTTCACCTGCTGTTCGTCGGGCGCCGCACCGGCGAGTTCCTCGCCGAGCGCCATCAGCTCGGACAGGGTGTCTCTGTCCATGATATGCTGATCCGCATCGTTGAACAGAACATTCTTCGAACGCGCCACTCTTTCGGCGAGTTCGTCGTCCGCAACGGCGGAAGACTGTTCAAATTCACGGCAGGCATCGCGGAACGCCGCAAACGCCTCTTCCGAATACAGCACGGGAAGATTCGAAGAGCGGATCGCGTCGTCCACGGCGGTCAAAGCCGTCGCACCCCATACGTTCACGCGGGTAAGGCGCATGCGGAGATCGGAGAGCATCGTCTCGCCGCGGAGCGCGTTGCCGCTGAGAATGTAGCGGTTCGCTATATTTTTGATGGCGTCCGCCGTTACCAGAATGTCGGGTATATGGTCGTAAGAAAGGGTGCGTAGATATTCCGCGATCAGAGAATCGAGTTTTTTGAATTCGGGCAGTTGCTTTACGCTGACCGCACCGCTCAGGGTATTCTGTACGCTGTCTATCTTTTTTTCGACCGCGTTCAACTGCATGCTGCCGACCGCAGCCTCGTTTGCCGCCATGACGGAAGCGACTCTGCGGGCGAGTTCGTCGTAATCGATATTTTCGGGCGTCACTTTTTCCGCCACTTTGGCGGCAAGTTCGTCGTAATTTATGGGCTGCAGATTGTCCAGCCTCTCCGCAAGCGCCGCCAGCGCCTGCAGGGGTTTCAGCCTTTCTTCGAGCGCCGCCATATCGATGGGCGTGATCGCGGCGATCTTTTCGGACAGATCGTCGTAGATGGCCATATCCTGCTTATACGTGTATTTCATCTCCTGCAGGATATCGTCGCGCATCTTCTCGATGTCCATGGAAAGCCCCGTATACATCCCCTCGATGGCGAGGGAGGGATCACCCTTTCGGAAACTTTCGATCGCGCTGTCTTTGGGAGAAAGCGCGGTCTGTTCCGACTTTGCGGCGAGCGCGGAAGCGGCTTTTTCCGCTTCTTTGCGCGCGACTTCCGCGGCGGTCTTTTCCGCCTCTCTCTTGGCGACGGCCGCGGCGTTCTGCACCGCCTGCTTTTTCGATTCTTCCGCCGCACGGCGCTCTTCGGCGATCCGCTTTGCCGCGGCGCGTTCATTTTTATCGATCTCGTCGAGGATCGCGTTTTTCTGTTTTTTCAGTTCCGCGATCATATTGACGACGGAAGAGCGTTTGTAACCGCCCACTTCGTCGGAGGCGGGCTGCCCGTTCTTCGCGCGCAGCGAGGCGATCTCGTCCATGGACGAGAGAACGCCTTCCAGTTCGGCGAGGTATTTATCGGTAACTTTCAGCCGCTCCACGGGCGAAAGCCCGTTCGTTTTCTGGTCGATAAAAGATGACATGATGCCCCCTTCGGAGCCGAGGCTCCTTCTATATTCGGGTATTTCTTATAACATTTTACTACATTTGAGAAAAAAAGTAAATACTTTACCCGATTATTTTTTGACAATCGGCGCAAGTTTTTATACTCCCTCGCAAAAAAACAAAAAAATTTGCCCGCAAAGGATTTTACGGCGGGGAAACACTTGTCAAAATTTTTACTTTATTATATAATTTATGAAGATCGTTTCGACGGAGTGACCCTGCCCCGCCGAAAAAACAAGGAAATCATAATCTTGAAGGAGATTTGGAATATGAGAGTTTACAATTTTTCGGCAGGTCCTTCCATGCTTCCCCTCGAAGTGCTGGAAGAGGCACAGAAGGAGTTCCTCGACTTTGCGGGAACGGGCATGAGCGTGACGGAGATCAGCCACAGAGACAAGGCCTTTTCGGCCATCGTCGAAGAGGCGGAAAAAAATCTCCGCGAACTGATGAACATCCCCGACAACTACTGCGTGCTGTTCGTGCAGGGCGGCGCGAGCCAGCAGTTTGCGGCGATCCCCCTCAACCTGATGAAAAGCGGCAAGGCCGATTACATCGTGACGGGCAACTTCGCCAAAAAGGCTTGGCAGGAAGGCAAAATTTACGGGGACGCGCGCCTGGTCGCTTCTTCTGAAGACAAAACGTACACTTATATTCCCGACGTGGACAAAATCGCCTTTAACGACGATTCCGACTACGTGCACATCACCTCGAACAACACCATTTTCGGCACGCGCTATGTCAAGTTCCCCGAAACGAAGGCGCCCCTCGTGTGCGACATGAGTTCGGAGATCCTTTCCCGCGAAGTGGACGTGACGAAATTCGGCGTCATTTATGCGGGCGCGCAGAAAAACCTGGCTCCCGCGGGCGTGACCATCGTCATCGCGCGCAAAGATCTCATCGAAAACCCTCTGCCCATCTGCCCGACCATGCTGAAATGGAAAACGCAGGCTGAGAACGGCTCCCTCTACAATACGCCCCCCTGCTTCTCTATTTATATGGCGAACCTCGTTTTGCGCCATCTGAAAAAATTGGGCGGCGTAAAGGAGATCAACAAGATCAACGAATACAAAGCGGGCCTTTTATACGACTTTATCGACAATTCAAAATTTTATACCAACAGCGTGGAGAAAAAATACCGCTCCATCATGAACGTGCCTTTCGTGACCCCCTCCAAAGAGAGCGACGAAAAATTCGTCAAAGAGGCAAAAGCGGCGGGCCTGGTCTCGCTCAAAGGCCACAGGCTCGTAGGCGGCATGCGCGCATCCATTTACAACGCGATGCCCGTGGAAGGCGTCAAAACGCTCATCGAATTCATGAAGAAATTCGAAAAAGAGAACGCCTGACAAAGCCCGTTCTCATACGATTTTAAGGAGGAACGAATTATGCCCGAAATACTCAAACTCAACGAGATCAGCCCCGTGGCCGACGCGGAATTCCCCGCAGGTTACGTATTTACCAAAGATTCCAAAAAACCGGACGGGATCATGCTGAGAAGTTTCAATATGCACGAATATCCCCTCAACGACGAACTGCTCGCCGTGGCGCGCGCGGGCGCGGGAACAAACAACATCCCCATTCCCGCCTGCACGGACAAAGGCATCGTCGTATTCAATACGCCGGGCGCGAACGCGAACGCCGTGAAGGAACTCGTGCTGTGCGAACTGTTCCTCGGCGGCAGAAAGATCACCGACGCGATCGACTGGGTCAAGACCCTGAAAGGCACCGAAGGCATTTCCAAGGCTGTGGAAAAGGGAAAATCCAAATTCGTCGGACACGAGATCTCCGGCAAAACGCTGGGCGTGATCGGCCTGGGCGCCATCGGCGTGATGGTCGCCAACGCTGCATCCGATCTGGGCATGGAAGTGGTCGGATATGACCCCTACCTCTCCGTTGCGGGCGCACTGCATCTGGATAACCGCGTGAAGGTCGCCGACCTCGATACCCTTCTGAAAAACGCGGATTTCATTACCGTGCACGTTCCCCTTACGCCGGACACGGACAAAATGTTCAACGCGGACGCCTTTGCAAAAATGAAGGACGGCGCGGTGCTCATCAACAATTCCCGCGGCGAACTCGTCGATGCGGACGCCGTGATCGCGGCTGTCGAGAGCGGGAAACTGGAAAGATACATCACCGATTTTCCTTCCGATCAACTGATCGGCGTACCCAACGTCATCTGCGTGCCTCACCTGGGCGCAAGCACGCCCGAGGCCGAGGACAACTGCGCGAAGATGGCGGCGAAAGAACTTGTGGATTACATCGAAAACGGAAACATCACCCACAGCGTCAATTTCCCCGACGTATGCGCGCCGCGCACGTCGGTGGCGAGGATCGCCGTGATGCACAACAACGTGGAAGGCGTCATCTCCAAAGTGACGTCCGTAATTTCCGGAAGCGGCATCAATATCGCCAACATCATCGATAAATCCAAGAAAGACAAGGCGTATATGCTCGTCGATCTCGACGCTAAGATCTCCGACGAAGTCGTCAGGACGATCGAAAGTTTCGATTCCGTCATCCGCGTCAGAGTTTTTCAGTAAACGGCAATTTTGATAATGACCGAGCGCCCCGCGCATATTGCGCGGGGCGCGTTTTTCTTGCTGCGGCACATGGAAAAAGGCGGACCGCAAAGCCCGCCTTATCCTTATCATACGTTTGCCGTAATATGCTTGCCGTCACTGACCCGACGGAGTGGGAAAGGAAGGTATTTCATTCACTTCGGTATATTCCGCCAGATCGTCGGGAAGTTTGACCGTCCCTTCGTAAGATTTTGCGTAAATATATCCCGAGCATTCAATACCATACTTGCCGAGATGTTCGCCGAGGTCCAGACTCATTTTGACGTCAAAGTCCGCACTGAGATACGAGAACACGCCGTCCTCCGTCATTGCAAAATACAAGTCGAAACTGAAAGCCGAAAAATCAACCAGTGCGTCCGCGCCGTCCGCGGGGACCAATTCGAGAGCCTCCAGAATCATATCGACGGTTTCTTCGGAAATGCTCAGTTTCACTTTCAGGCCTTCCGAATCGTCTATGTATACTTTACAGCCGACTTCTTTCAGCCCCGCGACGATCTCCGCGATATCGGAGGAAGGCGCGGTTTCCGTCCCCTGCCCGCCTTCATTTTCCGAGCCCGTACCGGGCGCTGCATCGGCGGACATCGTTGAGGGAGTATCGGCAGGCGTCTGCGATTCCCCGGAACCGACGGACTCAATCGCACCCATCACCGTCTCATAGGTCAGTTTCACTTTCGGGTAACCCGGCACCGAACTCATATCCATATAAAGATAATCGGCGTCGTTATAAATTTTGGCGGAATAATTCGCGTTCGATCCCATCACGCTGCCGCTCCCCTTTACCGAAAGGTCGCCCGCACCGGAAACCGCCGAATTGCCGATGATCAGTTTGTATCCGACGCCGAGATCGAAATGCACATTCGCGCCGACTTGCGCATTTTCCCCGCTGCCCGGTTCAAGCCCGACCATGCTGAACGAAACATCCGCGCCAGCGTCAAAGCCGAAAGACCAGTCTTCCGCCGCCGTGTCGCCGAGGAACGTATTCCCATCGACTGCATTCTGAAGTTTCGTCAGGACCGCGGTAACTTCTTCGTCCGTGGCTTCCGTACTGAAATCGCCGTCCAATTTGCCTTGATTTTCCTGCTTGTCGCTGTCGCCGCAAGCCACGAACAGCGCAAGAGAGGAAAGCAACGTCATGCTCATAAGCAATGCTGCAAACTTTTTCATTTTCTTTTCTCCTTCTATTTTATTTCACAGGTGAACATCCCCCCCTGCCGCTTTTATAATATATGATAAAACAAATTTTGTCAAGTGTTTTCAAAAAAATAAAACTCCACATAATTTTGCCTAAAAGACGATATTTTTATTAAAATTTGTAACTTTACAAATAATCGGTGCGGAGTGTGCCGCACCGATTGCCTTATTCCGGCGGTTGTGGTATACTGTTGACAGTGGATCGCATGCGGATTGTTTCCGCTAAAAAATCGATGCGGCCGCCGGCAAACGGAACGAATCGGAGCCCTGTATGTTCGAAAATACGGCGCTCCGCTTTGCGACGGCCGGCAGGGAGGTACCTATGAATACGCGCGTGGCTGTGGTAGGGATCATTGTGGAAAAGGAAGAGTCCGTTCCCCTGTTGAACGCCGTTCTGCACGAATACGGCCCGCATATCATCGGCCGCATGGGCGTACCTTACAGGGCAAAAAACATCAACATCATCAGCATCGCCATAGATGCGCCGCAGGATATCATCAACGCGATGTCGGGCAAGATCGGCAAACTGGACGGCGTGAGCGCGACCATCGCCTATTCCAAACAAAAATAAAAGAGCGTTGCAAAAGTCCGCTCGCGTTGCACCCGCTTCGCGCTTTTGCGCTTCTTTCGACCGACGGAAAGCCCCTGCCTGTCCTTCCGACAGGCAGGGGCTCCTTTTTAGCCAAAATCACAGGGCCCGGCCAAGCAGCCCCGAGAATCAAAGCCCCAAAGCCGCCTTGATATTGTGATAGCACACGTTTTTTGCCGTTTTTACGGCGGCATCCCCGTCCAGTTCTCCCTTTTCCGCAAGATTTCCGAGATATTGCGACAGGATCCTTCTGAAAAAGTCGAAGCGGGCGTAACTTGAAAAGGAACGGCTGTCTGTGAGCATACCGAAATTCGTGCCCAGAACGGAATATTCCGCCATTACGGAAAGATTTTTGCGGATCCCTTCCACGGTGTCGTTGAACCACCACGCCGCGCCCATCCTGACGTGCCGGAACGCGCCCGTCACGCACGCGAGCGCGGGCAGATCGGAATCGTTCAGCGAATACAGGATGGTTTCCGGCCGTTCCCCGTCGGACAACTGTGCAAAAAACGCGATCACGTTTTCGATTTTCTGGGCCGACGCGATCACGTCGAAACCCGCGTCCGGGCCGCAGGCGCGATACATCGGCGGATTGACGTTCCGCGTGACGGAAAAATGCAACTGCATCAGGATGCCGTGCTTTTTGTAGAGCGCCGCCGCCCGCACGAGCAAATAGCCGAACAGAGCCTCCCTTTCCGCCGGAAGAAGTTCTCTGCGCCGCGCGAACAGTTTTTCCGCCTCCTCCTTCGAGGGGTACCGGTCGGGAAAGCGCGCAAATCCGTGATCGGAGATCTTACACCCGTGCGAGACGAAATAACAGAGCCTCTCTTCCAAAGCGTCCAAAAACTGCGCAAGCGTATCCGTCTTGTATCCGACGGTCTTTTCCAGCCGCGCGATACTCTCTTCTTCCAGCGCGAGCAGTTTATCGGGGCGAAAGGTGGGCGCGACGAGCGTGTCTCCGTATTTTCCGTGCGCCGCAAGATCGTCGCACGGATCGTCCGTCGTGGCGACGTAACGCACGCGATACATGCGCAGCAGAGAAGAGACGGACAGATCTTTCAACTTTTCGTTCGCCGCCGACCAGACCCGCTCCGCACTCTCTTTGCAGAGCGGTTCGCCGATGCCGAATATCTGCTTCAATTCAAGATGCGTCCAATAATAGAGCGGATTGCCTGCCAGATCGGGCATGATGCCCGCATATTTCAGAAATTTTTCATGATCGTCCGCGCCGCCCGTGATGTACGCTTCGTCTACCCCGCAAAGGCGCATGGCGCGCCATTTGTAATGATCGGCCGAAAGCCACAGTTGCCCGATATCGGAAAAGCGCGCGTCCGCCTTGATCAGATTCTGATCGAGATGGCAGTGGTAATCGATGACGGGGAGATCCTTTACCTCGCCGTAAATTTCCTTCGCCATGGGGGAATACAGCAGCAAATCGTCGTCAAAAAAAGTATTCATCGTCTATTTCGTACCGCCGAACGACATCGTGTTGTCGATCAAAAGATCTGCCGTCCCCTTTTCCTTGGAAGCGGCGATATGCTCCTGCAGCCGTTCGTAATAATAATCGTCGTCGATCGGCAGCGTTACGCTGCGATCTTCCCACGAGGAGAGGAGCATGGCATCCATCAGTTCCACGCATTTGAGCCCCTCTTGCCCGTCCACGTAAAGGGGTTCCAGCCCCAGCACGGCGTTGGCAAAATTGTTCAGGATACCCACGTGCTGCGGGTTGTCCCCGCTCTGCGAAACGATCTCTGTGGTATGCGACGGCTCGCCGAAGGCGCTCTTTGCATGCATCAGATAATCCTGCAGATCCGTATCGAGGCGTTCGATCAGCAGTTCGTCCTTTTCGCAGACCAGTCTGCCGCGCGAACCGCAGATCTCAAAACGATTGGTCCCGGGGGCATCCGCCGTCGTCGTGACAAACGAACCCGTAGCGCCGTTGGGAAATTCCAGATACGCCGTCACGTCGTCCTCCGTTTCGATGTTGTGCCATTTTCCGAAATGGCAGAACGCGCGCACCTTGGCGGGCATCATGCCGCAGATCCATTGCAGAAGGTCGAGTTGATGGGGGCACTGGTTGAGCAGCACGCCGCCGCCCTCCCCTTTCCAGGTCGCGCGCCACGAACCCGAATCGTAATAATACTGCGTGCGGAACCAGTTGGTGATGATCCAGTTCACGCGGCGGATCTGCCCGATCTCGCCGTTCTTTACAAGATCGTGCATCTTTTTATACAGCGGATTGGTACGCTGGTTATACATCATGGTGAACAGCCCCTTGCTCTGCTTTGCGACGGCGTTCATCTCCTTGACCTGCTTCGTGTATACGCCCGCAGGCTTTTCGCAGATCACGTGCAGCCCCCGCCTGAAAGCGCGGATCGCCAGGGGCGGATGCAGATAATGGGGCACGGCGATGATCACGGCGTCGATATCCGCGCGATCGATCAGTTCTTCGCCCGAAGAGTACACGGCGTAGTCGCCGGGGATATTATTTTTTGCGGCGGTCAATTTTTGCGCGGACGTATCCGCGATCGCTGTACAGACGCCGTTCTTCACCTGACCCGACTGAAAAAATCCCAGGTGCGTGAAGCCCATGTTGCCGACGCCGATGATTCCGAATTTTACTTTATCCATACTCCGTTTTCCTCCTTGAATCCGTTCTCGTTTAATATCTTGCGCAGCGCCTCTGCCGCGGCCGCAAACGCTGACCGCGGCGAGACGTACGTAAATTTATTTTTCAAAACCGTTCTGTCTATTTTATCGTATCCCGTAAAGGCAGACAGGTGCGGCTCTATCGTGAGCGTCGCGTCCGTTTGCAGTCGCGAGATCAGGCGGCCGATCTGCCCGTCCCCTTCGCCCGCGGGGACGACCTCTCCCGTAGCGAGCAGGGCGTCCTTGATGTGATAATAATCCACGCCCTCCGACAAGACGGCAAGGGCGCTGCCCGCGTCCTGTCCGCACTGTATGAAATTGGCGGGATCGAACGCGCATTTCAGGCCGCCGACCTCGCGCAAAAGTTTTACACAGCGGGAGGGCGTGTCTCCGTAGATCTCCTTTTCGTTTTCGTGATACAAAGTCACGCCGTGCGATTCTGCCAGCGATTGCAGCGCGCGCATGCGCTTAAATACTTCCCCTTCATCCCCGTCCGGATCGTCCGTATAAAAAGAAAAAACGCGCACCTTGTCCGTACCGAAAATTTTTGCAAGGCGGAACGTCCTTTCCGCGCGGCAAAGATGCTCCTCAAAATCGTCGCGGATACCGATCTTGCCCAGAGGCGAACCGATCGCCCAGACGCATATGCCGCCGCAGTCCAGTAAGGCCCTGTATTCCTTCGCTTCCTCTTCCGACAGGTCGGAAACATTTTTGCCGTCCAGCCCGCGAAGGTCGATCATGGGGATCCGCTCTTCCCGAAGAACGCGGATCTGTTCGGAAAAGTTTTCCGAAGCCTCGTCCGCAAAGGCACTCAAACGTACTTTCATGTTTTACAATTCCTTTGCCGCATATGCCGCACTGCGGGCGACCTGCCCGAGCGTGTCGGGAAGGTCTGCCGCGTCGTCCTGTTCGACGAAGAAATACTTTGCGCCGCATTCCTTCGCCTTCGCGACGATCGCCTTAAAATTCATCACGCCGTCTCCGAGCGGCGCAAATTTCGGCGCGAGATCGCGATCAGCCCCTTCGCCGCGGTAGACGATTATATAATCTTTGAGATGCACGCACTCGGCGCGCCCCTTCATTTTATCCAGATACTCGAGCACGTTTACGCCGCCGTACTGCAGCCAGTACGTATCCGCCGTAAAGTGGATCGCGCGCGTGTTTTCGATCATATAGTCGAGCGCGGTCTGTCCGCAGCTCTTAAAAAACTCGAAATGGTGATGATGATAAAAAAATGTAAACCCGTTGCGCTGCATCCGCTCCGCCGCCTTTTCGAGCGCGTCTACCTGTCTGCGGAATGCATCGTGATCGGCGAACGTCTCTTTCGGCGTTATGCCGCCGAGGCCGATATTTTTACACCCGAAAAGATCGTGCTCCTCCATCAGTCTGTCCGTATCCTCCACGATCCGCTGCATGGGGACGTGCGTCAGACAAAAGGACGCATCCGCCTCTTTGCTCACCCTTGCGATCATTTGTGCGTCGAAGGGCGCCCCTGAATACTGAAAATAATCGTATCCCGACTTTTTCAGTTCAAGCACCGCATTCAGTAAATCCTTCTCGTTTTGGATGAGATTCCTCACCGAAAACAAATTCAACCCGATCTTCACGATCCACCTCTCCCTTTTTATTTTTTTGCCCGGCATATCCGCCGAAGCGGTCAAGCACGCACACGAAGGCGCAAAATTTTCTTGACTTTGCCCGCATACGGCATTATAATAATTATAGCATAATATTTATTTTTTTCAAGGCAGAATCTTAGTGTTTTTGCGCTGAAAATAGCATTATCTTATATAAACCGAACAAGTGCGGCGTCCTGCCGCCGGAGAAGACATCGATGATCGAAATTTTTTATTACAACCACAACAAATTCAGCGTGGCGCCGCCCCTGCAAAAATCGATGATCCATTTTCATGAACTGACTTTTTTGCTGCAGGGCAAAATGGTTTACGTCATAGACGAACAGGAGGTCCCTCTATCTTCCGGAGACGCCATATATGTCCGGCCGAGAAGCACGCGAGAACGCAGGCCGTTTGCCGATTCCGACTATATCAGTTTCAATTTTTACAGCGAAGAGAATTTCGGGCTGCCCGTACGGGTGCAGGAGGGAATTTCCGACGAAATCAAACTGCTGCTTTCCGCAGGCGACGAAATGTATGCAAATCTGACGAACCCGAACTCGTTCGGATGCCTCGATCTGCTCTTGCAGTGCATCATAAAGCAACTGACCGAAAATCTGCACGCAAAAAAACTCAGCCCCCTGACCATAAAGATCAAAGATTATATCCGCCGCCATATCGGGGAAAAAATCACGCTCGAAAAAATCGGGAATGCGCTCTATTTCTCCCCCGTCTACTGCTCCGTCCTGTTCAAAAAGGAAATGGGCAAAAGCATCATGAATTATGTGATCGACGAAAAGATCAGAAAGGCAAAAAATTACATCACGGAGGGGGAAAACCTGAAAACGGCCGCGGAACGGGCGGGGTTTACCGATTATAATTATTTTTGCCGTCTGTTCCGGCAACGGGTAAAATATACCCCCGCCCAATACCGCAAAGCCACTTTTCTGTCCCCTGCCCCGTGATCGTTTGCATCGGGCGATCCGGCACTTTTGTCCGCGCACGCTTTAAGGCGTTCCCGCAAAAACAGTACAAAAAAAGAGAGGTGAAAACCTCTCTTTTTCGTTGGCAAGCATGTACAAAAAAGATATTTTTTCTCATTTCTTGTACAGACTCGAACTATTCACTTCTTGTATATATTATAGCATATTTCGCAAAAAAACACAAGCCTTTTTCAATATTTGCGCTTATATTTTTTCCTATAGCCCGCTACAGAAGAATAGAAAAGGAAACCCTTTCTAAAATGTCGCTTCTCAATTCTGAAGAATATTCATTTATTGTATCTGTTAATCTTTCCTGAGAATAATTACTGAATATTTTTTCAAAGTCTGATGTTTGAATAATTTGATGTTTATTATTAAATGCTTCGTGAGCAGCCAAAGTGCATAATTTTACTAAATCACGTGGCCGTTGCCTTATCAAAGATAATAAAACTCTATATATAGGAGCATTCGACCAATGTCCTGCGCCTTGGAAACGAGATTCAAAAACCCCTTCAAAGTTTCTACTTAATTCTTCTTGTGTTTTATTAAATAAAGTATTTTCATCAACAGATTTTCCTTTCTTGAATAAAGTAACTCTTTTTGCTAACATAGCCAAAATGCTATGGTTATCCCATTTCAACAAAACTACAGAGCTTTCTATTTTATCTGTCGACTCATCCGAAGTTCTTACAGCAAAATACACACTACTTCGTAATGCGACTCTAAATTTAATATTGGGAACTTGCCTCGTAATAGTTCTTAAAGCATTCAACATTGCTGATATATTTCTTATCTCATAATCTTCATTCTTCCATCCGCGATCCAAATCATCAATAAAAACAGTAACAATTCTTTTTGTAAAAATAACATCCTTAAACAGAGATAAAAAATTTTTAAATGATATATCTGCCTCCGTCGACTTCATCGTCTTTATCTCTGCAAATTTTTTATGTAAAATGCTCAAAGTCAATTTGGAAAAATTTTTCAACCATTCTTTAAAAGAAGAATCACTCGATGAACTATTATTTTTAGTCACAATGTATTTTCGCATTGGGAATGCGAAAAAGGGGATTCCCTTTTTATCAAATCGATATTTTCACGCCGTCAGAATCAAAATTGACCGTCTTTTTGTTTTTGCTGTCCGCGTTTTCGACTTCCACTTCATACTCTCCGTAAAAGCCGCGGAATGTAAATTCTCCTGCATCTGTAACGATTTCTTCTGAAGTTTTCCATTCGTGATTGATCAGTTTATCGAGAGCGTTGTATGCGGGTTTCTTACTCATATCGAAATGTACGAGCCCGCCTCCGTATCTGTTTTCGCCCTCATCCGTTCCCATCGGAGCATAAGCCGCATAGCCGTCTGCCAGATTCCACCACACGATGCTCTTCATGTTGCGGGTTGCAAACCAGGTTTCGTACCATATTTTTGCAATTTCTGCCTGCAATTCTTCATTTTCAACAATTCTACCGACATACGACGGAATGGTGATTTCCGAAATATGCATCGGCAAATTAAACCGATCATATAAATCGAGAATTTCAAGCATATATTTTGCATTCAAAAATGCATCTTTTACTCCGTCGCTTTCCAATTGGTCGCTTTCGATAAAAATGTGATATTGTAACCCGATCTCATCGATCGGCAATCTCCTCCGGATAAAATCTTTCAGTTGCATATTGAAAGACATATATTTCCCCTCGGACATATAATCATACCAAATAGCCTGATTGGTTTCGTTTATGATTTTTTTGTTATTCGGGAAATATTTCTTTCCGAGCCGCAGGGAAAACTCATCATAATTTTCAAATAGAGAATCACGCCCGTAACGATAATTGCTTGCCGATTCATTCACAATATCAAAAGAAGGAATCTTGTCTGCATATTCTTCGGCGATTTCTGAAAATCTCCGTTCCAATATTTTTTTGCGCTTATTGGGTGAATATTTTTTCAGCCAATCGGGCGTCATCCAGTTCCATGTAAGACAATGGCCTTTCGGTTCAATGCCGTAATCGCGGCAAAATTCCAATACGGTATCGGGTGCGGGTCGGCGATAAATATTTTCGGAGTCTTTTTGAAAACGAAGTTTCCCTTCTTCGGGTTCCAGCGTGTTCCAATAAAAGGGAACGACCACGAGATTGAAAATGGAAGCGAACAGTTCTTTAAACTTCGTTTCTTTTTCCGCGTTTTCAAAACAGCCGAGCATAAAACCCGTGCTGCCAAACAAGAACTTATGCCTGATCTGGCGAACCGAAACCTTTTTATTTCCTTTCTGCGTAAACCTGATCGTAAAATTCCCTTTGCGGTATTTTTCGATTCCCGACTTATTGCGGGCATTCAGTTCATCTTGGCAACATAAAATTTTTTCTAAAACTTTTTCTCTGTTCAATATTTTCATTCTGTTTTTCTCCCGTCATCTTTCTGCGACACAGCAAAGCGGTGAACAAATTTTTAATTCTCCGACTTTTTTAAGCCTATAGTTTTGTAATGAAAAAACGGTTCCGTTATCGCTGTTTTCGTTACAGCAGACTAAAAATTTGTCGTCTATGATATTGAAGTCGCGCGGGCTGTCTCCGCCGCAGTCTGTTTTTTGCTCTACGGTCAGATTTGCGCCGTCTGCCCGCAGAACGTACAGCGCATTTTCTCCCCGCACGGAACAATACAAAAATTTGCCGTCCTTTGAAAGCCGTATCGCCGCGCCCGTCGAGCCAGCCGTTTCCGTCAGTTTTACCGTATTCAGATAGATTGCCATTGCGTTTTGCCGCTCGAATACGCTGACGGACGGTACCAGCTCGTTGATCGCGTATATATATTTCCCGTCCTTTGAAAAGACGATGTGCCTTATCCCGTACCCTTCCGGTACTTTTGCCGTATTTTCGAGGTTCAGTTCCCTGTCGTATATGTACAGCGCATCCGTGCCGAGATCGGTGCAGAGAATGTATTTGCCGCAGGGAGAGGGAATAACGCAATGCGTGTGCGGCGCTTCCTGCCGTTGCGCGTTTGCGCCGCGTCCAGCATGCGCGACCGCCCTTTCACAGTTTTTCACGATGTTGCCGCTTATATAGTTGGCGATATACACGTCATCTTCTATAACGCACAGATGGCAGGCAACTTTCCCGAGCGTGTCGCGCACATCCGTTTTGTCCGAAAGATCTTCCGGGCAGGAAAAATATCCGCTGTTTTCGCCGTTTGCAAAGGGTGCGCGGAGGAGTATATGCAGCCTGCCGCCCGCTCTGACCGCGTACATAGGTCTGTCGCAAGGCAGATATGCGTTTATTTTCAGATTGCCGTCATTTATTTCGCAGCGGTATATGCCGCCGCCCTTTTCGGGCTTTTCGCACGATAAGATATACATGGTTCCCTTTACAGCATCGTCTGCGTGTCGTTCGGATCGCCGTTTCTTGCCGCCTCGTATTCGGGCGACCAATCGAGATCGCGGTACTTTTCGCCGCGCGGATCTGTCCGGATCCAATGCACGAGCATGTCGAGCATCTCTTCCGTCCATGTGGCGCGGTCTATCTGCGCGGTCGTGAATTTGTTCTGCGCGATCATCTCAAACCCGAAATCGTCCTTGACGTGCGTCTTCGCCGCGCCGTCCACCACTTCCGCCACGAGGTGCGCGGGAATAAACAGCACGCCGCCGCCAGCGCCGTATACGATGTCGCCGGGCAGTACCGTCGCCTTGCCGATGCGCGTGATGCCGTTGAAGTCTTTCATCACAAATTCTCGTATCGGCGTCGGATCGATGCCGCGGTA
>DXCO01000014.1 GCA_019115945.1 Candidatus Borkfalkia excrementavium | reverse complement strand
GGGATCAGCGCCGCGGGAATGACAGGGTGTGCTTATGACATCGAGAAATACTTTATAAGCGACGGGGATTTTGTATATTTTTACATGGAGAATATGCCTGAATATTCGAATATGAATTACAATAGGAAATGTTATGCAATTGCAGGTACAAATTTTGATGAGCCAAAAACAGAAATTTATGTTCCTGCTTACTATAAGGGTAAAGAAGTTTGTTATACATGGTTTGTAGATACATCTTTAGCACAAAACGAGTATGGCATTGACGCTACAGGGGCAGAAAAAGTATATTTCCCCTTTTGTCATTGCGCCATGCCAAATACAACAGGAACGGTATACGACTATGATGGAAAAGAAAATGAACCTTCATATAACTTTTTTGCCAGCACATCTGCAGTCACGAGCAATATATTAGAGGTCCCATTTTGGAGCAGCGGAAAAAAAGGAACATATATAACAAGTATTATGTATAACGAAAGAAAAGAATCATATGCCAATGAATATGAGATTAGAGAAATCAACGGATATAAATTTTATGTTGGAGAATATGAACAATTTTTTCAAATAGCCAATACGTCGTATATGTTCAATTATGAGGGAGAACCGAACGAAGGATACTTTTTTATCAATGAATTTGAGCGAGGGGGCTTGATCGAAGATACGCCGTATGAGCCGCAACGGGCGGGATATAAATTTGCGGGTTGGTTTAAAGAAGCGGCATGTATAAACGCATGGGATTTTGAGAGAGACAGGCTTCCTCAGGCGGAATATGATGCGGACGGCAATTTAAAATTTATAGAAACGAAACTTTACGCCAAATGGGTCAAAAATTAAAATAAAGGGTGCCGCGCTTTTGAAAAAAGCGCGGCACCCTTTATTAAAATTCAATTCTGTCTGTTCAGACCGGATTTTTTACTCGTCTTTCCAGCCCGCGTCGCCGTGATGTTTGACGCGCAGGCGCGCAAAGGCGCGCTGCAGAGCGATCCTGTTGAGTTTATATTCCGCGGCGCTGCGGTTGCGGCGGAGCATTTCCTCTGCGCGCTCCTTCGCCTCTTTTGCGCGGCGCTCGTCAATATCTTCCGGCCACTCCACCGCTTCGGAAAAGGCGATCGTTTCGTCCGGCCGCACTTCGATAAACCCTTCGCTCATGAACGCTTCGCGCGTCCTGCCCTCTTCCACGATGGTGATCATGCCAGGTTCGGTGGCAAAAACCATGGGCTGATGCCCCGCCATGATCGTGCACGCCCCGCCCAGCGACGGGATATTGATGCTCTCCACTTCGCCCTTGAAAAACTGTTTTTCGGGCGTGATGATCTCCAAAAGAAATTTGCTCATTCAGATCTCCGCGCGTCAGTCGCCCGAACGCATTTTTTTCGCTTTCTCCTTCACTTCGTCGATGTCCCCAACATTGAAGAAAGCGTTTTCGGGAAGGTCGTCCACCTCGCCCGATAAGATAGTCTTAAAACTTTCCACCGTAGCCTGCAAGGGAACGTAACGGCCTTCCAGCCCCGTGTAGATCTTTGAAACAAAGAAGGGCTGCGACATGAATTTTTGGATCTTGCGGGCACGGAAAACGGCGTTTTTATCCTCTTCGGAAAGTTCGTCCATACCCAAAATCGCGATGATGTCCTGCAATTCTTTATATCTTTGCAAGGTTGCGATGACTTTGTTTGCGACCTCGTAATGCTCCTGCCCCACGATCTGCGCGTCGAGGATGCGGGAATTGGATTCCAGCGGATCGACGGCGGGATAAATGCCCATTTCCACGACCTTCCGGGAAAGCACCGTCGTCGCGTCGAGATGGGAAAAGATCGCCGCGGGCGCGGGGTCGGTGATGTCGTCCGCAGGAACGTACACTGCCTGAATGGACGTGATGGAGCCGCGCTTCGTGCTTGCGATGCGCTCTTCCAAAAGGCCCATTTCCGTCGCCAGCGTAGGCTGATATCCGACGGCGGAGGGCATTCTGCCGAGCAGTGCCGAAACTTCGCTGCCCGCCTGTATATAGCGGTAAATATTATCGATGAAGAGAAGAACGTCCTGCCGCTTTACGTCGCGGAAATATTCCGCAATGGTCAGGCCCGTAAAGGCGGTGCGCATACGGCTTCCGGGCGGTTCGTTCATCTGCCCGTAGACGAGGGCGGTATTCTTGATGACGCCCGATTCTTCCATGTCGGAGATCATGTCATTCCCCTCGCGGGAACGCTCGCCCACGCCCGTAAAAATGGAATATCCGCCGTGCTCTTTGGATATGTTGTGGATGAGTTCCATGATGAGCACCGTTTTGCCGACGCCCGCGCCCCCGAAAAGGCCGATCTTGCCCCCTTTGCTGTACGGCGCGATCAGGTCTATGACTTTGATGCCCGTTTCAAATATTTCCGTCGAGGGGCTCTGATCGTAGAATGCGGGAGGGTTGCGGTGTATGTTCCAATGCTCCGAGGCGGAAATTTCGCCCTTGTTGTCGATGGGCTCGCCGAGCACGTTCATGACCCTGCCGAGCACCTCTTCGCCGACGGGAACGCTGATCTGCGTGCCGCAATCGAGCACGGTCATCCCCCGCCACAGGCCTTCCGTCGCGTTCATGGCGATGCACCGCGCCACGCCCTTTTTGACGTGCGCGAGCACTTCCAGAGCGCATCCGCCCTCTTCGACCGTCAGTTTTTCGTAGACGGGAGGCAGCGCGCCCTCAAACCGGACATCCACGACGGGCCCTATGATTTGACATATTTTTCCTGGATTTACCATGTAAGTCACCTATTTACGTATATCAGTTCTGCGAAGCGAACCTGCCCGACGCAAGATCGAGAAGTTCGGTCGTGATCGCGCTCTGACGGGAACGGTTGTATTCCAGATTGAGCGTTTCGAGCATTTTATCCGCATTTTTGTTCGCACTCGACATCGCCATCATGCGTGCGGCGTGCTCGCTCGCAAAGGAGTGAATGAGCGTGGAATAGATCATGCCGACAAGATACTGCGGCACAAGCACGTTGAGCACCTCTTTCGGGGAGGGATCGTACAGGATCTCGCCCGTAAAGGAGGACTTGAAGTCCGATTTGATATCCGACGCCATGATGGGCAGAAGGCGCACCATTTCGGGCGTCTGCGATACGGAGGAATTCATGCGCGTATAGACCACAATCACCTCGTCCATGAGGTTGCGGTCATACAATTCGAGGATGTCGCGCATGATCCCGCGGGCATCGTGCAGGGTCGGATTCGTTACCGAATGCGTAAATTCGAGATCGACGGGCTGCTGCCTGCTCTCGAAAAAAGCGCGCGCCATCTGACCGATGGTGATGACGTAGTGCACGGGGCGCTCCTGCATGTGCTTCCACGCAAGGTTGAGCACGTTGTTGTTGAACGCGCCCGCAAGCCCTTTGTCGCCCGCGATGACGATATACGCCGTCCTGTTGTTCGGCCGGTGGTCGATGTATTTATGGCGGATATCCGTGCTGTGCTGCAGAATATCCTTGATCGTATAGCGCACCGTTTCAAAATATGCGGCGTTATAGGCGTGCTTTTCCAGCGCCTTGCGCATCTTCGCGACGGAGATAAGTTCCATCGCCTTTGTGATCTGATGCGTGTCGTTTACGCTTTTAATGCGGTGCTTGATTTCCGCCGTATCAGACATTTTGTTCTTCCTCTGCGGATTCGGAAACGGGTTCCTCCGCCCCGTCGTCTCCCACGGTGTACTTTATATATTCTTCCGCCGCGGAAAGGATCTCCGACCTGATGTCGTCGGGGATATTGCTGTCCGGATCGATTTTTTCCAAAAGTTCCGCACGATTGATCCTGAAAAAGTCCAAAAGTCCCTCCGCATATTCCGATATTTTTTTCTCGGGGATGCGGTCGATGATATCGCTCTGCACCGTGAGGAGCAAAACGATCATCTCCTTTACCGAGTAATTCAGATACTGCCGCTGTTTCAGAACGTCCGTCAGTTTTGCGCCGCGGCTGAGCGTCTTCTGCGTCTCGCTGTCGAGGTCGGAACCGAACTGCATGAAGATCGCCAGTTCCCTGTACTGCGCCAGGTTGATCCTGAGTTGACCGGAGATCTGGCGGATCGCCTTGCGCTGTGCGCTGCCGCCCACACGCGAGACAGAAAGGCCCACGTTGACCGCGGGACGGACGCCGCTGTTGAACAGTTCGCTTTCAAGATAAATCTGCCCGTCCGTGATGGAAATGACGTTGGTCGGAATATATGCGGATATATCCCCTGCAAGCGTTTCGACGATGGGAAGCGCGGTAATGGAGCCGCCCCCCTTTTCTTCCGAAAGTTTCGCCGCGCGTTCCAAAAGGCGGGAATGCAGATAAAACACGTCGCCCGGGTACGCTTCTCTGCCCGCGGGGCGTTTGAGAAGCAGGCTCATCGTGCGGTATGCGACCGCGTGTTTGGAAAGATCGTCATAGACGATGAGCACGTCTTTGCCCTGATACATGAAATATTCCGCCAGAGCGCAGCCGCTGTACGGCGCGATGTACTGGAGAGGGACGGAATCGTCCGCCGTGGAGCAGACCACGCAGGTATACTCCATTGCGCCCGAAGCGCGGAGGGTGTTTACGATTTTGGACAGCGAGGACGCCTTCTGGCCGATGGATACGTAAATGCAGACGACGTTTTCGCCCTTCTGATTGAGGATGGTATCGATCGCGATCGCCGTTTTGCCCGTCTGCCTGTCCCCGATGATGAGTTCGCGCTGACCACGGCCGATCGGGATCATGCTGTCGATCGCAAGGATCCCCGTCTGCAGAGGTTTGTTGACTTTGCCCCTGTCCATAATGGCGGGCGCGGGAAATTCGACGGGGCGGGATTGCGACGTTTCGATCTCTCCCATACCGTCGAGGGCGTCGCCGAGCGGATTTACGATCCTGCCCAGAAGTTCTTCGCCGACCTTCATCTCGACGGCTTTGCCCGTCGAATAGACGTAATCGCCGAAACGGACTTTATCTTCTCCCGAAAATAAAACCGCGCCCACGCTTCCTTCTTCCAGGTTGAGAGCGAGCGCGCGATAACCGCCCTTTACGTCGAGCAATTCGTTGTATTTGACGTCCGAAAGCCCCGTGATCCGCACGATCCCGTCACCCGTATAGACGATCCTGCCCGTCATGCGCTCGGAATCGCGGTCGGGAACTTTTGCTATTTTTTCCTTTAAGTTCTGCCCGATTTTGCTGATATCTATCATATGGTTACCATATTCGTCATTGTACAGACTGTCTGATCCTTTCCAAACGGCTGCGCAGCGAACCGTCGTATACAACGTCGCCGATCTGAATGACGATCCCTCCGAGGATGTTCGGATCGATCGAATATTCTGTATTCGTGCAGCCGCGCTTTTTTACGAATTCGACGATCTTGCGCAGCGTTTCGTCGTCCGGCCGTTCGGAGAGCGTGATGCGCGCGACCAGATCGTTATCTTGTCTTTTCATCTTCGCTCCATTCTTTAAGGCTCTCGTCTATGAGTTTTTTGTTGTCCTCGCGGGACACCGTTCTGCCGAGCACCTTTTCCGCAACGCTCACGGATACGTCGGCGATCTGCCTTTCGATCTCCGCCTCGAGTTTTCTGCGCTCTTCCGCCATTTCCGCTTCGGTGCGGTCCACAAGAGCCTTCGCCCTGCGCTTGGCGTCCGCCATGATGTCGTCCGCTTTGCGCCCCGCTACCTTCACGGCATTGTCGTGTATGGCCGCCGCTTCCTTCTTTGCCTCTGCGAGCGTCTCTTCCGTGCTGTTTTTCAGTTTTTTCACTTCTTCGTTCAGATCGGCATTCTCTTTTTCGATCTTTTTGACCTTTTCCTGCCGTTCGCGGATCATTTTTTTGACCGGCTTGAACAGGAGAAGATAGAGCCCGACCGTGAGAATAATCAGAGCGATCAGATGTAAAACGATCCCCTGCCAGGTTATATTCAGTCTTTCGAACATATCCGTAATGCCCGACAGGATCATCGTCTGCATGGAGAAATCAAACATTTCGCACCTTTTGCAATTAAAATCTTTTTACCCGTTTGCTTACATAAAAATCAGCAAGATGCTGATCAGAAGGCCGTAAATTGCAGTCGTTTCCGCAAAAGCGAGGCCCAAAAGCAACATCGTTCTGATTTTGCCGACCGCCTCGGGCTGGCGGGCCGTCGCTTCCACGGCCTTGCCCGTTGCAATACCCATGCCGATACCTGCGCCCAATCCCGTGAGCGCTGCAAGGCCCGCGCCGATCGCGGCACCCATATCCGTTGCAAGAAAATTGACGAACATCGTCACAAGAAGTTCCATATATTCCTACCTCCGTAAGATTAGTCTGCTATCGAAATGATTGTAAGGCCGTTTATGCTTCGGCGGGAGACTCTTTCTTTTTTCGCTTTCGCTTCTCTCGTTTCGGCACCGGTTCGATCGCCTCCGATACGAACGTAAGGGACAATGAGGCGAACACGTATGACTGGATAAATGCGTGGAACAGGGTAAACAGCGGCGTTACGATCGCCGGCAGAAAGACGGGCAGGACCGTATACCAAATCCCTTCCACGATGATATAGATGAGATCCATGATGACCATGCCGCTCAGGATGCTTCCGAAAAGACGGAAGGTCATCGAGACGGGAACGGCCAGATCCGTGATAATATTGATCGGATTGAGATAGTGCTTTAAGCGCCTGTGTTTGTTTTTCATAAACCCAAGGGTATGAATGAAAATAAACGTGCAAAGCGCGAGTGCGACGCATGCGCCTACGTCCGCTATGGCGGGCCGCAGGCCGAACAATTCGATCAGCACGCCGCAGCAGATATAGGCGGCCGCGCCCAGCGTGTAAGGCCCCATCAGGCCGCTGTATTCTTCCGTCATGTCGTCCGCGCTCTTGTCGAAAAAGGTCACGATCGTTTCGAGGAACATCTGCCCTCCCGTCGGGGTGGTCTTCCAATGCCGGATGATCGTCAGTCTGAGGATCAGCGCGACGATCAGAAGGACCGCGACCACGATAAAGCCGGAGATCACACTGTCGTTGATCACCAGCCAGCCGTTATCTACGACGTTGGACGGAAATATTTTTTCTGCCAGTTCGTCAAAATTGATCGCCAGCAGTTGAGAAGACAAACCTGCCATTCCCTTCACCTCTGATTTGTAGTTTCAGACTTGCAGTCATTTTACACCTTTTAACCGCATTTTACAAGCGATTTGCCGCACTTTTCCCATAAAAATATCTTATAACAAATGTTGATCCCAATCATCATTATTATAGTTCAGATTGAACAGAAATATTGATGCCGCCGAACAGAAGCGCGCGCAAACGCATAAAATTTAATAAAAACAAGCCCACCCCTTGATTTTTTTGCGGATATATGATACAATTCGGATATCCTTCGGAGGGTAAAATGCATACGTATAAGTTCAAATTTTCAAAACCCATCCTCATCCTTTCCATCGCGGCGATCTTGCTCGCGCTCGGCGGAGGGATCGGCTGGACGGTCTATCGGATCATCAGGAACCATGGTTTTCCCACCATCGTTTTCGGCATCCAGTGCGTCGTGCTGCTGCTCGTTTCCGTGCTGATCCTC
This sequence comes from Candidatus Borkfalkia excrementavium, assembly GCA_019115945.1. Taxonomy (GTDB): domain Bacteria; phylum Bacillota; class Clostridia; order Christensenellales; family Borkfalkiaceae; genus Borkfalkia; species Borkfalkia excrementavium. The sequence continues at coordinate 41,197 of DXCO01000014.1, read as the reverse complement.
GTCGTGTTTTCCGCGCTGCTCATCCGTTCCTGCTATAAAATCACCGATACGGAAGTCGTTTTATGGTTCGGCATCGTGCCGACGCGCTACAAAATTGCGGACATGGAATCGGTGCACCTTTTTACCAAGACAAACAAACTCGTCATCTATTTCAAAAACGACAAATATACCGTGATCGTGGTCAAACCGGAATGGCACAACGAATTTGTAAAGGACCTGTTATCCAAAAACGAAAGGATCCGTTACGACGTGTCGACGACGGATAAGGACGAAGACCTGTAACCCGGAAAACGGCATAAGAGCCCCGCGCAAATGCGGGGCTCTTTTTATTTGCCGTTTTTTTTGCCGTCACTGAGGGAGCGTAACGCGCGTCGTTCCGTAATTTTTGAATAAATACGTCAGTTCCATGCGGATGCCGACATCGACGATCGCCGTGGCGGTCGTGAATCGGCCGCCGCTCATTTTGAGTTTTGCCGAACTGATCGCAATGCCGTATTCTTCGTTATACGACGCCAAGGCGTCCGCTTTCGCGACGAAATAATCGCCTTCTTTTTCGAAATCGTCATAAAACAACCCCGCAAAGATCATGACGTAACCGTTATAATCCGCCGTCGCTTCTTCGATCGTTGTGTCGTAAGAAAGTTCCGTCCAATCCCCGTCTTCCTCGTCATAAAGGAAAACTTTTCCGTAATCTTCGCTGTAATAGCGAACCCAATCTCCTTCTGCACTGTCGCCCTTTACCGTAAGTTTCCCTTTCGTGCCGTCGCACAAAAGAACGGAATTGTAAGCGTCTCCGTCCGAATATTTGATATTTACTTCCACCGTGTAATTATTGAAACTCTCCCTTGCGCGGCTGAACTGCTCTTCTTCCGACAGTCCGCCCGCACCAGTTCCGTCACACGCCGCAAACGTAAACATCGCCAACCCGAAACATGCCGTAATCAAACCCAATACAAATTTTTTCATTGTAAACCTCCTTTGTATTTTCTGATGTCTGCAAAAAATTACCCTGCTTTTCCCATAGGCGCCTCCGCTTTTTCTCATTTTTGCGGGCAATAAAAAAGAGCGTTCCCAATTAAGGGAACGCCCGCAATGTTGTAACCCTTAATTGTCGCCCAACAATTTTCATTCCATAGGAATATAGAGGGTACACCAATGCCGTGTGTAACCTATGGAATGAATCATTAAAATTGTTGGGCAGATACATATTACCACAAATTGCAGATAAAAGCAACCGCTTTTGAAAATAAAACTTTACCGCCCCGTTCGGAAGGCGGAGATAAAACGAAATTTCAGGCATGAAAAAAGGACAGGCGGATCGCCTGTCCTTTTTATGCGCATTTGTAGCCGTATTGACCGCAATATATGCGTTTTCTTACTTGAAATATCTCTTCAACAGCCCGTTGAAGCCTGCGCCGTGGCGCGCTTCGTCCTTTGCCATTTCGTGCACGGTGTCGTGAATGGCATCGTAGCCGAGTTCCTTGGCGCGCTTTGCGATCGCAAGTTTGCCCGCGCAGGCGCCCGTTTCCGCCGCTACGCGCATTTCCAGATTCTTTTTCGTCGAATCGCTGATGCATTCGCCGAGAAGTTCTGCAAATTTGGAAGCGTGTTCCGCTTCTTCGTACGCATATCTCTTGTATGCCTCCGCAATTTCGGGATAACCTTCCCTCTCCGCGACTCTCGCCATCGCCAGATACATGCCGACTTCCGTGCATTCGCCTTCAAAATTGGCGCGAAGTCCGGAAACGACCTCTTCGTCCAGCCCCTTGGCAACGCCGACTTCATGCACGCAGGCAAATTTCAGTTCGGCATTCTCTTCGATGGGTACAAATTTGGTCGCTTTGCATACAGGGCATACAGTAACGGAATCGTCTACGATTTCACCGCAAACAGCACATCTTTTCATCTCTGTCAACCTCTCTTCTTTATTTTTCGGGCTTCCCCGTTTTTCGACTCTATTTTACAACGAACAATTTTTTTATACTGTTGCTTTTGCAACAATTATATTATTTTTTCTTTTTCACAAAGGCGGTATACAGTCTGATCAGGCCCACCCTGACGAGTTCCTCGTCCGTTTTGTACGGACAACGGTAATCGATGCTTATGTAGCCTACGTTTGGCAGATCAAATTTTTCCGCCAGATACCCGATCAGTTCTTTGGCATGTTTTAAGGAACGGCTGCCCGTTACGCGCACTTTCATGGGCGTTTCGGAATAGGTTTTTTTATCCGACACGTCCGTAAAACGGTACTTGCTGTCTTCAAACGCCTTCGGATCGAGCGCAAGATACAGGCAGAGGGTCTTCCCTCCGATGGCGATCTTGGCGATCTTTCTGCCACCGACGCGGAAATTTTCTCCCGACTGCGTGACGCGGGAACGAATGCCCGCATAGCCGGAAAAAGTATTTTTCAGTTCGGTATAAAGATCCTGCGCGCCGCCGCTCTGGATGAGTTTCGAGCGAAAGGTCCTGCGATAGCGCAAAACGCTCTCATATCCTTCGGGAGGCTCTTTTTTGAGTGTCTGCAAAGCGAGCGAATCTTCGAGCATCTCCTCTTCTTCCGCCGATTCGACCGCCTTCTCCGTCCCTTCGTTCGGGGCTTCCGTTACAGCGGGCTCTTCCGTCACCGCGATCTCAGACAGATCGTCGAGCGCCTGCCGCATCTTTTCGCGCAGTTCCGCGCGGGCGCAGGGATCCGATTCCGTCTTTACGCAATACGCGCAGAATGGAAACGTGCCGCACAGGTCCTGCCCGGCGCGTTCGCTTGCAAGCCATTTTTCCACGTCGAGCACCTGTTGGCGCGCACGGAATTCTTTTGTGGATATTCCGGATAAATTTTTGCCGTTCATGTAAAGACCTCTCTCTTTTCACTGCCCGAAATTCCAGCCGAATATGATAAAATTTTATTAACACTATTATAAATGAACGTCCGAAAAAAATCAAGCGTGCGCACGGCATTTGTATAAACAGATACCGCTTTTCAGTTTTTTTCTTTTTCCGTCTGTTTTTCCAGATTTTCGATGCGCTTGCGGACAGCCATCATGCGCGCGTCCGTCGCCGCGATGACCTCTGCGCAACTTTTCAGTTCCGCAGCGATCTCCGGCCTGTCCGCGCTCTCTTTTTTATATTTCATCTGATGTTCAAGGCTAGCCCAGAAATCCATCGCGACGGTGCGCAGTTGTATTTCCACCCGCATGATCTGCTTACTCTCCGAAAAAAATACGGGGACCTCGACGATCATGTGATAACTGCGATATCCGTTCAGTTTGGGCTTGCGGATATAATCTTTTACCGCGACGACGGTGATATCGTCTTGCTTGGCAAGCATATCTGCAACGCGATAAATATCGTCGATAAACGAGCATACGACGCGGACGCCCGCCACGTCGTTGAGTTCTTTCGAAATATTTTCCACCGTGACGCTCTTTCCGAGTCGGCGCAGTTTCTGCGCGATGGAGAGCGCCTTTTTTACGCGGGACTGAATGCTTTCGATCGGGTTGCGGCTGGTTTTCAGGGACAATTCGTCGTTGAGTACCTCAAACTTCGTGCGCACTTCGCGGATCGCGGAATTGTAGCGCATCATCAGTTCCGAAAGTTCCCGCACCTTGTCCATGGAAAATTCGCCGTCGTCAAAAAATTCGCGGAAAAGATCCGCCTGATCTTCTTTCGTTTCCATTTTCTTCTCCGTTACAGAAAAAATTCGGGATTGCGCCACGCGGTGCAGTTCGCCTCCAGCCGCGCCTTGGCGGCGGCGATGCCCTCGTCGCAAAATTCCCGGGCGCCCGCAGGACAAAAGCGAACGCACGCCGCGCATCCGATACACCGCCCCAGATCTTTCAGATCCGCGGAAAGGTTGCATACGGGGCAGACGGATACGCACGCGCCGCAATGGGTACATTTCTCCTCTGACACGACGGGCGCCTTTTTCGGCGTAAGAAGAGACGGGCTCAGTTCTTTATAGGGGCGATGCCCGCGCACCTGCTTTCTGACCGGAAGCCCCGCCGCAACCTTTTCGAACGCGGCGCGGGCAAACTCGTCGGCCGCGAGCAGATCTTCTTTGTCCGGCCGGAAAGAGCCGACCTTATCCGTATAAGAATGTTCGCCGATAAACGCTGCCGCCGCACAGACGGTAAAACCGCGGGAGGAAAGAAGATCGCACATCTCTAAAAGAGCGTCGTCATACTCTCTGTTCCCGTAAACGCAGAGGGCGATCGCACGCGCGCCGTTCCCCTGCAGATTTTCAAACAGATCTCTGAGCAGGACGGGTACCCTTCCGCCGTAAACGGGCGCACCGAAAACGAGAACGTCGTCTTCCGAAAAAGCATACTCCCGCAGGCGCGCCGCGAGCGGCGTAACATCGATCGGGCGCATTTTTGACAACATTTTTTCGAAAAAGACTTTCCCGACCGCCGACACGATCTTTTTCGTCGTGCACGTCGGGCTGAAATACATGAGCGCAAGCATCTGCCCTTCCTCTCCGCAACCGTTTCGTTTTTTGCAAAGTTATGATTTTATTTTATCATTTCCCGCCGCAATTGTAAAGCCTTCATTACAGAAACTTTCCGCAGCCGAAAAAATACTTCTCTTTTGCAAAAAGCCGCCCGACAAAGCGGGCGGCAGCATTTCCGATCCTGTTATGCGCGGCATACTACTCTGAAAAATAGAAAAATGCGGATAAACATTCAAAAATCTTTATGCCGATAGACGGAAACAGAGATACCGAGCGACACGAACAAACCGACGATCCCCAGCCCCACGAGCAGATATGCGATCACGGCGACGGGGTCTCCGCCGATCAGTTCCACCAGCGTTGCCGCTCCGACGCTGAGAAGCATCACGATCAAAATGAGAAAGATATAAAACAGACGGGATTTGTCTACGCCGATTTTATAGACGACGGGCAAAACGCAATCCATCGTGATCAGCCCCAGCCCGCCGTACGTTATTATGACGTACAGATTTTCAAAAGAGCGGAGCGCGGGCATCGCCATAAAAACAAACGAGAGCCCCCACGCGGGCAGGAAAGCGGCAAGCCCCAAAACGTAACGGGAAAGGGCAAGTTCGCGGCGGGAAATCCCCGATGCAAGGGCAAATTTGTCCCAGTTGTCCTTCTCGTCATAGGAAAGCGCGGTTACGGGAACGAGCACCCCGAAAAAAATCGACAGACCGGCGCTGTAATAAATATTGCGCGACAGGGCGCTTACGACAAAAAACACCGCAAACAGCAGGACATAATAGGCGATCTGCCCTTTCAGATTTTTTAAGTCTTTCAAAATGGTTCCGATCATTTTACACCTCTCGAAAAATACAGCATGATATCCTCTATCCCCGCACGGTCGAGCGGAAGGCCGGAGGGCACTTTATCACGCAAGACGAGCGCGCTTACCCCGTATTCGCCCTCCATGCGCGACACGACCGCCGCGCAATCCAGAGCGGAAAGTTGTGCGGAAGAACCGCGGAAGATGGCGTATTTTTCCTTTAACACGTCCTTTTCTTCCGCAAAAACGATTTTCCCCGCGTGGATGAACACGATATAATCGCACAGTTTTTCCAGATCGGAGACGATATGCGAGGAAATAAAGACGGAATGCGACTCCTGCTGCATGAAATCGTACAGGCGGTCGAGGATCTCGTCCCGCGCGACCGGGTCGAGGCCGGAGGCGGGCTCGTCGAGAACGAGAAGTTCCGCGCGGTGAGAAAGGGCGATCGCGAGCGCGGCTTTCTGCCGCATGCCCGTCGAAAACTCTTTGATCTTCCGATCGCGCGGCAGAGAAAACGCATCCGTCAGGCGGTAATACGTATCCTCTTCCCATTCGCCGAATATATTTTTCATGACTTCGGAAAGATCCTTTATATTCAGGTTTTCGGGCAGGCAACATTCTCCGAGCACCGCGCCGATCCTGCCGCGGTCCGCTCTTGTAAGCGCGGACGCCTCTTTACCGAATACCCGGATATTGCCGCCGTCGGGCAGTACCAGGCCGAGAATGCTCTTGATCGTCGTGCTTTTGCCCGCGCCGTTCTCGCCGATAAACCCGACGACGCTGCCGGCGGGTACGTCGAAAGACACGTCCTGCAAAGTAAAACCTTTGAATTTTTTCGTCAGATGCCGAACGCTGATGTTGTTCATTTATTCTCCTTTCAAAATCAACCGGAACATTTCTTCGATCTCGCGGTCAGAGACGCCCACCGTACGGGCGGCGTCGATCCCTTCGGACAGACGTTCCTCTGCGCGCTTGAGATGCTCTTCGCGGATCAGTTCGCTGTTTTTCGCAGCGACGAAACTGCCTTTGCCCTGCACCGAACAGAGAAACCCGTCACGTTCCAGATCGTCGAACGCGCGCTTGGTCGTGATCACGCTGATCCGCAACTCTTTCGCGAGCGCGCGGATAGAGGGCAACATATCCCCTTCTTTCGCCTCGCCGCGTAAAATCGCGCCCTTGATCTGATCGTAGATCTGTTCATAGATGGGTTTTTCGGATGAATTGCTGATGATTACATTCATTCCCGCCTCCGTCGTATTAACTGTATATATACATTATATACACTATAAACATTTTGTCAAGCGTTCCGCATAAAAAATTTTATCAATCGGAAAAATATCTGCATTTTCGACCCGAAAACAAAAAATGCCGCCCGCAGACAATGCCTGCGGGCGGCATTTCAAAGCCGAACGGCCGTTATTCTTTGCGTACCTTTACCACTCTGCCGCCCGTGAGCGCGATCATTTTGACCGCGGGCAGCGAAAAGTCGTTCGCGACGATGGTGAGAGATTTGTTCAGGCTTCCCCTCGCGAGCACTTTATAGGCGGCCGCTTTTTTGTCAACGAGCCCCCTTTCTTTCAGAGAAGCGAGATCGACCGTTTCGTCTTCGCGGAAGTGTTCGGAAATGGTATCCAGATTCACGTATGTGCGCTTGCCCTGCGCCGCTCGTTCGGACCGTTCCCCCGCAAGCGCAATGAGTTGTTTTGCCGTTGCATCGGATATGAGCGTTTCCGCCTCGCCGACGTTGACCTGATCGGTCACGGTATAAGCGGACAATTTTTCCACCTTCGCCCCTTCGGCGATATACGTTTCCAACTGTTCCTCGGTGACCGTTTCGCCCGTTTCGCGCTTGGCGTAAACTTTGATCAGCCGCTTTTTGATGAGAGTTTCGCGATCTTCGTAAGGGATCACGAGGTCTTCGCCGTAGCGCGCGAAATCCAATTCAAATTTCGCGGCAGCCTGCTCGATCAGTTCGAGCGCGTATTTGAAACTGCGCGCACCCGTAATTTTATAGCGGACGGGAACATTTTTGTACCTGCGCTTTTCCGAAACGTCGCGGAAACGATATTTTTCGTCTACGCTTTCCGGCTCCAGCGCAAGATATAAAATCAGACTTTTCGTATTGGCGTTTACTTTGGCAAATTGTCTTCTGCCGACATTGAAACTGTCGTAATTCCAACTTTCGCGCTCTTTTATGCCCACGTAGGAGAGCAATTCGTTGCGCAAAAGATTGTAATAACCCTTCATCTCGTCGTCCGCCTGGATCAGCCGCGCACGGAAACTCCGCCTGTACTGCACGAAGACCTTTCCGCCCGTGACCAACGTGACGAGAGCGTTGTCGATCTCGTCCCCTTCGCCTGCCTCCTCATCGTTTTCGGCTTCTTCGTCCGCATCCTCTTCAAAAATCTGCGCGGCCGGTTCCCCTTCCGCCCCCGCCGGTTCCTGCACGGCTTCTTCCCGGGCAGGCTCTGTGCTTTCCGCCAAAGTCTCCTCTGCAAAGACCGTTTCTTCCCTCTCCTTTTCAGGCTGCGGCGCGCTCTCTGCGATCATTTCTTCTTCCGTTTCCGGATCCTTCTCTTCCTGCGCCCGGTCATCCTCTTTCAGGACACTCTCCTCCTGCGGGGTCTGCTCCCATTTCGCATACAGCGTAACAGATTCCTTCCCCATCTGAAAAGGAGACTCTGCCGCATGCGTAAACTGTGCATCGTAAAACCACCCCGCAAACTTCGCTCCCTCGCGCGAGGGTGCGGGAAGATCCACCGCTTTGTAATTGGCAACGCTAAACTTTTCTTTTTTATCTCCGTAATCGAGAAGCAGCGTATGGCGCAGAGACAGCAGGACGAGCGTGACGATAACAGCCACGAGCGCCGCTGCCCCGACGATAAACAGGACCATCAGTGTGATCCCCGTAGAATCTCCGGTCAACTTGTCCCAAAAGGATGCGAGCATTGCAAAAGTATTCAACATAGAAGTCCCTCCTTCGTTATACTTTAATTATAGCACGTTCTTTTCCGTACCGCAAAGATTTTTGCAACAATTCAGAATATGTAACGTTTTTGGCAATACGTATTTCAAATGACGGTCATTTCCCTACAGCGCTTTTCAGCACGCGGAAAAGGTCCTCTTCATCGAACCGTACGATACAGTTGGAAATATTTTTGTTCGCGGCCGCACGTTTCGCATACTTTCGTAAAAGATCGTCGCCGATCTGTTCCCGACCGCCCAAAAGCGGGCGAAAGAGTTCTTTCAGCCCGAAAGCGTTTTTGCAGCCAAACGCCCCGAGAATCTGCCCGCCCCTTTCGGGCGAGCGCTCTTCGCATACCGCAAGAAAATCGGGAAGGAGCAGTCCGTTCGCCCTGCCGTGCGGCGCGCCGTGTTCATACGTGAGCGAATACCCCATGGAATGCACCGCGCAGGTCCCCGTATTCGCAATGACCATACCCGCAAGCGCAGCCGCATACAGCAGACGGTCCCGCCCTTCGTCCGTCAGCGCGTCTGCGGTAAGAGAAGAAAATTCGGAAGATATCATATGCAGGCTCTCCTTTGCGAGCGTATCGGAAAGGGCGCCCGCGCGGACGGACAACATCCCCTCCATGGCATGCGACACCGCATCTATCGCCGTATAGACGGCCGTGTCGTGAGGAATGCCGCGCAGATATTTTCCGTCGAGAAAGGCCGCGCGCGGAAAAAACGCCGGAGAAGATACGTTTCGCTTCGTCTCCTGCACGCGATCGGTCAAAATCGCGTACGGCGTCACCTCGCTGCCCGTGCCCGCGGTCGTGGGGATATGGATCATGGGAAGCACGTCTTCCGCCGCGGCGCCGCCCAGAGAAAACACGTCCTCCGCATCGCCTTTTGCGAGGCGCGCGATGACCTTTGCCGCATCCATCGGCGAACCGCCGCCCGCCGCGACGACGAAATCCGCGCCGAACCGCCTGGCCGCAGAACCGCCTTCGCGCACGTTTTCCGCCGTGGGATTGGGCATGACCCGATCGAAAACGCAATATTTTATACCGGCTTTTTCAAACGCCGACGCAATATCTGCCAGCGCGCCGTTTTTTGCGGAACTTTTTCCCGTTACGACGATCGCCCTTTTGCCGAACGAGGATATGTAATCCACGTTTTTAACCAGGCAATCGCGCCCGCAAAATATCCTGACGGGCATATAATAATTAAAATTCATGTTTCAGTCTCCGCCTGAACGATCGATAACAGTTTACCGCAATTTTCCTCTCTTGTCAAGGGGCGCCCCGTTTTTTTCCGCGGAGATCTATTCTCTCGCGCAAAACGGATATAAGACGACATTTTCCGCACGGCAAAAGAGAGCACGGTATTCCCCTGCTCTCTCTTTATATACATAGATATGAAATTTTCACCGGCCCGCCGCAAAAAGGCGTATCATTTGCCGCTGTCTCCGTAATTGGAGAGAACGCGCGCGCTCGGGTCGTCTACGTCGCACCCCTGCCAGTTTTTGTTCGGCATCCAGAAATCCTTGACCATCTCCGCCTGACCGGGATAGTACTTTTCAAAAATTTCACGGTACAGAAGGCTCTCTTTCGTAAACGGTTTTGCGTGATAGGCATACTTTTCCGCGAGCGTTGGCCAGTTATCGCCGTATTTTTGTTCGGCGTATTCCTTCAGGTCGTTTACGAGGGAATGCCCCACCGCATCGGAAAAAGCCGCCTTTTCGCGGTACAGGATATCGTGCGGGAGCCAATCCCCTTCGAACGCGCGGCGCAGGAGATATTTTCCCTTGCCGTACCTGTTCATCTTCAGTTCGGGATCGATTTGCATGACGTATCTGACAAAATCAAGATCGCCGAAGGGAACGCGCGCTTCCATCGAATGAACGGAAATGCAGCGGTCGGCACGCAGGACGTCGTACATGTGCAATTCGCGCACGCGCTTTTCCGATTCTTTTTGAAACTCCGCGGCATCCGGCGCAAAATCGGTATATTTATAACCGAACAATTCGTCTGAAATTTCTCCCGTCAGAAGCACGCGCACGTCCGTCGTACGGTGGATCTCACGGCACAGAAGATACATGCCCATGGAGGCGCGCACCGTGGTGATATCGAAAGTGCCGAGCGCGGCGATCACTTCTTCGAGCGCGCCGACAACGTCGTCTCTCGTAATAAAGACTTCATGGTGCTCGCTGCGGATATAATCGGCGACCCGGCGCGCATATTTCAGATCGATCGCATCCTTTTCCATGCCGATCGCAAACGTGCGGATGGGTTTGGCCGACCGCCGCGCGCCGATCGCGCAGACGAGAGAACTGTCCAGCCCGCCGGAAAGCAAAAATCCGAGCGGCGCGTCGCTGTCCAGACGCTTTTCAACGCCCGCAATCAATTTTTCGCGTATGTTTTTACAGATCCCGTCCAAATCGCCGCGCTCGTACGACTGCACCGCGGTGAGATCGCAATAGGTGTGGAATTCGCCATTGCGGTAATACGTTCCCGGGGGAAAGGGAGATATTTTCCCCTCCGCCAACCCGACCAGATTCTTCGGTTCGCTCGCAAATACAATGGCGCCGGTTTTCAGATATCCGTAATAGAGGGGACGGATGCCGATCGGGTCGCGCGCGGCGATATATTCATCTTTTTGGCCGTCGTAAAGGACGAGCGCAAACTCGGCGTCGAGCATGGAAAACATCTTTTCGCCGTACTCTTCGTACATGGGAAGAAGGATCTCGCAGTCGCTGTCGGAATGAAAGGCATATCCCTTTGCCTCCAGCGCCCGCTTTATAGGACGGAATCCGTAAATCTCGCCGTTGCATACGAGCATGTTTTTGCCCATCCAGAAGGGCTGCATCCCCTCCGCGTTCAGCCCCATGATCGCCAGCCGATGAAACCCCATGTACCCGCCGGGCGTTTCGTCCAGCGCGGTCATATCCGGCCCGCGGGAAACCGTACGGTAAAAACATTCCCGCATTTTCGCCCGATCGACCTGTTTGCTCGTACAACAAAATATCGAACACATGTCATTGCCTCTCTTTAAGAAAAGATCCTTTCAAATTCCGCCATTGCCTTTCGCACCGTCTCTTCCTGCGCGAACGCGGTCAGGCGGAAAAAGCCCTGTCCGTTTTTGCCGAATCCGCTGCCCGGCGTTCCCACAACGCCCGTTTTTTCCAGCAGATCGTCGAAAAAGGAAAAACTGTCTGCATATCCGGGGCATTTGAGCCAAACGTACGGAGAATTTTTGCCGCCCGTATACCAGATATGCAGCCGGTCGAGCGCACTGCAGATGATTGCGGCATTGTTGCGGTAAACGGAAAGATTTTTTGAGATCTGCTTTCTGCCCTCTTCGGAAAAGGCCGCCTGCGCGCCACGCTGCACGATATACGAGACGCCGTTGAATTTCGTCGTCTGCCGCCGCAGCCACATTTTCTGCAGGGAGGCCCCCTCCCGTATCAGATCGGAAGGCACCACCGTATAGCCGCACCTCGTGCCCGTAAAGCCCGCCGTTTTTGAAAAGGAACAAAATTCGATCGCGCACTCTTTGGCGCCCTCGACTTCGTAGATGCTGCGCGCAAGCCCCCTTTCCGCAACGAAACTTTCGTATGCCGCGTCATAGAGGATGAGTGCGCCGCACTTTTTCGCGTAGTCTACCCATTGCCGCAGTTGCCCGACGCTGTACGCCGCGCCCGTGGGATTGTTCGGGGAACAGAGGTAAATGATATCTGCCGAAACGGACTTATCGGGCATGGGAAGAAAACCATTCTGTTCCGTCGCTTCCGCAAAGAGGATCCTGCGCCCCGCCATCACGTTGGTATCCACGTAGACGGGATAGACGGGATCGGGAATCAGGACCGTGTTGTCTGCGTCGAACAGATCGAGAATATTGCCGAGGTCGCTCTTTGCGCCGTCGGAGACGAAAATTTCGTCCGCCGAAACTGCAACGCCGAACGACCTGTAATAATCGCGGATGGCTTCGCGCAGAAAGGGATATCCCTGTTCGGGACCGTATCCGCGGAAGGTCTCTGCCCGCCCCATTTCTTCCGCGGCGGAGCGCATTGCCTCGACCACGGCGGGCGCGAGCGGAAGGGTCACGTCGCCGATCCCCATTTTCAGGATCTCTCTGTCAGGATGCGCGGCGGAGAACTTCTGCACTCTGTGCGCGATTTCGGAAAACAAATAACTGTCTTTCAGTCGGGAATAATTTTCGTTGATCTTCATATTTTATCTGTCCTTTTTGATCTGCCCCAGCGCCGCGCCGACAAACTCGCGGAAGAGCGGATGCGCCTGATTGGGGCGCGATTTGAATTCGGGATGAAACTGCACTCCAACGTAAAACGGATGATCGGGCAATTCGACAGCCTCGACCAACTCTCCCGAGGGAGACAGGCCGGAGAGCGACATGCCCGCGCGCTCGAATCGTTCCCTGTAATCGTTGTTGAATTCGTAGCGGTGGCGGTGCCGCTCAAAGATGAGAGGCCTTTGATATGCGCCGTACAGGCGCGTACCTTCTTTGACCTTGCACGGATACGCGCCAAGGCGCATGGTGCCGCCCTTTTTGACGCCCCGCTGATCGGGCATGATGTCGATGACGTTGTGCCCGCCGGCGGGAGAAAATTCGGAGGAATCCGCATCCGGGATGCCAAGTACGTTTTTTGCAAATTCGATCACGGCGATCTGCATGCCGAGGCAGATGCCGAGATACGGGATCTTATTTTCCCGCGCGTATTTTGCACTCTCTATCTTCCCTTCGATGCCGCGGCCGCCGAAACCGCCCGGCACGAGGATCCCTTGAACGCCGTTTAAAATGCGCGCCGTGTTTTCGGCATTCAGCACTTCGCTGTCCACCCATTCGATCTCTACCTTCGCACCGTTTTCAAAGCCGGCGTGCGCGAGCGCTTCGGCCACGGAAAGATATGCGTCGTGCAACTGCACGTATTTGCCGACCAGCGCGATGCGCACCGTGTTTTCACAATTTCTCGCCCTGTCCAGCATCTCTTCCCAATCGGATAGGTCGATCTGATTGGGTGAAAGATTCAGTTTGCGGCAGACGACGGAGGAAAGGTTTTCCTCTTCCAGCATCACGGGCGCCTCATACAAAAGGGGCAGCGTGCGGTTCTCGATGACGCAGTCGCTGTCTACATTGCAGAACATGGCGATCTTATTTTTGATCTCCGCGGGAAGGGGCGCGTCCACGCGCGCGACGATGAGATCGGGCGCGATCCCCATGCCCTGCAGTTCCTTGACGGAATGCTGGGTAGGTTTGCTTTTGAACTCGCAGGAGCCCGAAATATACGGGACGAGGGTGACGTGGATAAAACAGCAGTTGCCTCTGCCCTGCTCCATCGAGACCTGACGGATCGCCTCGATAAACGGCTGGCTTTCGATATCGCCGATGGTACCGCCGATCTCGGTGATCACGACGTCCGCATTGCTCTGGGCCCCCACGTTGTAGATAAAGGATTTAATCTCGTTCGTTATGTGCGGAATGACCTGCACCGTCTGGCCGAGATATTCTCCGTTGCGCTCTTTGTTGAGCACGTTCCAATACACTTTGCCCGTCGTAAGGTTGCTGAATTTATTCAGATTTTCGTCGATAAAGCGCTCGTAGTGGCCGAGGTCGAGATCGGTTTCCGCGCCGTCTTCGGTCACAAAGACTTCTCCGTGCTGGTACGGGCTCATCGTGCCCGGGTCGATATTGATATACGGATCGAGTTTCTGCGAGGCGACTTTATAGCCGCGCGCTTTGAGAAGCCTTCCCAGGCTTGCCGCGGTGATCCCCTTTCCCAAACCGGAAACGACGCCGCCGGTAACGAAAATATACTTCATAACACAATCTCCCCCGTAAATACTGTTTCTGCGGGACCCGTCATCAGAACGGTATCCCCCACGCGGATGATCAGCCTGCCGCCGCGCACGTCCACCGCAATGTCTTCGCCGCGCGGAAACATACCGAGCGCGACGGCTGCCGCGGCGGCCGCGCATGCGCCCGTGCCGCAGGCCATCGTCTCTCCGCTGCCGCGTTCCCAGACACGCATTTTCAGGCTGCGTTCGCCCGTCTTTGCCGCAAATTCCGTGTTGACGCGTTCGGGAAAGGCGGGATGATTTTCAAAGAGCGGCCCGATTTTTTCCAGATCGACGGAGTCGGGATCTTCAAAGACCACGCAGTGCGGGTTGCCCATGGAGACGCAGGTCACGGAATATTCTTTTCCGCCCACGCGAAGGGGCATGCCGACCGCCCGTTCGCCCGAACAAAGCACGGGGACGTTCGCGGCGGTGAAATCCGCGGGCCCCATATCCACGCACACCTGCCGCACACTGCCGCCCTCGGCATACAGCCTGAGCGACTTGATCCCGCTCGCCGTCTCGATGCGCACGTCCTCTTTTTGCACGATGCCGCTGTCGTAGAGATATTTGCCCACGCAGCGGATGGCGTTGCCGCACATTTTTCCTTCGCTCCCGTCCGCGTTGAACATGCGCATTTTTGCGTCGGCGACGCCGCTTTTCGAGATCAGCACGATCCCGTCGCCGCCGATCCCCTTATGTCGGTCGGAAAGGCGCACGGCCAGTGCGGACGGGTCTTTTAATTCTTCCGCGAAGCAGTCGAAATAGATATAATCGTTGCCTGCGCCCTGCATTTTTACAAATTTGCGTACCATCGTTTTCTCCTGTTTTGCTTTTTTCCAAATACCGCAAACGACCGAACTTTCCGCCGCCTAATTGACGGTGTACATCTGCCGGTAGGGATTATCGCTGTCCGGCGTGAGCCGATAATAGCAGGCGTTCAGAAACTTTTTTTCATCTTTTCCGAACAGGGCGCACCACTGTCGGACGAGCGCCTCCGCTTCTGCATCCGCAAGGCGCGGAAGTTTTTCCGCCCTGACCTGCGCGGGCAGTCTGGTCGGAATGCGATCGCAGCGAAGAAAAATCTCGCCGCCGTGCATGCCTGTACCGCAGAAATTGCCGATGATCGGCTTATTTTCTTCGCTGTCTCCGAGCACGACGATGATGCCGCCCGCCTGATATTCCCCGAGGAAACTTCCCGCACGGCCGCCGATCACGATCGCGGGTTTGTTCTCTTTATACGCCTTCATATGAATGCCGCAGCGATACCCGACGTCGCCGAGGACGAAGATCCTGCCTCCGCGCATGGCGTAACCCGTTGCATCGCCCGCACTGCCGTAAACGTCGATCTCGCCGCCGTTCATGGTGTCGCCGGTGGCCTCCTGCGCGTTGCCGTGAACGGCGATCCTGCAGCCGTCAAGGTAGGCGCCGAGCGCATTGCCCGGCGTTCCGTAAATCGCGATATCCTTGCCCGAAAGCCCGGACGCGATATATCTCTGCCCGATACAATTTTTAATTACGATCTCCCTGTCCGCACACTCGCGCACCGCTCTGCCGAGTGCCGAAAAATGAAGATCTTTCGCGTCTATCTGCATGTTTATACCTCTCTGGAAAGCATCTTTTCCCGCTCCGCACGGGGATACGCCATGAGCATCGGCCTCTCCTCAAGCAGTGAAAAATCCACTTCGGACAGGGGCGTTCCGTTTCTGACCAGGGCCGTATAGATCCCCGCGCGTTCCGAACAGTTGATGAGGATAAAACCGTTCAGCCTGCCCTCTTTCACAAAAAATTTTTTGTATCGTTCCCCTTCCGCAAAGAGGATGCTTTCGCCCTCATAACTGCCCGCCGTGAGTACGTGCGAGCCGAAAAAGCCGATGGCGTTCAGCGGCATGGCACGGTCGAAAACCGCCTCGCCGCCCGCCATGTTGACGCCCGCGCAATAGCCCTGCTCGTACGCATTGGGCAAAAGAGCGAGGATCTTGCGGCGTCCGGACGTTATATCGTAACTTTCAACGCAGTCTCCTGCGGCAAACACGTCTTTCAGCGACGTTTCGCCGCGAAAATCGGTGACGATGCCGCGCGCGACTTCGCCGCCCGCATCCTGCACCAATTCCGTATTCGGGCGGACGCCCGCCGCAACGACCAGGATATCGAAGGGGATCTCTCTGCCGCTTTTCAGCCTGGCGAGATCTCCTTCAAACTTTGCAACGCTGTCCGAAAGATAGAATTCTGCGCCCTTTGACTCCAGTTCGCGGCGGACGATCGCCGCGCCCTCTTCGTCGAGGATGCTGGGCAGTACCCTGTCCGCCATATCGACGACGGAGACCTTTCCGACCCGTCCGGCGATACCCTCCAGACATTTTAACCCGATCAGTCCTGCGCCGACGATCAGCACCTTCTTTTTGCGGGATAAAACTTTTTCGAGCGAGAGCGCGTCGGCCAACGTCATAAAACTGAACTTGTTTTTCACCCCTTCCATCCCCTCCATCGGAGGAAGAAAGGGACGCGAACCCGTCGCGATCAGCAATTTGTCGTACGGAAGCACCCTTTTATCGCTGAGAAAAACCTGCTTTTTCTGTGCGTCGATTTTTTCGGCGCGCACGCCGAAGAGGGGCGAAACGCCGTTTTTTTGATAAAAATCCGCAGGGCGGTACCGCATGCGGCCGCGATCGGTTTTTCCGAGCAGGTAATACGAGATGAGCGGCCTGCCGTACGTATGATATTTTTCGTCGCTCACGATGGTGATCTCCCCCGTTTTGTCCGCGGAACGGATCCCCTCTGCGGCGGCGATGCCGGCGGCGGAATTTCCGATAATCACATATTTCATTGCGCGCCTCCCTCTGCCCTCTCTTCAAACACGATCGCCCGATTGGGGCAGTGCATGACACAGTTGGGCTCTCCGCACAGATTGTCCGTGCAAAGTTGGCATTTCTGCGCCGCATGGCCGTCGGGCGCAGGCATGATCGCCCCGTAAGGGCATACGAGAATACAGGTAAAACACCCCACGCATTTATTTTGGTCGATGCGCACGACGCCGTCCTCTCCTTTGGAAAGGGCGCCCGATATGCAACTTTTGACGCATACCGCATCCGTACAGTGACGGCAGTTGACGGCAAAATGAATGTCGCCGCCGTCCTCTACGCTGATCTTCGGGTGAATGGCCTTTCCTTTGAGCGCCTTGACCATATCCGTCATGCCCGAATTGGCAAATGCGCATTCATATTCGCAAAGATGGCAGCCGAGGCACCATTTTTCGTTTACGTAGATCCGTTTCATAACCTCTCCCTCACTCAGAGCGACTCTCCCGCATACTTGATGCCGAGAATTTTCAGTTCGGTATCGGTCAGACCGACGCCGCGCAGCATCAGCCTGTTCCCGCGGAGTGCCTCTACGGAATTGATCCCCATGCCGCCCATCATTTCCTGCAGTTCGTGATTCCACGCCGTGACCAGATTGACGAGCCGTTTATAGCCGATCTCCGGATTCAGGCGCTTGACGAGGTCGGGCCTCTGCGTGGCGATGCCCCAATTGCATTTCCCCTCGTGACAGGTCCTGCACAGATGACAGCCGAGCGCCAAAAGCGCCGCCGTACCGATATAACATGCGTCTGCGCCCAGCGCGATGGCCTTGAGGAGATCTGCGCTCGAACGGATGGAACCGCCGACCACAATGGACACGTTGTCGCGGATCCCCTCTTCCCTGAGGCGCTGGTCCGCTTCCGCAAGCGCGAGTTCGATGGGGATCCCCACGTTATCGCGGATGCGGGTAGGCGCCGCGCCCGTGCCGCCGCGATATCCGTCGATGGCGATGATATCGGCGCCGCTCCTCGCGATCCCGCTCGCGATCGCCGCCGTATTGTGTACCGCTGCGATCTTGACGATAACGGGTTTTTTATAATCGGTCGCCTCTTTCAGCGAATAGACCAACTGGCGCAGATCTTCGATCGAATAAATATCGTGATGCGGCGCGGGAGAAATCGCGTCCACCCCCTGCGGGATCATGCGCGTTTCGGAAACGTCGGCGGAAATTTTTGCGCCGGGCAGATGGCCCCCGATCCCCGGTTTCGCGCCCTGCCCCATCTTGATCTCGATGGCCGCGGCATTTTCAAGATAGTCCCGAAACACGCCGAACCGGCCGGACGCGACCTGTACGATGGTATTTTTGCCGTATTTGTAAAAATCTTTATGCAGCCCGCCTTCGCCCGTGTTGTAATATGTTCCCAGTTCTTCCGCCGCGCGCGCAAGGCTTTCGTGCGCATTGTAACTGATCGAGCCGTAACTCATGGCCGAAAACATGACGGGCACTTTGAGTTTGAGTTGCGGAGGCAGCGTGTTTTTCAGTTTGCCGCGCTCGTCGCGCTCGATTTTGACGGTATGTTTGCCCAAAAACACCTGCGTTTCCATGGGTTCGCGCAGAGGATCGATGGGCGGATTGGTCACCTGCGAGGCATTGACGAGCATTTTATCCCAAAAAATCGGATATTCTTTCGGATTTCCCATCGAAGAGAGCAAAACGCCGCCGGAATTTGCCTGCCTGTACACCTCGTTGATCGTCTGGTTGCTCCAGTTTGCATTGATTTTATAGGTATCGTCCGAACGCACGATCTTCAGCGCATGCGTCGGGCAGAGGCAGACGCAGCGGTGACAATTCACGCATTTTTCGCTGTCTGCCTTCATTTTGCCCGTATCGGGGTCGTAAGAATGCACGAGATTAGCGCACTGCCGCTCGCAGACGCGGCAGGCAATGCAACGGTCGGAATTCCGCACGACTTCGTAGTCGGGCTGTATATACATATCCATCAGCCGCGCCCTCCTTTGTAAAGTTCAAAGATCACCGGCTCGCCGCCCGCAGGCGTCCAGACCCTGTCAAGATCCGGTTCGATCATCCTGATCGCGCTCTCTTCGCTCGCGATATATGCCTTATCCCCTTTCTCCGCACAGACCATGGAGCGGAGTTTGAGCCTGTCGCCCAAAGCCATCAGACCGCCCGTATACCCGAGTATGATGGAGAACGGCCCCGTTACGAGCAGAGAGGGAAACATGCGGCGGAGCAGCGTTTCCTGCTCGCGCGATTCCGCGTCTTTTTCCGCGATCGTGGACCAAAAGGACGCCGCGATCACGTGCGCGACCTCTTCTAAAGTCAGCCCCATTTTTCGCACGAGATAGTCGATGATATAGGTGATCACCTCGGTATCCGTCTGCAAAGTGCATTTGTAACCGAACATTTCGATGTAACGGCGGTTTGCGTCGTACGAAGAAATTTCTCCGTTGTGCACGACGGAAAAATCCAAAAGCCCGAACGGATGCGCGCCGCCCCACCAGCCGGGCGTGTTCGTCGGATATCTGCCGTGACACGTCCAGGCATATCCCTCGTATTCTTCCAGGCGGTAAAATCTGCCGATATCCTCGGGATAGCCGACCCCTTTGAAAATGCCCATATCTTTACCGCAGGAAAAGACGTATGCGCCGACGATTTCCGCATTGATGCGGTTGACGCACCGCGCGACATACTCCCTTTCGTCCAGATGGCTGTTTGCCAGTTTCTGCGGCAGAGGCGCCAGAAAATAGCGGAAAATCAGCGGTTCGTCCTTTACGGCAGAAATTTTCCGCGTCTGGATTTCGGAGGAATACACGATCTCGAAATGTCTTTTCAAAAAAGTTTCCGTATCCGACTGCGCCGTCTTCTCATCGTAGAAAAGATGAAAGGCGTAAAAATCTTTATAATGAGGATAAATGCCGTAACCGGCAAACCCGCCGCCCAAACCGTTGGAGCGGTCGCGCATGACGGAGATCGCACGGATCATCCCCTCTCCGCTCATACCCTTGCCGCTCCTGTCGATCACGCCCGTAACGGCGCAACCCGACGGATTTCTGAACTGACCTTCCTTCAACAACATATCGTTCTCTCCCGCAAACGTAAATCTTTTTGAACGCATCTATTATAGGCTTTCCCCCTTTCGGGCGTCAAGCAATGACAAAATATTCGTTTTTTCACTATTTTGAATAAGGAATATAAGCAAAAATTATCTTTTTGGAAAAACCCGCAAAAGGAAATGCGCCCCGCCTTGCGGCGGAGCACATTCCTGCTTATGAGAAAACGAGTGTGAGCCAATGAAAAGTTTATCATGTCTGATCAGGATCCTGCAGGGCGTCATATCCGCTTTCGCCCGTACGGATCCGCACGACATCTTCCACGTCATATACGAAAATTTTTCCGTCCCCGATATGCCCGGTATACAGAGCCTTTCGCGCCGCGGCCACCACTTCTTCTACGGGAACCTTGCTGACGACCACTTCTACCTTTACTTTCGGGAGAAGATCCATATCCACCTTAACGCCCCGATAATATTCGCCCGCACCCTTCTGGACGCCGCATCCCAGCACCTGCGTTACGGTGATCCCCGTCACGCCGATCGCATTGAGCGACTGTTTGAGTGATTCGAACTTGGACTGCTTGGTGAGGATAACGACTTTGGAAAGTTTCGCATCTTTGTTCTCATTGATTTGTGCCGCCATAGGCACTTCGGCAGGGATCTCCTCTCCTTCAAGAGCGGGAACGCCTTCAGGGTCGAGCATTTCAGCCGCGAGCGGCGCAGCGACAAAGTCGGCGTATGCGCTCGGCAGGCCGTGCTCGTGTTTGTCCAGCCCCTCGATCTCTTCTATCCTGGAAGCGCGGACGCCGCAGGTATGTTTGAGGATCTGGAAAAGAGCGATCATGCAGACGATCGTCCATGCGGCGATGCACACTATGCCGATCAACTGCGTCCCGAGCATGTTCAGCCCGCCGCCGTAAAACAGCCCTTTCTGAGCGGAAAGCACGACTCCCGTTTCGCTGTCCACCACGGGGTTGATGCCCGTTGAAAACAGCGCTACGGCTATCGTTCCCCACAGCCCGTTGCAGCCGTGCACCGCGATCGCGCCGACGGGATCGTCTACATGCAATTTTTTATCGATCACTTCGACGGCAACGTCGACGAGTACTCCCGCGACCAGACCGATGAAGAAGGCACCCACGACATCGACGTTCGCGCACCCTGCCGTGATGGCCACAAGTCCGGCGAGCGACCCGTTCAGGGTCATCGATACGTCCGGTTTTTTGTTTTTGATCCAGGTAAAGATCATGGTGGCGCAGGTAGATGTCGCCGTGGCCACGGTGGTGACGACGAGGATCTGGGCAAGTTGCGTCATATCTTTTGCCGCCGCACCGTTGAACCCGTACCAGCAAAACCAAAGGATAAACACGCCGAGGGCGCCGACCGTCAGGTTATGCCCGGGGATCGCACGCACATATTTTACGTTTTTGCGAAGGAGCGTGGGATTTCCGTCTTTATCCAGATATTTGCCCCAGCGCGGCCCCAAAATCAGCGCGCCGATAAACGAGGAAATGCCGCCGACCATATGGATGAGGGAAGAACCCGCAAAATCCACGTAGTACACGCCGAATATTTCATTGGTCAGCCAGCCGCCACCCCATACCCAATGCGCTTCGATGGGATATACGACAGCGCTGATGACGAGAGAATAGATGCAGTAGGAAAGAAATTTTGTTCTTTCCGCCATGGCGCCCGATACGATGGTCGCCGTCGTCGCGCAGAACACGAGATTAAAGAAAAAATTTGACCAGTCGTAATTCGCAAAATCCGAAAACACGCCGAGATTCGGAATCCCGATCAGACCGAACAATGCATCCTCGCCCATCAGGAGACCAGCCCCGAGCAGGACAAAGACAATGGTTCCGAGACAGAAATCCATGAGGTTTTTCATGATGATGTTGCCCGCGTTTTTTGCGCGCGTGAAACCCGTTTCCACCATGGCAAACCCCGCCTGCATGAACCAGACAAGGATCGCGCCGATCAAGAACCATACGCCCGTCGAGCCGAAAATTCCTTCCATTTTTTCATACCTCCCTTTGAGCAAATTTATAAATTAAACGCTGAACAGCAATTCTCCGTATGTGGGCAAAGGCCAGTACTGCCCGGAAACGAGCCCCTCGCAGGCATCGGCGCAGGAACGGATCTTTTCCATGACGGGCAGAACTTTTTCCGCAAAGAAAACCGCCTCTGTTTTTGCGTCCTTGCAGTTTTTCGCATCCGCAAGAAGCGCTTCGAGTTCGTCCGTGCCGTCGAACATCTCTTCGCTGTATGCGGTCAGTTTTGCGATCAGGCGCTGTTCCGCACCGCATTTCAAACTTTCGTCCGCTTTCTTTTTGGAGCGGACCGTCGCACACAGACTGTCGATATACGCATTGACGGCGGGATAAATATCCCTGCGCGCCATTTCGAGCATGGTGAGCGCCTCGATGGTGAGCACTTTGGAATAGTTTTCCAGCATGATCTCCGTTCTGGTCTCAACTTCGCGC
Source organism: Candidatus Borkfalkia excrementavium (assembly GCA_019115945.1). Taxonomy (GTDB): domain Bacteria; phylum Bacillota; class Clostridia; order Christensenellales; family Borkfalkiaceae; genus Borkfalkia; species Borkfalkia excrementavium. The sequence continues at coordinate 18,780 of DXCO01000014.1, read as the reverse complement.
GCGGTAAACACGCCGTTGCGTTCGAACAGTTCGATGTTCTTTTTATCCGCAAAATGCGGGAGCGCCTCCGCAGAGTTTTTCAGGTTCAGAAGGCCGCGCTTTTTCGCTTCTTTTGCCCATTCTTCCGAATAGTTGTTGCCGTTGAAGATGATGCGCTTATTTTCTTTGATCGTGTCCGCGACCAGATCGTGCAACGCCGCGTTGAAATCTGCGGCACCTTCCAGTTGATCCGCAAACTCGCGCAAAACGTCCGCCACGGCCGTGTTGATCACAATGTTCGGCCCCGCAAGCGAGAAGGAGGACCCGACCATTCTGAATTCGAATTTGTTGCCCGTGAACGCGAAGGGAGACGTGCGGTTGCGGTCGGTCGTGTCTTTGGGAAGATCGGGGAGCGTATCAACGCCCAGTTTCATGATCTTTTTGCCCTTTCCGGAATACTTTTCGTCCTTTTCCAAAGCCTTGATGACCGCCTCGAGTTCTTCGCCCAAAAAGACGGAGACGATGGCAGGCGGCGCTTCGTTTGCGCCCAGGCGGTGATCGTTGCCCGCACTGGCGACCGACAGGCGCAGAAGATCCTGATGCAGGTTCACCGCCTTGATCACGGCCGTCAAAAATACCATAAACTGTCCGTTTTCGGCGGGCGTGGAACCCGGGTCGAGAAGGTTGAGCCCCGTATCCGTGCTCATAGACCAGTTGTTGTGTTTGCCCGAACCGTTGATGCCCGCGAACGGCTTTTCATGCAGCAGGCACACGAGCCCGTGTTTTGCCGCCACCCGCTTCATCGTTTCCATGACGAGTTGGTTCTGGTCGGAAGCGACGTTCGTGCTCGTAAAGATCGGGGCGAGTTCGTGCTGGGCGGGCGCGACCTCGTTGTGTTTGGTTTTTGCGAGAATGCCGAGTTTCCAAAGTTCTTCGTCGAGGTCTTTCATGTAAGCGGAAACGCGCGTTTTGATCGCGCCGAAATAGTGATCTTCCAACTCCTGCCCTTTCGGAGGCTTCGCGCCGAACAGCGTCCTGCCCGTATAGATGAGATCTTTGCGCTTCAGATAGACCTGTTTATCGACCAAAAAGTATTCCTGTTCGGCGCCGACGGTGGAAAATACCCGCTTTGCCGTTTTGTTGCCGAACAGGCGCAGGATGCGCAGCGCCTGTTTGTTGAGCGCTTCCATGCTTTTGAGAAGAGGGGTCTTTTTGTCCAGCACCTCGCCGCTGTAAGAGAAAAAGGCGGTGGGTATGTACAGCGTGCCGTCCTTTACGAAAGCATAGGACGTAGGATCCCATGCCGTGTAACCGCGCGCCTCGAACGTGGCGCGCACGCCTCCGCTGGGGAAACTTGACGCATCCGGCTCGCCCACGACGAGTTCTTTGCCCGAAAACTCCATGATCACTTTGCCGTCTTTGGTCGGGGAAATAAAGGAATCGTGCTTTTCGGCGGTGATGCCCGTCATCGGCTGGAACCAGTGGGTGAAATGGGTCGCCCCCTTTTCCACTGCCCAATCCTTCATGGCGTTTGCCACGACGTTCGCCACGCCCATGTCGAGCGGCGCGCCTTCGTCGATGGTTTTCGAAAGCGACTTATAAATATCCTTCGGCAATTTGTCCTGCATGACCTGACGGTTGAAAACATTCGAACCGAACAATTCGGGTACGTTCATTTTTTTGACCTCCTGAAAAAAAGCAAGAGGCGCCGCGAAAGGGGCTCCCTTTTCCGAGAGTTCCTGCCGCAACGCCTTTGTTGCTCGTGAAATTTTATGGCATGATTATAATTCTTTCATCGCAAATTTGTCAATGAAATGAAAAAAATTCGTTTTATCATTAAATTTTATACCCGATATAAAATTTATAAATTATTCGTTCGGAAATCAAAGCGCAGGGTGCAGGGACCTTTTCTTTCCGAAAAGAAAAAGCCCGGCTTGCAAAAACCGGACTTTTTTATTGCATTTCGGCGGATACGCCGATTATTCGAGATAATTGTTGAGCGCGGAAATCAATGCGTCGATGGAAGAGCGGATGATATCTTCGTTGATGCCCGCGCCCCAATAAAACTTGCCGTCCTTTTCGATTCCGACAAAGGAAAGCGCCTTGGAATCGGATTTTTCGCTCAGAGCGTGCTGTTCGTAAGTTGTCAGAACGAATTCGGCGCCGAAATATTTTTTGAGTGCGTTCGTGACGGCGTCCAGCCTGCCGTTGCCCTCCGCCGTGACGACGGCGCTTTTGCCCTTTTCCGCAACCGTTACGGAGGCGGAGATCCCCTCCTCCAGTTGTCTGAAATGGCATTCGGGTATGTCAAATTTTTCGCGGTTGTTCACGAAACGGTCGATAAATACACGGTAAACCTCGTCGGGTTTGAGTTCCTTATGCGTCCTGTCGGAAACGCTTTTTGCGGCATAACCCATCGCCTCTTTGAATTTTGCGGGCAGGTTCAGCCCGTAATTTTCCTGCAGGATATAGCCGACGCCCCCTTTGCCGGACTGGCTGTTGATGCGGATGACGTCCGTCTGATATTCTCTGCCAACGTCTTTCGGATCGATGGGAAGATAGGGCACGTTCCAATGGGGCATTTCGTGCTCTTTGCGCCACTGCATGCCCTTGGCGATCGCGTCCTGATGAGAACCCGAAAAAGCCGCGAACACGAGCGAACCCGCGTAAGGCTGACGGGGCGAAACGCTCATTTGGGTATATTCCGTATATTTTTCGCAGATCTCCGGCATAAAGGAAAAATCCAACTGCGGATCCACGCCCTGCGAAAACATATTCATGGCGATCGTGACGATATCGGCGTTGCCCGTGCGCTCTCCGTTGCCGAACAGCGTGCCTTCCACCCTGTCCGCACCGGCCAAAAGCCCCATTTCCGTCGCGGCGACACCGCAGCCGCGGTCATTGTGCGGGTGCAGACTAAGCATCACGTTCTTGCGGTATTTGAGATTTTTGGAAATGTATTCGATCTGCTGCGCGAAGACGTGCGGCATCGCGTTTTCTACCGTGGCGGGGATGTTGATGACCGCCTTTCTGTCCGCCGTAGGCTGCCACACGTCGAGCACGGCGTTGCAAACTTCCAGCGCGTATTCCGGCTCGGTGCCCGTAAAACTTTCGGGGCTGTATTCGAAGCGGTATTTTGCGCCCTCTTCATCGGTGAGTTGTTTCAGAAGTTTTGCGCCGTCTACCGCAATTTTCAGAATCTGCGCCTTGTCCTTTTTGAAGACCTGCTCGCGCTGCGCCACAGACGTGGAATTATAGACATGCACAATGACGTTTTTCGCACCCTTGATCGCCTCGAACGTCTTGCGGATGATGTGCTCGCGCGCCTGCGTGAGCACCTGCACCGTCACGTCGTCCGGAATCAGGTCGTTTTCGATCAGCGTGCGCAAAAACGTGTATTCCGTTTCGCTCGCCGCGGGGAAGCCCACTTCGATCTCCTTAAAGCCGATCTTTAAGAGAAGTTTGAAAAACTCCACCTTCTGCGCAAGGCTCATCGGCTCGATCAGAGCCTGATTTCCGTCGCGAAGATCGACGCTGCACCACACGGGCGCATGGTCGACGGCATCTTTTTCCGCCCAGTCCATACAGCGGACGGGAGGCATAAAATATTGTTTTGTGTACTTTTCGAAATTTTTCATGATTCTGTCCTCTCCCATATTACGGATTGCGGCGGACGCCGCGCCCTTCCGCGCAATTTGCGGAAGAAAATAAAAAACCCGATTTCCTCTTTAAGAAGACGAAATCGGGTTCGCGGTACCACTCCTTTTCGCGCAGACGAACCTGCGCGCACTCATAAAGATACTTGCCTTTGCCGGCGCATATCCTTCTCTTTTAACGGCGAGCACCCGTTTTACCCTACTTTGCTTTCGGATAAACCGCTCGGCGGCGAGTTCGCCCGAAATCTTCGACCGCCTCACACCGACCGACGGTTCTCTGTGTACCTGAAATTCGGGGTACTGTTCCGCTTCACAGCGTTTAACATATGTATGTTATAAAATATAATAGCACAAACTTTTCCGTTTGTAAAGCGTTTTTGCTTATAATTTTTCAACCATCAGCAAAAAACGATACATAAATACTATCCCACGATGACCGTGCCTGTAGAGGAATCGAAACGCCAATTTTTATTCAGCCACTCACCGTTTTCCAGCACATAACTTCCGTTCGCCCAACTATCACTTGTTTTGTAATAGGAGGCCGTACCTTCCGAACAAGTTACGCGAACATCCGTATAAATTTTTTCTGCATTGACTCCCTGTTCCGGAACGGTCAGCCCGTTTTCCGCAAAGTACGCAATTACCTCGTCGCACAATTGTTTCCCTTGAGAATCCTCTCCCGGTGAAACATGCTCAAAATCAAAGGACAACGTGATAATATTTTTCAGCATTGTCATCTTGCCGTTCAATGACAATAGTTCCCCTTCGCCGTTGCGTGCTATAGAGATATTCAACGAACCGAGATCGGTATTGTTCGCAAGTGCCGCCAAATTCAAATTTAACGAATAAACATTGTCTGAATAGGTATATCCGTTCACCATCTCGCCGATATCATACGAAGACTCGCCAGAGCCCAATGAAGTATCTTCAAAACCGGGGATCACTCCCTGAACGGTATCGGACAAATTAAGAACGAAGTAAAGTTGCTCCATAAGCGATTGCATTCCTTCTTGGAGAAGCGAACTTAAGCGCATAGATCTGCACTGCACAGAATAATCCCGTTCCGTTCTCTGCGTAACGATATTATAGTAATTCTTCAGCAGATCGTCGCCGAATTTATAGCCGCGGCGCGAATAAGCGACTGTCGTTTCTTCAACCTCTGTTTCTTCAGGGGTCGTACGACGCATATATATATTGCCATCCTTGATTGCAATTTCTGTAGTCGTATCGGCGTTGATGATTGTAACCGGAATGAGACCGAACACTTCGTATACATTTTTCAGCGAGACGACTTTAATGTATATATGCGGATTTTGATTTTCATCAAACCCTATGCGCAGATCGATCTGCACGGGTACCTGATGTTCAGCCAAAGACAGCGAGCCTAATCCCAAATCAATTTTTAAATCGAAATTTAAATTTATGGTTCCGCTCAAATAATATCCTTGTTCGGGGTTCGCGTAATCGTATGCACGCAACACATCTTTCAGAAGTTGCGCGAGGGATGAACCGTCGAGATAATTGCCGGAAGGCTGTACGATTTCCGCACCTTCTCCCGCCGACGTGGAAAGACTGAGATCCATTCCTCCCTGTACGACGGCCAGCGACCAAACGCCGTTCGATTCGGTGATCGCGATATCGGCTACCTGATCTGCCGATGTGGTATCGGAGGGAGCGGTTGCGGACGGATCGCCGCCGATGACGCCGTATTCGTCGAGTATGTCGAGGATCAGCCCGACCCAATCGGCGATCGACACTTCGCCGAAGATGCCGCTGTTGATCGTTTCGTATGCTTCGCCGAGGATCACGTTGACAAAATCGTAATAATAGGCGTCTTCCGTAATGCCGAGAATGGGCGCGAGGATGGGCAGAATCGTGCCGCCCGCGACAAACAGATCGGAAACGGGCATCGTAACGCGGAGCGCATTTTCCGCATCAAGCCCCTTCACCGAATAACTCATCCACAGTTGGTCTTCCAAGATCACGAGGTGCAGGTAGTTTGCAGAGCCGCCCTGCACGATCGTAGCGGCAAAGTCGAGATTGAAGACGACGGTCGAATCCGTTTCGTTCGGGGCAAGTTGCAGTCTGCCGTCCAGCGCGACGGAAAGATCCCCTTCCGTGTACGCAAGATCTAACGCGACGAACTCGCTGCCGAACAGTTTCATATAACCGTTCAGAATGAATTCGAATACGTTGTTGCAGACTTTATATCCGCCCAGATCGGCGGCATACTCGTTTTCCGCAACAAACAGACGCGCGCTCAGGTTCTGCAGAGAAATACCGGATACGGCGATCTCTTTCAAGGAACGCACGGAAATTTCTCCGTCTTTGACAGTTACGTCCAACGAAATTCCGCCCATACCCTGTATCAGGGCGCTGAGGTCGGCCGCGACGTTCATTCCGCCCTCTGCGGCCGAGATCTCAAGGCTGTCGATCAGTTTTTGCAGTGTCTGCGCGTTTTGTTTCAGGAAGGAAACGATCGCCTGCAAGTCCGCCAACTGTTCGCTCGCATAGGTATCCGCTTTGCCGAATTTTTCTTCAATTTTGCCAAGAACTTCGGAAAGATCGTCTTTGGTGAACGTCATTTTATATCCGCCGTAAGCGAGGGTGAGCGAACCGTCGTAGAGAATTTCTACGCGGTGCGTAAGTTCCGCGCCGACACGGCTGAATTCCAATATCAGATAGACGGACGAAAGGGCGCACACGCCGGTATCCTGCGCGGCCGCGAACTTGATTTCGCCGCCGACAGAGACGCGCATGGGCACTTCCAACAGGGCCGTCGTAAATTCGGCGCCGAACGCCAGATCGTCGGAAGAGGCGATCTGCTTTGCCGTATTGACGAGATCCAAAAGGACGGACAGGGACAGATACTCTTCTTCGGGCGGCAAAATTGCCCCGTGTTCGGAGGAGGAGAGCGCAACGGAAGCACCCATTACCGTCAGGCGGAATTCGCTTTCCGCAAGATCATACTCCGCAACTACATCGCCGTAAGAGGACGTCTGCCCGGTCAGCGCGTTCAAAAGCGCATCGAGATCGACCGTCAGACCGAAGCCCTCTTCCGTCAGGCTGAAATCTTCAAGGATTGCCGAAAGATCAAGTTGCAGGATCTCTGCAAGGATATCGGAAACAGTCAGCGCAGCGGTATCCGTAAGGCCGGACGCGGAGGCAGACAAAATTTCCTGCAGAGATGCGATCAAAGAGTCGAGTTCGCTTTGATCGGCATGTACGCGGAGATTGCAGACGGTGAGCCAGAGCCCCGCATTTTCTCCGCCCGTATAAACAAACGTGACGGGGATCTGCAAATCTGCAAACGTCACCGACAGACTGCCCTGCAGTGCAAGTTCGGGACGGACCGTCGCGAGCAGGGTGCCGCTCACCTTCAGGCTGAGATCTTCGTTCTCGTACCCTACCGCTATTTTGAATCCGTCAGACGAAAGCAGTTTTTCTGCGCTTTCGATCAGCGGCCATACGTCCACCGCCCCTTCGATCGCAAACGTATTCTCTCCCGCACCCGACCAGGCCGAAACGCTCAGGCCGTCCAATACGATGCCCGAGACCTGCAACGGTTTGACCGCGATCACGGAGAGTCTGCCGCCCTCTGACGAAACCGTAAATTCGCCTTCGCCGAAGTCTTCTCCGAGCAGAGCCGCCAGATTCATCGAGATCTTCAGCGCATTCTCACCTTGCGCCGCAAGGGCCAGGCTTTCCAAAAATGCGTTTAAGTCCATCTTTTCGGTTAAGGCCGAAAGCGCCTCCAACGCCGTATTTCCTGCATCCCCTTCCGTCAGTTTTTCGAGCACTTTTGAAAGATCTTCCGCTTTCAGTTGCGCCTTCACGTCTCCGATCTGCAACAAGAGCCCTGCAGAATCGTAAATTATGTACGCCGTGATCCGGTTTCCGTCGCCCGCAAATACTTCCGCTTTCAGCCATATTTCGGGCGATTGTTCTGCGAACCTGATCTCTCCCGTCAGATCCGCCCGTATTTTCACGCCGCTCAGCGCCGTGCTCAGCGACGCCGTAAATGCTGCGTCTTTGCTCGCCGCGATCTCTTCCACCGGCGTAACGAATGCCAGCAGTCTGCTCAGCGAGATATATTCGCCTTCGGGCACGGCCACTTCTTCGTCCGAACCGCGGATCCCGATCACTGCGCCCATCACGTTCAGCGTAAACGCATTGTCCGCCGCCGTATATTCCGCGCGCAGTTCGCCGAGCGCGCTCTCCTCGCCCGTCAGAGCGAACAGCAATCCGTCCAGATCCACGGCCAGCGCAAGCCCTTCCGACGTAAGCGAAAGTTCGCTGATCACGCTGTCGTAGTCCAGCGTCAGAAGCGCGCTGATAAGAGATCCCAAATCGATATTCGCTTCGGGAAGTTCCGTACCCGTGCTCTCCAAAATTGCCGCAACCGCGTCTTTGATCTCCGCCGCGCCCGCTTTGACCGAGATCCCGTAAATTCTGATATACGCTACATCCTCTTTCCACGTGAAGGCAACGGGAATTTTCAGCCCTGCATATCTGAGCGTGAACGCGCCTTCCGCGGCAAAGCCGGAAGAAAGATCGACGGTGATCGAGCCCTCTTCCAAAGACAGGCCGATCGATTCGTTCGAATACGAGAGGGAAATTTCAAACCGCTTGCCTTCCGCAAGTGCAAGGATGTTTTGCGCGAACGGTTTCAGATCGACTGCTTTTTCCGTATCGATCGAAACGGTCACCGGCTCTTCTGCAAGCGTGACGTTTGCGGAAATGCTGATATCCGACAGTGAGATCTCTGCGGAAATATAGTCAAAGGAGACCTCCCCGTCCATTTCGGTAAAGCCGAATGTTAAGAGAAGTTTGAAATCGCCGAGGGTCAATTCGCAGGAAAGAGCCACCTTTTCTCCGTCTTTGGAGATCGTGCCGCTGCCCAACTGATCCATCAGCGCGGCCATATCCAATTCGCCGAACAGCCCCGACAGGGAAGTACCGCCCAGCAGGCCCTGCAGGTCCTCTTCGGAAATTTTTCCGATAAAATCTTTATAGGAAAGATAGATCTGCCCGCCGCCGTAAGAAAAAGCGAGCGAACCAAGATTCGCCTTGATTGAATTGAGAAGGATCCCGCCCGAAGCGTCGCTGCCCATGGAAAGGAGCACCTGTGCGGAAACGGGGGTGCCGTTGATCGTCAGATCCGCCTGCAGAGAAGTTTCGCCCTGCAAAAAGGAGGCAAACCCAAGCCCGAGGTAATCTGCCGCGGTATATTCCGCATCCTCTTCTCCGCCGCCCGTAACGTCCGCGTCGGCATACTGCTCGAAATACTCTTTATATGCGGAGACGTCCGCATCCGCCTCTTCGTAAGAAAAGGTAAAGGCGTTCGTGCCCGTACAGTCTGCATTGAACCCCGCTTTATACGTCTGGTATTCTTCCTGCACCGTATAGGAAAGGAGCGTCCAGTCTGCAGTAAACTCGAAAGTGATCTGAATGGAATAGAAGGTGGGCCATGAGTCTTTGGGAAGATCCCCCATGGTCTTCATCTGGTTGATATAATAATAGACGGAAGATTTCGTATCCAGCGAAACGGTCAGGCTGTACACGCCGTCTGCTACCGTCAGATCGGAATAATCCGTGATCGTATTCTCGTTGACGATATAGTCGGTAAGTTCCGTCGGCCACATGCCGTACTTGTTTTCATACCCCTCTTTGTCATAGACGGTGGGGTCTCCCGTAGACCATTCGGTATCCAGCCCGTTCCAGTCGGATTTGTCGCCGGACGCCGCGCCGCGGACGATCGCCTTATCCTCCCCGATATAGCGCTGCTGCGCCTTCGAGGGTGCCAGCGAACTGTTGCTGACGCTGATCGATTCCACGATGAGTATACCGTCTTTATAATCCTTGCTGCCGACGATCTCCTGCTTGACGCCCATCATGTTCGTCTGCACCGTACCCACGTTTTCCGCATGGTAATAAGAGCGGGATGCAAGCCGCCCTGCAAGGTAACCTATATTTTCCAAATTGGTATGGTCTTCCGGCAAAGAACCGTCTTCGGGCGGAACAAGGCGGACAGACTTCGTATCGTCGGGAATGACGGGCGGAGTCCCCTTGTTTCCGCAGGCGAAAAGCAACGTCAGCGTCACCGCGATCAAAAGAACAACGGCGATGCTGCAGATCAGCAGTTTCTTTTTGCTCTTTTTATGTTTGACTGAACTGTTCATATACTTCCTGTAATTGCTTGTCATAGATTTTAATGACAAAATTATTATAATCTTTATTTATGTATTTGTCAATAAAATCATGCAAATATATGACAAACAATTACAACCGCACGGAAAAAGGCAGCCGTTTTTCGGCTGCCTTTGCAAAAATATGTCAAATTTTTTGTTTTGATCCGGCGTTTCGGTCATTCTGTCCGCTCGTCGGAAGCGGGCGTTTCCGCTTCGTCTGTTGACGGATCCGCTTCGCCGCCCGTAAAGCGGACGGGTTTGGGCTGTTTTGTAAAGTAAAGGTTTTCCACTCCTTCCAACGCCTGATTCATCTGCCCGAAAGGACGGAACAGTTTATCCAACATCTCCCTGTCCGGCGCGCGCGTGAACAGCGATACGACGGGGACGATCAGAAAGCCGATCAGCATCGTCCACGTGCCGACGTAGACGGATGAGGAAAAGAAATATTTATAGAGAAAGGACTGCATGAACGAATCGGACAGTACGCCGGAAGAGCGCATCAGCGAGATGACGAGAGCGGCAAGGCTCATGCCCACCCCGAATACAAAACAAGCCCAACAGCCCGCTTTCGACGTCTTTTTCCAATACAGGCTGTACAGGTACGGCGCAAGAAACGCTCCCGCAAGCGCACCCCAACTGACACCCATCATCTCCGCGATAAAGGAGAGACCGAATTCTTCGTAAACGATCGCGATCACGGCGCTGACAACGATAAACAGCGCGATAAAAAAGCGGATCAAAAACATCTGGCTCTTGTGCCCCATATCCTTCCTGACGCCCTTGATCAAATCGAGCGTGAGGGTGGAACTCGAACTCATGACGAGCGAGGCGAGCGTGCTCATGGACGCCGCAACGACCAGAACGAGCACCAGCGCAATGATGATCGGATTCAGATCGGAAATGAGCGCGGGAATGATCGCGTCGTAATTACCCGAATAGTCCCCGCCCAGAAGTCTGCCGAACCCGCCGAGGAAATAGCACCCTCCCGCAACGATCAGCGCGAACAGCGTGCTGATGATCATGCCCTTTTTAATGGAACCCTCGTTTTTGATGGCATAATATTTCTGTACCATCTGCGGCAGCCCCCAGGTGCCGAGGCTGGTCAGGATGATCACCATCAAAAGCCCGTACAGATCGGGGCCGAAAAAGGAGACGTACGCCCCGTTCAGCGAACCGCTGTCTATCTGAGAAAGATCGGCGAGCGCCTGACTCAGACCGCCGTACCCGAGCAGCACGGCCGCCACGACGACGATGATGCCGACCAGCATGACGATACCCTGAATGAAATCGTTCCAGGCGGTCGCCATATAGCCGCCGATCAAAACGTATACGCCCGTAATGACCGCCATGATGAGGATGCAGACCCAATACGGTATATTGAACGCCATTTCAAAGAGACTGCCCAGCCCCTTATACAGGGAAGCCGTATACGGGATCAGGAAAATAAAGACGATGACGGAAGCCGCGATCTTCAGTTTGCTGTCCGCGAAGCGCTTTCCGAAAAAATCGGGCATGGTCGCGGAATCGAGTTGCTGCGTCATCACGCGCGTCCGCTTGCCCAAAACCGCCCATGCGAGCAGAGAGCCGATCAGTGCGTTTCCGATGCCGATCCACGTGGCGGCAATGCCGAACTTCCAGCCGAACTGCCCCGCATACCCGATAAAGATGACCGCGGAAAAATAAGAAGTTCCGTAAGCGAAAGCAGACAGCCACGGCCCTACGGACCTGCTGCCCAGCACAAACCCCTGCACCGATTTGGTGCTTCGGCTGTTTTTGACGCCGATAAAAATCATCAGCGCAAAGAACAGAACGAGTATTACGATATACAGTACGACTTCCATTCCATGCTCCTCACCCGCCGCCTTGCGGCGTGACAGAATAATTATTCAAATATAGGAATAATTATACATATACGGATATTTTTTGTCAATAAAAAACCGCCCCTTTCAGAGCGGTTTTTTCTATTCGTTTTTGATCTTGGCCGAAGCAATGGCCGCGCCCTCCTGTTCCCGCTTCAGAGCGGGGCGGAAACGCTTGCAGTAAATATAGACGTAAATGGAGATCAGGATGATATCCGCACCCAGCCATGCCGCGGGGTTTGCCGTACACACCCCGATATAGCCGAAGTAACGAGCAAATACGAGCGCCGCCACGACGCGCATGACAAGTTCGATGCCGCCCGACAGCATCGTCACGGCGGAAAAGCCCATGCCCTGGATCCCGTTGCGGTAGAGATGGATCAGCCCCAAAAGGACGTACGTGCCCGCATTGATATAAAGGTATTGCGTCGCCTGTTGCTCGATGGCGGCGTAATCGTCGGAAAAGAGGCGCAACAGCGGAGATTTGAGCGTAAACACGAGCAGAAATCCGAACGCGCTGAACGCGACCGATAAGACAAGACCGACGTTCATCCCCTTTTTGATACGTGTAAATTGCTGAGCGCCGTAATTCTGCGCGCAGTACGTGGCGATCGCCGCCCCGATCGCAATGAGCGGCTGCTGTGCAATGGTATCGATCTTCGAGGCCGCGGTATAGGCGGCAACGGACATCGTTCCCATACCGTTGAGAACGGTCTGAACGACCATGACGCCGATGGCGGTGATGGAAAACTGCAGCGCCATGGGCAGACCGATCTTGATATGCTTCCAGGCGAGCGAACCGTTCCATTTCAGGTGCGCCCTGCCGATGCGCAGGATCTTGTAACGCTTCAGGCCGTATACGAGACATGCGATACCGGACAGCAGTTCGGAAAAAACCGTCGCAAGCCCCGCGCCCATCACGCCCATATCGAATACGAGAATGCACAGAAAATCAAGCCCGATATTCAAAACAGAGGCAATGATGAGGAAAATGAGCGGGGAACGGCTGTCTCCGATGGAACGGAGCATCGCCGCCGACATATTATAGATGACGGCACAGAATATCCCCCAGTAGATCGTAACTATGTAAGAATGCGCGTCGCCGATGATATCGTCGCCCGTTTTCATCAGCCGCAAAAGGGGCATGGCCGTCGGCACGGCGATCGCCGTCACGACGACGGTGACCATGGCGCACAGAAGGTAACAGGTACCCACCGCACGCTTGAACCCCTCTTCATCCTTCGCGCCGTAAAACTGCGCCATCAGCACGCCGAACCCGCTCGTGATGCCGGAGACGAACCCCATGATCAGAAAACTGATGGACCCCGTGCAGCCGACCGCGGCGAGCGCGGAAAGAGAGATGGTCTTGCCCACGATGATGGTATCGACCATGCTGTATAACTGCTGAAAAATATTGCTGATCAAAATCGGGATGCAGAAAAACAGGATGTTTTTCCAGGGATTTCCGACCGTAAGATCCGTCGAACCTCTCATAACGCGAGACCTCGGCATTTCATAATCAGGTCAATTATATAGATATTTTATGCGTTTGTCTATCGTTTGTAATCGTTTTCATAAAAAATTTTTATGCGGATTTTTCGGCGCGGATCTTATCCCTTTTTGATGATTTTTGCCGAAAAGGGAGAAAGGACAAAATCTTGTAAAGCGCAGCGCTCGCCCGTCAGAAAATCCGTCCCGCCCGCGTTTTCGACGTGCATCGCCACGGGCGTTTCCGATATGTTGACCGCGCAGTAGATCCGCTCTCCCTCCCGTTCTCTGCGAAAACACATGTATTTGTTGGAAAGGACGCATTTTTCGTAACTTCCGTAAGCGAGCGCACGTTCGCCCGCGCGGATCTGATTGAGTTTTCCGATCAGGCGCGTCAGTTCGGGCGCTTTGCCTCGGTCGACGGCGTCCATGCACGGACGGAGCGCGTCGTCTCCGTCCTCGCCGCGCCCCTTCTCCCCTTCCGCGCCGTATTCCGAACCGTAGTAGACGCACGGTATGCCCGGCATCGAATATAAGATCGCGTACAGAGCGGATAGTTTGCGCTTGTCCCTCAGCGCGGAACAGGCGCGCGTTACGTCGTGATTGTCGGCAAACGACAGCAGATTTTTACCGGTATACAGGCACCAGGGCTGCGCGCCGAACAGCCGTTCGAGGGAATGTTCGATCTCAAACAGATTGTCGGAATTGAGCGCAGAAGTCAGCCCCTTGTAACATTCGTAATTCGTGATGGAATCGAGACGGGCGGGCGTCAGATTTTTTGCAAAGTTCTGGCAGTGGATCACCTCTCCCAACAGGAAAAAGTCCGGCCTCATCTCAGAGACGATGCGCCTGAGCCATTCGAAAAACCACTCGGGCAGCATGTACGCGACGTCGAGGCGGAGACCGTCTATGCCGAATTCGCCGATCCACATGCGCACGGCACCGGCGATATATTCGAGCACGGCAGGATTTTGCAGATTGAGTTTTACCAGTTCCTGATGCCCTTCCCAGCCCTCGTACCAAAAACCGTCGTTATACTGCGTATTGCCGTTGAAATCGATATGAAACCAATCTTTTTTGTCCGAACGCTCGCGGTGTTTGCGCACCTCATCAAAGGCGAAAAAGCCACGCCCGACATGATTGAACACGCCGTCGAGCACGACGCGCATGCCAGCCTCGTGAAATTTTCCGACGAGCGAACGGAAATCCGCATTCTCTCCGAGCCGCCTGTCCACGCGATAAAAATCGACCGTGTCGTACCCGTGCCGGCCGCTTTCAAAGAGCGGATTCAAAAGCACCGCGTTGAACCCGAGCGACCTGAGCGCGGGAATGTTTTCTTCTATTTTATAAAGACGGCGGCGCACCTCGCCCCCGTCGTTGTATTTTTCCGCTCCGCAGTACCCGAGCGGATAGATCTGATAAAAGACGCTCTCGTCAAACCACATAATGATTTCCTCGCCTGCCCTTTCCGGGCAGAAAACAGAGCCGCCCTACAAAGGCGGCTCTCTTCTTCATCCGCTTACAGAATTTTTTCGGAAAGCAGTTTGATCCCTTTCTGTTCGAGGATCTTTACGGCACGCTCGGTATCGTTCACTCGCATCAGAATTTTTGCGGTGTTATGGTTGGTCAGCACAAAGGAATACAGATATTCGATGTTAATGTTTTCCTGCTCCATCAACGCAACCACCTCGGCAAGCGCGTTGGGCTTATCCGCCACTTCCACGCCGATCAGTTCGGTGATGCCCACGGTAAAGCCCTCGTTTTTCAGGATCTCGAAAGCGCGCTCGTTGTCGCGCGCGATAAATCGGACGATGCCGAAATCTTTGGTGTCCGCGATGGAGAGGGTCACAAAATCGATCCCCTCTTTTCCCAGCGCGTGCGTGAGTTTATACAGCCTGCCCGGCCTGTTTTCCATAAAAACGGAAAGTTGTTTGACTAACATGATATTTTTCCTCCTTATCCCGATTTATTTGCGCCTGTCGATCACGCGCACCGCTTTGCCTTCGCTCCGCTGGATGCTGCCGCTCTCGCACAGTTTGATCCTGGCACTCAGCCCTATGTAGGAATTGACTTCCGTTTCCACCTTCTTTTTGATGGACTCGACGTCGGAAACTTTGTCGGGCGTCAGATTGCCGTCCAGTTCGATGTCGATCTCCATCACGTCGAGGTTGTTGATCCTGTCCACATAAATCATATAATGCGGCGATACGCCCGAGACGTTCATGATCGCAGCCTCGATCTGGGACGGGAATACGTTGACGCCGCGGATGATGAGCATATCGTCCGAACGGCCCTTGACCTTGCTCATTTTGACCGTCGTTCTGCCGCAGGCGCACTTTTCGTCGGACAGCGTGCACAGATCGCGCGTGCGGTAGCGGATGAGCGGCTGGCCCGTCTTGGTGATCGTCGTGAACACGAGTTCGCCCTCGCTGCCGAACGGGAGCGGCTCGAGCGTGACGGGGTCGATGATTTCGGGAATGAAATGATCTTCCTGAACGTGATTGCCGTGCTTTTGCATGCACTCCATCGAGACGCCGGGACCGGAAATCTCCGAAAGGCCGTATATGTCCAAAGCGTCGATATGCAGGAGCCTTTCCAGTTCGTCGCGCATCTGATACGTCCAAGGTTCTGCGCCGAAAGCGCCGCCGACAAGGGAGAAATCTTCAATGTTCATGCCCGCTTTCTGAATTTCCGTGCCGAGAAAGATCGCGTACGAAGGGGTACAGCATAGGTGCGTCGCACCGAAATCGCGCAGCAGCGTGAGTTGGCGGATCGTGTTGCCCGCGCTCGCCGGAACGGTGGACGCGCCGATCTTCTGCGCGCCGTAATGCGCGCCCAGCCCGCCCGTAAACAGGCCGTAGCCGTAAGCCACGTGCACCATCGAACTTTTTGTGACGCCCGCCATCGCGAGGCTGCGGGCAGCGATCTCCGCCCAAACGTCGATATCGTTCTGCGTATAGCCGACGACGGTCAGTTTGCCCGTCGTACCGCTGGAGGCGTGCACTTCGACGATCTCGTCGGACGGCGCGGAATAAAACCCGAACGGGTACGCTTCCCGCAAGTCGTGTTTGACCGTAAAGGGCAGTTTGGAAAGATCGGAAACCGACTTTATATCGGACGGTTTCAGTTTGAGTTCGTCCATCTTCGCGCGGTAAGGCTTGCAGTTGTTATACACCCGCTCTACCGTTTTTCTCAGCCGTTCGCTCTGCAGATTTTCCATTTCCGAACGGCTCATGCATTCGAATTCCGGACGATAGATATAATCTTTGACTTTGCTCATTGTTGTTTCCCCTTTTGTTTTTTCAGATTGCCGCGTATCCGAGTTCGAACGCTTTTTGGTTCATCTCGACCGTCTTTTGCGGAATGCTTGCAAGGAGCGCTCCCTCAAACTTTTCCCTGTCGAACCCGAGTTTTTTGCAAAGCGCGCCGAGCATGACGGAATTTGCCGCCTTTGCGTTGCCCGCTTCGAGCGCGAGCCCCAGCGCATCGACCCCCTGCCCGACGAGTTTGCCTTCGATCCCCTTCGGATACTCCGCCGCGCCCGTTACGACGGGCATGGGCATGATCTCCTGCGTGGAATAAAGCACGCTGCCGCCCTTTTTGAGGTAATGCGCATAGCGCAGTGCTTCCAGTTTTTCAAAGGCGAGGATGAGATCTGCGCCGCCCTCGTCGATGATGGGAGAGGCGATCTTCTGCCCGATGCGTACGTACGTCATGACGCTGCCGCCGCGCTGCGCCATGCCGTGCACCTCGCTCAACTTCACGTCGTAGCCGCAATCGAGCGCGTATTTGCCCAAAACGCGGCTTGCGAGCAGCGTTCCCTGCCCGCCGACTCCTACGATCAAAATATCCATATTACCTGACCTCCCCTTCGATCGCGCCGAATTTGCAGACACTTTTGCAAAGGCCACATTCCGTGCAAAGCGAAACGTCGATGGTGATGCCGTCCTTGCCGTTGACGATGGCGGGGCAGCCGAGTTTCAGACATGCCTTGCACTTTTTGCATTTTTCGTTGACTCTGAATCCGTTATATAACTTTTTGGTCAAAAGCACGCACGGCTTTTTCGCGATCACGACGGATACTTCGTCGCTTTCGAGCGCCGCTTTGATCGCCGCTTCCGTTTCCGCGAGGTTGCCGGGATCGACCGTGCAGACGTTTTTCACGCCGACAGCGCGGCACGCTTCGTCCAACTGCAATTCGTATGTAGGTTCGTTTTTGATCGTCTTTCCGGTGGCGGGGTGATTCTGATGCCCCGTCATGCCCGTCGTACGGTTGTCCAAAATAACGACGGTGATTTTCGCCTTATTGTAAACGGCGTCGATCAGCCCCGTAATGCCGCTGTGGATAAAGGTGGAATCGCCGATGACCGCGACGGAATGTTTGTGCGCTTCCGGATCCGCCTTGTCGAACCCGATCGCCATGCCGACGCTTGCGCCCATACAGACGACCGCGTCCATCGAGCCGAGAGGCGGCACGGCGCCGAGGGTATAGCAGCCGATATCCCCCAGGACGTTGAGTTTCAGTTTGGAAAGCACGTAGAAAACGCCCCTGTGCGGGCAGCCCGCGCACAGTACGGGAGGACGGGCGGGAACATTTTCCGCACGCACCTCTTCCTTTTCTCCCAGCACGCATTCGCGGATGAGACGGGCAGAAAATTCTCCGCAAAGCGGGAAGAGGTTTTTGCCCTCTACCTGGATCCCGTGCGCCTTGATCAGCGTTTCGAGGTGAGGCGCGAGTTCCTCTGCGACGATGCAACGCTTCACCCCCGCCGCAAACTTTTCGATCAGCCCGTACGGAAGCGGATATACCATGCCCAGTTTGAGAACGCTCGCTTCGGGCAGCGCCTCCTTGACGTATTCGTATACGCCGCCGGAACAGATGATGCCGAGATCTTTGCTCCCCTCTTCGATGCGGTTGATCGCAAAGGAATCGGAATCATGGGAAAGTCTTTCGATGCGGTCTTCGACGACCGTGTGTTTGACGCGCGCGTTTGCGGGCATCATGACGTATTTTGCGATGTTGCGCTCGTACGGCCTGTTTTCCCTCTCTTCCCTGTCGCAAAGTTCCACAAGGCTCTGCGAGTGCGCGACGCGCGTCGTAAGACGGAGGATGACGGGCGTGTCGTACTTTTCGGAAAGTTCGAACGCGTATTTTGTGAATTCTTTCGCTTCTCCGCTGTCGGAAGGCTCCAGAACGGGCACTTTCGCGCTGACGGCGGTCAGGCGCGTATCCTGTTCGTTCTGCGAACTGAAAACGGAGGGGTCATCCGCAACGGCGATGACCAGGCCGCCGTTTACGCCCGTATACGCCGCCGTAAAGAGCGGATCGCATGCGACGTTGAGCCCGACGTGCTTCATGGAAACGATGGTGCGGGCACCCTTGATTGAAGCGCCGATGCCGACTTCGAGGGCCACTTTTTCATTCGGCGACCACTCGCTGTAAACTTCCGGATAGCGCGCAAGTTCCTCCGTGATCTCCGTGGAGGGCGTTCCGGGATAGGCGGCCGCGACTTTTACGCCCGCTTCCCAGGCACCGCGCGCGACGGCAAAATCTCCCAACAACAATTTTTTCATAACAATAACCAACCTTTGTGTATTTCTGCGGTA
>DXCO01000013.1 GCA_019115945.1 Candidatus Borkfalkia excrementavium | reverse complement strand
GTGCTTACATAATATCCCCTGCTCCAAAAGTGCCTGTTCCCATACTTGTACTTCAGGCGAGCATACCGCTCGAATATTATCATCGTACTCTTCCCTTTCAGATATCCCATAAACGATGATACCCTCTCATTCGGCGGTATGCTCACCAACATATGAATATGATCCGGCATTGCGTGCGCCTCGATTATTTCCACTCCTTTTCGCTTACACAGTTCTCGCAAAATTTTTCCTATCTCTGTCCGCAATGCCCCATATATCACTTTCCTGTGATATTTCGGCGTGAACACGATATGGTATTGACATTTCCACGTCGTGTGTGCTAAACTGAATGTGTCGTTTTCTTGATTTTTCATCAAAACGTCCTCCTGTGTGCTTTTCTTGTGTACGGTTGCGAGCCTTACATTCAGTTTAGCACACCGGAGTTTTTTTGTATACTGACGCTTGCTGCTGCTAAAGCCTTTTCTCTGCCCCTCGCCACCACCGGCATAGCCGGTGGGTTTCTTTTTAGATAAAAAATAAGGACCTAAGCCGTTTAACTGCCTTAGGTCCTTATAAACAGATCGGATCATTATTATTTACTGAGAACGATTATCTGCTTTGCGGGATGCGGAGGCGATGAGCGCTTCCGCTTTTTTGCGGAGCGAAAGCAGCGGTTTTGCGCCGCGGGGATACACGCTGTACCCTTCGATTCCCTCTTCTTTCAGAAAATCGAGCACCGCAGGGCGGCCGATATATTTTTCCAAAAGCATGAGCACCCTGTAATCCTGCATCGCTTCGCGGAACACTTCGTACCGCGGCGAATCGTACACGCCGTCGGGCGCAGGATACACGATAAACGCATCGCCCGACTGGAATCCGCCGCCCGCGTCCGTAACGAGGAACGGATTTACCGTTTCATGGGAAAGATACGTGTTGTAAAAATTAAAGCCCCATTGCAAAAAGCCCTTTGCGCCGCTCTTGTATAACTGGACGCCCAACACGCGGTTGCGGGCGTGCGGCATATTCATAAGCCTGTTGGATACGTATGACGTGCACTGGCTCGTGCAGTAATATGCCCAATACTCGGCACCGCTCGCGATAAAGGGAGCGGCGGCATTCGAGGCAGCGACGGGAATGTCGACAAGTTTCCGATCGAGGTAGGCGATCTCGCTGAGCGCGTCGATATGTTTCAGATCGGGGATCAGCCGGCGGAACAGCGCTTTATGCCGCGCATAAAGATCGATGCACTTTTCGTTCGGCTCGTCGGAAATATGTACGAACGTACGGTCTTTGATGCCGAGGGCCGTGATATGCGCCTCGAGCGCGGGAAGAAAACTCTCCAGAAAAGAGGTATATTCCGCCGAATCGGAAGGAGTATCCCATCCGAAAATGCGCTTTTTCCCTTCGGGCGTGTCCGCAATGATCTTCGGGCAGGCGCGGGCTCCCCACTGCGTGAACAGATGGGACATCTCGAAGTACTTTACACCGCAGCCCTCCGCGATGGAGATGAAACGGTCGAATTTATCGAAGCCGAACGAATATTTTCCGTTTTCCGCCTTCACGTCGATCAGTTGGATCGTCCTGCGTTCTTTGCCGACTGCCGTATCCAGCGGAGGCGTGAACATCGGAACATAGGAAGTATTGATGCCGTGCTCCACCGCGGAACGGATGAATGCGCCCGTAAGAGTCCAAAATTTTTCGGAAAACGGACTGACGCCGTAATAGTTGCAGATACAGTCGTAATGCATCCAGTTGGTCACGGCAAGATCGCTTTCGGGCAATTTTTGGGGATATACGGTGACGGCGATCTCTTTTTGCGCGAGCACCTCGCCGGCGCCGTCTTTGACGGTGAGCAGAATCTTATGCCTGCCGGCGGGAAGATCTTCTCCTCCTACCGTAAACCAATAAGCGTTGCGGAAGCCCCCGCGCAGACAGAATCTGCCCGTGTTCAGCGGCGTGAGATAGTCGTAAAACACGTGCTGATCTTTGGTGAAAACGTAATCGTCGCTCCACGGGTGCATGAGAAAGCCGGCCGGAACAAGTTCTTCGCGCCTTGCGCGCACGGGAAGGTCGGATGCGATCTCAAGGGAGCAGTCCCATACGGACTCTCCGTCGTTTTCTGCGATCAACTGAAAACTGAGCGTTTCGTTGGAAAAGCATGAGAATTTTTTACATTCGGAAGGCTGCCTGCGCCTGTCCGCGGGGTTGTACAGAGAATCGAAAATCTTAAAACTTAAACTCATATTATCTCCCTCTTTTTTTCAAAAAAGTTTTAATATATATTTTATACCCGTTCGAGACAGACGAGCGTCTCGACGTTTTTCGTCTGCGGGAACATGTCGAAGGGCTGCACGCCGACGATCCTGTAACAGCCTTCCGCACCGCCGGCGGGAAGGGCTTCTTTTTTCAGTTCTCCGCCCTGCTCTTTCAAAGCGCCCGTAAGGAGGCCTACGTCGCGCGCCATCGTGGCGGGATTGCACGAGATCATGATCACACGCCTTATCCCCGAACCGAGAATGCAGCGGACCGTGCTACGGTCCATCCCCTTGCGCGGAGGATCGGTGACCAACACCGTTTCGGACGGATCACGCCCTTGAAGAACGGAGGGAAGGACCTCTTCTACCCTGCCGCATACGTTGTGCATTTTGCCCTCCAACTTATTGACGGACCTGAGCGAATCTGCACATTCGCTCGCCTCTTTTACGATCTCGATGCCGTAGGCGCACCCGACCGCTTTGGCGAGCATGGCCGTCAGCAGCCCGCCGCCGCTGTAACAGTCGATCGCGACTTTCGCGCCGCTCTCTTTGGCATACTGGACCGCGCGGTCGTATAATTTTCTGCACACGTTCTGATTGACCTGAACGAAGGTGTTCGGCCCCGCTTCGTAACGGATGCCGCATTCCGCGGCGCTGAATTTACCCTCGCCCGAGATCAGCCTGAATTCGCTGCCGAACACTGCGTTCCCTTCCCGGATGTTGACATTCTGCCAAAGGGTCACGCGGCTGAACTTTTTTTCCAGCATACGGACGAGAAGTTCCCGTTGCGGAAATTCTTCGCCGTTGGTCACCGCCGTGACGATTAGCCCGCCGTCTACGTCGCGCACCACGATATGGCGCAACAGGCCGCGGCCCGTACGCTCGTCGTAACCGCGCACGCCGCTTTGGCGCATATACTCGCGGAAGATCGAAACAACCTCTTCCGACCATGCCGGATGGATGGGACACTTTTCAAAGGGTACGATCCTGTGGCTCCTTTCCGCATAAAAGCCGATCGCGTCGTTGCCCTGCGCATCGCGGCCGACGGGGATCTGCATCTTGTTGCGGTATTCGAACTGATGCTCGCTTTTGACGGTGAGCGGAACGGGATAATCGATCCCAGCGATCTTGCGCAGCGCGTCGCGCACCGTTTTGGACTTCATCTTTAATTGTACGCCGTACTTGATGTGCTGCAACTGGCAGCCGCCGCATTTGGTGAATGACGGGCAGCGCGGCCGCACGCGCTCGTCCGCAGGCGTGAGGATCTCCAGCGCCTTCGCGTAGCCGATATTGTCTTTTACTTTGAGAGCCTTCAGTTTGACTTTCTCGCCCACTACGGTAAAAGGAGCGAAAAAGACTGTCTCTCCGCTATGTACGATCCCTTCGCCGTTCGAACCGAACGACTCGACCGTGCCCGTGAATTCGCTGTTTTTCTGTGCCGCTATTCTCTCCACTATTTTTTTCCTCTGCTCTGTTCTATTGTCCTTTTTTCTTCTCTTCCGGCTCTTCTGTTTCTCCGCTGCCGGAGGGCGGGTCTTCCCCGCCGGCGGAGGTCGGCTCTTTTTTATTCTCTGCGGATTGCCCTATATCTTCTCCGACGGGATCCGCGCCCGTTTCGGAAGGTTTTTTTGTGTTTTCATCCTTTTCTTCTGCGGAGGCAAAGGGATCGCCGAAAATGTCTTCTGTCTTGTTCTCACGGCGGACAGGCGATCTGCGCGATCTGGAACTTCTGTCGATTTTAGAGACGTAAAAATCGATCAGTTTCTGACAGCGGGTCATGACCCAGTCGTAAAATACGAGGAAGGCCGACCCCAGCGTCGCGATGATCAGAACGATATACCGATCGATCCACTCATAGGGCACGGCGATGAGTTGCGAAAATTCCCAGAACAGCCACATGCTGACGTCAAACCATACGATCTTGACGGCGAGGGCGATCCATTTGTTGATCTTCCATTTTTTCTGAAAGGAATTCACGAGCGGATGCAGGCCGAAAAAAACGATAAACGGGAACAGCCGCCAGATCTGCGCGAATCCGCCGCCGATGAGAAGGGACAGCAGGACGGTCGCGACGTATGCCAAAAAACCGCCCGCCCGAAATTCTTTTGCAAGCGGAAGCATCAGCGCAATGCTTGCAAACAAATACGCCGTGGCAGTCAGAAACGATACGTATATGCCCAATGTCAGAAACAGCGTCGCCATAGCGCAGGAAAGCGCGGCGAGCGCGATTTGAAAGGAATGTTTTCGCATGGCGTTATAAAAGCGCGGGGCGCGGAAATGCGCCCCGCGCGAGTCCTTCTGTACGGGACCGGATGCGGAACAGTATTATCTGCAACCGCAGCAGGAGTTGAGACAGCAGTTAAAGAGCATGTTGCATGCACAGCAGGTGGCGCACTGTTCGCAAAAACCGCCGCCGCCCATCTGCTGCTGGTCGTAATCCGTATTCGGATCCGCGCCCTGTCCCTGCGCGGTGTTATATCCGTTCTGAGGCGTTTCCGCCTTTTTCTTGTCGAAATCGATCTTGTCCTTGAGTTTATTGTATGCGATCCTGTACTTTTCGTTGGAAGGATCCATCTGGATGGCGATCTCGAGTTGCTTTTTGCTCTCGTTCATCCAGTTCTTTTTGTAGAACACGACCGATTGCAGATAATGCCACTCGGCGGGGCGTTCGTTGAACTCGTC
Source organism: Candidatus Borkfalkia excrementavium (assembly GCA_019115945.1). Lineage (GTDB taxonomy): Bacteria > Bacillota > Clostridia > Christensenellales > Borkfalkiaceae > Borkfalkia > Borkfalkia excrementavium. The sequence continues at coordinate 35,256 of DXCO01000013.1, read as the reverse complement.
GAGCGCCGCCTGCGCCTCTGCAATCTTGCCGTCACGGATGAACTGATCGACTTTCGTGTACGAAGACGCTTCGTTGCCCGCGGCGCGCTTTTCCATGCGCTCGGTCATGATCTCGTTATACGCGACGTCAAGTTTGTTGAGCATTTTTGCCGCTTCGTTGCCCGCCTCGCCCTCGAGAAAGCGCTCTTCCGAATATTTCTTTTTCAGTTCTTCGAACTTTTGCCTGATTTCTTCGTCCGTAGCGTCTTCGCTTACGCCGAGAAGATCGTAATACTGTTTATTCATGCATTTTCCTTCGGCTTTATGCCTGATTGATTTTCATTTTATTCGGCTTCAGTTTTTTATAGCAGCCGCAGCGCACCCTTTTCGTGGCCGCGGGAAGGCCCCTCAAAATAATGTTGTCCGTCAGATCGTGATTGAAATAAAATTTGATCCCCGCAAGATTTTCTGCGTTTTCCGCAAACACGCTCTTGAAAATGAAGTCCAATTCCTCGCCGTTCCCGCGGAGCATTTCTTCTTTCGTCGGGCTGCCGTAAGCCGCATAGAAGGGATTGTAATTCCCCTTTTTTATATCCTTGTCATAATCGTCGAGCGCGTCGATGAGATAGACCCATTTGCCGATCCCGTAAAACAGGCCGCGCGTCTTTTCCGTTTTGAAATCTTTGAGCAGATAATCGGAAAGATCCGCGATCATCAGCCCGAACGGATCCGCCGCCATGTCGGCGCTGGCGCAGTTCGATTTTTCCAGCGCTCGCAGAGATTCCATGTGCTTTTTGATAATCCCGGCGCTTATAGGATGGATCTTTTTCGCCTTTTTATATCCTTTTTTGAAAAACAACCGCGTGACGCGACCCTTCTTTTCGTCCTCGATATCGTCCGTGAGTTTATAATACGTCAGAACGGTGTTGAGGCAGGCGATCGCCCGCGTGATCTCGTCGTCTTCCGCGATCGGCCTTTTTATGATCGGATGCAGCACGCAGTGATGCTTTTCCACTTTGACGTCGGTGTTCATGATATTGTGCAGCAGCGCGGACAAAAACGTCATGTCGTAGGACAGCCCCATCCGCGCCCGCTGGCCGCAGGACGCGCCGATGCTTTTGCACAGCCCGCAGTAGAGCGCTTTATAAAGCGCGCTGTCTTTCATATAAAGATAGGGAATATCCGGTTGGATATAGCCGAACATAGATCATTCTCCCGAATAGAAACCGACCTTTCTGTAAACTTTAGAAAGGGTACGGCGCGCCGCGCGGAACGCGGATTCCGCTCCCCTTTTCAGCACAGAATTGAGATATTCTTTGTCCTTGAGAAGGCGGGCCTGCTCTGCCTGCACGGGCGCGAGCGCATCCGCCACCGCCTCGCCGACGGCGAGTTTGAAATCTCCGTATCCCCTTCCTTCGAATTCCTTCTCCGTCTCGGAAACGGTTTTGCCCGTGAAGGCGCCGTATATGGCGATGAGGTTGGAAACGCCCGGCTTGTCTTCCGAAAAGCGCACTTCGTTTCCGCTGTCGGTGATCGCGCGCTTGAATTTGCGGATGATCGTGTCCTTATCGTCGGACATGGTGACAAACGCATTCGGATTGTCGTCCGATTTGCTCATTTTTTTGGAAGGGTCCGCAAGGCTCATGATCTTTGCGCCGCTCCCCTTCGGAATATACGGTTCGGGGACCGTGAACGTCTGGCCGTAGCGGTTGTTGAAGCGCACGGCAAGATCGCGCGTGATCTCGAGATGCTGTTTCTGATCCGCTCCCACGGGAACGAGCGCCGCCTGATACAGCAGAATGTCGGACGCCATCAGCACGGGGTAATCCATAAGCCCCATATTGACGTTTTCGGCATGCTTTGCGCTCTTGTCCTTAAACTGCGTCATGCGGGAGAGTTCGCCGGGATACGTGACGGTGTTGAGCACCCACGTCAGTTCGCAATGCGCGGGAACGTGGGACTGTATAAAGACCACGCACTTTTCCGGATCGATGCCGCAGGCGAGAAAGAGCGCCGCGAGAGCGAGCGTGTTTTTGCGCAAGACCGCCGGTTCCTGCCGCACGGTGATCGCGTGCAGGTCGGCAACGGCGTAGAAACAGTCGTACTCTTCCTGCAATTTCACAAAGTTGCGGATGGCCCCGATATAATTCCCGATTGTAACCGCGCCGCTCGGCTGAACGGCGGAAAACAAAATCTTTTTTTCTTCCTCTCCCATGACAAGTCACCTCAGTGTAATCGTTATTCAGTATAACATAACCGTCGGCAAAAAGCAAACGACTTAACGGCACTGCGCATCCAAATTCACCGAAATGTGCGAATTTTCACAGAAAATTAACGAAAAAAGATCATACTATGCAAAAGGCACGCGCTTTTTTCCGCAAGATCTGAATATTTTCAAAAAGAAAAGCGGCCCCGCCGAATGGCGCAAAGCCGCTTGCCTGCATATTATTTTTTATCGATAAACTTCAGGACTTCGCCGTAGAGTTTGTCTTTGTCCGCGACAGCCGTGAAGCGCACGGGCTTGTCCCTGAGTTTGGAAAGGCTCTTGGGCACCTTCATCGCGGTGGCGATGTTCATGTGCTTGATCGCCTTGAAACTGTCTTTGATGTCGTTGCCGGTGAGCGCATACATGACGTCCTGCGGGAATTTGTACGGGCTTGCCGTGGATACGACGACCATCGGCGCTGCGTCCTTTTTGTTCGCAGCCATATAATTGCCGGCGGCGTACATCGCGCACGCGGTATGCGTATCCATCGGATACTGGTATTCTTCGAAAAACTCGTAGATGGTCTCGACCGTTTCGTCTTCGCCGCAGAAATCCGCCGCGAAAAGTTCGTTCAGAGCCTCTTTCTCCTCGTCGTAAATTTCGAATACGCCGTCGAAGGCAAGTTTCTCCATCCGCAGTTTCGTGCGCTCGGTGTTTCTTCCGGAAAGTTCGAAAAGGAGCCTTTCGAGATTGCTCGAAATGAGGATGTCCATGGAGGGCGACATCGTTTTATAAAACTCTCTGCGCTTGTCGTATACGCCCGTCTTTATGAAATCCGTCAAGATATTGTTTTTATTGGAGGCGCAGACGAGTTTGCCGACGGGAAGCCCCATCCTCTTCGCATAATAGGCGGCGAGGATATTGCCGAAATTCCCCGTCGGGACCGCGAAATTCACCTTGTCCCCCATCGAGATCTGATCGGAGGAAACGAGATCGAGGTAGGCGGAAAAATAATAGGCGATCTGCGGGGCGAGCCTGCCGAAATTGATGGAATTTGCCGACGAAAGGATATATCCCTTTTCTTTCAGTTCTTCCTTGCACGTCTCGCTCGTGAAGATGGTCTTGACGGCCGTCTGGCAGTCGTCGAAATTGCTGCGCACGGCGACGACGTTCACGTTGTCCCCTTCCTGCGTGGACATCTGCAGTTTCTGCATCTTGCTCACGCCGTCGTTGGGATAAAAGACCATGATTTTGACGCCTTCCGCGTTTTTGAAACCTTCGAGCGCGGCTTTGCCCGTGTCTCCGCTCGTCGCGACGAGAATGAGGACCTGCTCTTTGACGCCCGTCAGATCGCAGCCTTTGCGCAGAAGATAGGGCAAAAGCGTGAGCGCCATATCCTTGAACGCACACGTGGGGCCGTGAAAAAGTTCGAGTATATAAAGGGACGAATCGATTTTGACGAGCGGCGCGGGGTCTCCCTCTTCAAACTGGGCGTACGCCTTTTCGCAGGCGGACTTCAGTTCGCCGTAATCGTATTCGTCGAGATATTTGTGCAGCACTGCCGCCGCGCGCTCGGCGTAACTCATGCCGAGCATCTCTTCGAGTTCTTCCCTCGATACTTCGGGAAATTGTTCGGGCACGAACAGCCCGCCGCTTTTGGCGATGCCCTGCGCGATCGCCTGCGCGCCCGATACCGTTTCTCCCCCCCTCGTGCTGATAAAATTCATAATTCCTCCGAAATCCGTAAAAGCAGAGCGCCGAAAAAGCGCCCCGCTTTATGCGGAACTGCATTTTTACCTTATTCCGATATTCGCCCGCCCTCCCGAAAGAGAGCGGGCGCATGCCGCATCAAACGTATTTTTTCACAAAATCGGGCAGTTCGTCGTAAGAGCAACTGCACGTAACGTATACGGTGAGGCCGTTCGTTTCGGCAAGGCGCTCGAGCATATAGTAGAAGCCCGCCATGTCCTTTACGTCTTTGCCGGCGATCCTTGCGGCGCCGTCGATAAACAGATATTCGTTGTCGTTATTTGCGGCGACCGCCCCTTTGATGAATCCGCAGAGAGCCTCTTCGCCCGCAATTTTGTAATCTTCGGTATCGATCAAACGGATGTCTCTGTGCAGGTCGTACATATAGCGCTTTGTGTTGGTGATAAAGATCATATGCCCTTTGGCCGACGCCACTTTGCCGTTTGCCTCGTCGATGATGATTTTCGTCTTGCCCGTGCCTTTGGGCCCGTAAATAACTTTGATCATTGGAACCTCCGTTTATTTTTGTTGGTATCTATATTTTACAACAGTTTTTCAAATCTTTCAATATCTTTTTGAAAATATTTTGAGATATTTTTGTGTTTTTTCAAAACGGCGCCCTCTGCGGCGTTTCAGTCGCACCGTTTGAGCCTGCCGTACGCGACGAACTCTCTGTGTTTGTCGCGGTCGATCCGGCGGATCATGTTGTCCAGTTCGTCGTCGCCCAAAACGCTGTTCCTGCCCTCGTCGTACTCTTTATCGATGATCTCTTTCATCGCGAGCACGAGCGGATCGCGCTTGTCGATCTTGAGTTCTTCGGGCAGATAATAATAGTCGTTGATCCAATAGGCGATGCCGGCAAGGCCGCTCGCGTTGTTGATGGATACGCGCGCCGGACGGTTGAGAAGTTTTTCCGTATCGAAAATGTTGTAGATCTCAGGATCTTTGAGCATGCCGTCCGCATGGATGCCCGCGCGCGTCGCGTTGAACGCGCGACCCACAAAGGGCGTGTTGGGAGGAATGATATAGCCCAGTTCCTCTTCGAAAAAGCGCGCGATATCCGTGATCGCCGTAAAATCCATGCCGTCGTCCGTGCCGCGCAGAGAGGCGTATTCGATCGCCATCGCCTCGAGCGGGCAGTTGCCCGTGCGCTCGCCGATGCCCAAAAGAGAGCAGTTGACGGAACTTGCGCCGTACAGCCAGGCCGTCGTCGCGTTGGTGACCACCTTGTAAAAATCGTTGTGCCCGTGCCACTCGAGCATTTCGCTCGGGACTTCGGCATGGTGATGCAGGCCGTACACGAGGCCCTGCACGCTGCGCGGTACGCTCGTTCCCGGATAATTGACGCCGAAGCCCATCGTGTCGCACATGCGGATCTTGATGGGGATGCCGCTCTCGCGGGAAAGTTTCATCAGTTCGTTCGCGAACGGCACGACGAAGCCGTAAAAGTCCGCACGGGTGAGGTCTTCGAAATGGCAGCGGGGTTTGATGCCGTGCGAAAGCGCGCTCTTGACGATGCCGAGATATTTGTCCATCGCCTGCGAGCGGGTGAGATTCATTTTTTTGAAAATATGGTAATCCGAGCAACTTACCAGAATGCCCGTTTCCTCGACGCCCGCATCCTTTACGAGTTCAAAATCTTTTTCGTTCGCGCGGATCCATGTCGTGATCTCGGGAAATTTCAGCCCGAGGTCCTGGCACTCTTTCAGGGCGCGGCGGTCCTTTTCGCTGTACAGGAAAAACTCGCTCTGGCGCACGATGCCCTTCGGCCCGCCGAGGCGGGACATCAATTTGAACAATTCCACGATCTGCCTGACCGTGAAGGGCGACGTGGACTGCTGGCCGTCGCGGAAAGTCGTGTCCGTGATCCAGATCTCCGCGGGCATGTCCATCGGCACGTGCCGATAATTGAATACGATTTTCGGGATCTCTTCGTAGGGATATATATCGCGGAACAGTTCGGGCTCTTTCACGTCCTGCAACTGGTAGTGATATTTATCCTCTTCCAGAAGATTTTTACTTTTGTCAAAATAGATCACGGCTTAAAAGACCTCCTTGACAAACTCTTCGATGCGGTCGAGGCCGGCCGCGATGTCCTCTTTCGAAATGGCATAGGAGAGGCGGACGCACTCGTCGTCGCCGAACGCGATGCCCGGGACGACCGCCACGCCCTTTTCGAGAAGCATGTCCGCCACGTCCAGCGAGCCGAGGATCTTTCTGCCGTTGAAGCGCTTGCCGTACAGATTTTTGACGATGAGCATGATATAAAAGGCGCCGTCCGGTTCGATGCAGTCCAACCCCTCGATCCCGCGGATCCGAGAGATCATGAATTTGCGGCGGTCGTTGAAAATGTCGCGCATACGGACAAGTTCTTCCTCGCTGCCGTTGAGCGCGGCGAGCGCGGCATACTGCGATACGCTCGCGGGGTTGGAGGTGGCGTGGCTCTGGAAAGAGTCGATGGCCTTGGCAACTTCCTTCGGCGCGGCGAGCCAGCCGATGCGCCAGCCCGTCATGGCATACGTTTTGGATACGCCGTTGATGATGACCGTCTTTTCTTTGAGTTTTTCGCTCACCTGCGCCATGGAGAAATGCTTTACGCCGTCGTAGATGAGTTTGGAATAAATTTCGTCGGACAAGACCCAGATGCCCGCTTCTTCGCACACCTTGCCGAGGGCGCGGATCTCCTCTTCCGTATACACGGCGCCCGTGGGGTTGGAGGGAGAATTGAATATGAGCATTTTCGTTTTCGGCGTGATCGCCTTTTTGAGGTCTTCCGGACTGATCTTGAAATGGTTTTCCTTATGCCCTTCGACGAACACGCTCACCCCGCCGCAGACTTTGACGACTTCGGGATATGTAAGCCAATAAGGCGCGGGAATGATCACCTCGTCCCCTTCCTCGATGAGCGCAAACACGGCGTTGAAAATGGAATGCTTCGCGCCCGAAGAGACGATGATCTGCGAAAAATCGTAACCGAGGCCGTTTTCCTCTTTGAATTTTTCCGCGATCTTTTTGCGGAGCTCGGGAAGGCCGGAAGAGGGCGTATATTTCGTGCAGCCGTTATCCAGCGCCTTTTTCGCGGCGTCGATAATGTGCTGCGGCGTATTGAAATCGGGCTCGCCCGCACCGAAACCGATCACGGATTTTCCTTCCGCCTTCATCGCCTTTGCCTTGGCGGTGATGGCAAGCGTCAGTGAGGGGGAGATGGATGAGATCCTTTTCGTAATGCTCATATATGTTTACCTCGTAAAAATTTTTTCCTGTTCCGCGCGCGGTCAACCTTCTTCCGATGAGGATAACTGCGCTTCTCTGTCGGCGATGGCGAGCGCTTCGAGCATCTGGCCGATGTCGCCGAGCATGAAATGATCGAGCGAATACAGCGTCAGGCCGATGCGGTGATCGGTGACACGGTTCTGCGGGAAGTTGTACGTGCGGATGCGCTCGCTCCTGTCCCCCGTGCCGACCTGGCTTTTCCTGTTTTCCGCATAATCGCTCTGATATTTGGAATTGTAAAAATCGTAAAGGCGGCTTTTGAGCACCTTCATCGCCTTTTCGCGGTTTTTGATCTGCGAGCGTTCGTCCTGACAGGTCACGACGATGCCCGTGGGAAGATGGGTGATGCGGATGCAACTTTCCGTCTTATTGATATGCTGTCCGCCCGCGCCGCCCGAACGGTAAGTGTCGATCTTCAGATCTTTTTCGTTGATCTCCACTTCCACGTCTTCGGGCTCGGGAAGCACCGCGACCGTGACAGTGGACGTATGCACCCTGCCCTGCGACTCCGTTTCGGGAACGCGCTGCACGCGGTGCACGCCGCTTTCGTATTTGAGTTTGCTGTAAACCCCCTTGCCGGAAACGGTAAACACGACTTCTTTCATGCCGCCGAGTTCCGTCTCATTCGCCTCGATGATCTCCGTTTTCCAGCGCATGCTCTCCGCATAGCGGCAGTACATGGAATACAGTTCCGCCGCAAAGAGGTTCGCTTCGTCGCCGCCCGCGCCGCCGCGGATCTCCATTACGACGTTGCGCTCGTCGTTTTTGTCTTTGGGTAGCAGAAGGATGCGCAATTCGCCGTAAATTTCCGAAAGTTTCTCTTTGAGGGCGTACCCCTCGTCGGTGAGCAGTTGCTTCATCTCGCGGTCGGTCTCCGTTTCCGCAACGGAAAAGGCGTCGTTCATCTGCTTTTCCGTGCGCTTGTATTCGAGATATTTTTCCGCCGCTTCGGATAATTCGGCATGTTCCTTGGCGCATTTCGTCCAGCGCTCGGTGTCGGAAATGACGGCGGGATCCGCCATTTCTTCGGAGAGGCGCAGATATCTGCCCAAAATGTCTTCCAGTTTTTTAATCATAAACATCCCTCGGCGGGCGCTTTACAGCACCGCGCGGATAAAGCGCTCTACGTCGTTGTAGTCGCGCATGATCATCGTATATTCGAATTTTCCGAGAAGTTTGACGATCTCCTGCGCCTGCCCGGCACCACATTCCAGAAGGAGCGTGCCGCCCTTGACGAGATGTTTGGGCGCCTCCGCCGCGATGCGGCGGTAGAAATCCAATCCGTCCTCGCCCCCGTCGAGCGCGAGCGCGGGTTCGTGATCTTTCACTTCTTTCTGCAGTTCTTTCAGTTCCCCGCTCTTTACGTAGGGCGGATTGCTGACGATCAGGTTGAATTTGCCGCGGACGGAGGCAAAGAGATCGCTCTCGATAAATTTAATGTCCGCGCCGTTTTCGCGCGCGTTTTCTTCCGCAAGTTCGAGCGCGTCTTTGCTGATATCGGAGGCCGTGACGGAAACGCCCAGTTTCTTTTCCGCGGCCTGTTTGCATACGGCGATCGCCACGCAGCCGCTGCCCGTGCAGAGATCGAGCACCTTGTCTCCCTCTTCCAGACTTTTGACCGCATTTTCCGCGAGAAGTTCCGTTTCGGGACGGGGGATCAATACGCGCCCGTCCACCTTGATCTCGTAACCGTAAAACTCTGCGGTGCCCAGGATGTACCAAAGGGGCTTCCCCGTGAGGCGCTCGCCGGCGATCTCGTCGAGTTCGCGCACTTTGCTCGGCACAATGAGAGTGTCCGTTTGGGCAAGTTCACTGCGCGGGACACCCGTTTTGAGGGAAACCAGCCACTCTGCGTCGCTCTCGTCTATCCCCTTCTCCGCAAAGATCGCTTTCAGTTCTTCCGTGTATTTTTTGACCGATTTGGAAACGGTGAAATCCGTTTCGGGACGCGAGGGATCCTCGTCCATGTCGTACACGCGGTTAAAGGCGGCGATCGCCACTTCGAGCATGTCGTCCGTCGGTTCGCGCGTGGTCAGTTTTTGCAGGGCAAAGCCCGGCGCCTTGATGGGGAGCAGGATCTTGCTCTGCGATTTGGCAAGAAGTTTCAAAACTTCGTACGAAAGCCCCGCGACAAAAGGCAGGAACAAAATTTTTATGGAAAACTGAATGAGAAAATTGACGACTTTTCCGTAATTGAAAATGTCGAGATATTCGTCGCACACCCAGTTGACGACGGAAAAGACGATGATGCTGACCGCCATGACCAGAAAGAGAAAGGTCGTGCCGCAGCGGTCGTGGATGCGTGAACATTTTTTTGCGTTTTCGGGCGTCAGAGGCATACCCTTTTCGAAACAGGTGATCGTTTTATGCTCGGCGCCGTGATACATGAATACGCGGCGGATGTCCTTCATCGCCGTGATCGCGACAATATATAAGATAAAAATGATCAGACGGAGCCCGCCCTGGATCAGATTGTAGCCGATGCTGTAGCGGACAAGCCAGTCTCCCGAATCGACGAGAAGATCGGCCAAAAGCATGGGAAGAAATACGAACAGCCCCACGGCGAGCAAGATACCGAGAAGGGTAGCGATGAACGAAACTGCGGACATGACGTTCAGATGCAGTTTTTCCTCGCACCACTTTTCGAATTTAGAAGGCTCGCCGACGTCGCCGTATACTTCGGCGCTGCGCATCAGGATCTTGGCCCCCACCACGAGCGAGGAGACGAAATTCACCACGCCGCGCACGAGCGGGATCTTCGAGACGATCTTTTGCTTTTTGGAGGTTTTGAGCCTGCGGCTCTCCACCTGAATGTTGCCTTCGGGATCGCGCACGGCGGTCGCATACGCCGTTTTGCCGCGCATCATGACGCCTTCCAGCACGGCCTGACCGCCGATGTACGTGCGCCTGTCCCCTTTTTTCTTTTTGCTCATCTGGCAGAATCTCCGAATCCGTTCCTTTCCTGTCGGAAAATAAAATCAGCCCCAAGCAAACACTTAGAGCTGAAAACACAAAATCAAATTCCGTATCTTTTTTTGAACTTATCGACTCTGCCGCCTGTGTCAACGAGTTTCTGTCTGCCTGTAAAGAAAGGATGGCATTTGCTGCAAATATCCACTTTGAGGGTATCGCCCTTTTTGGTCGTGCCCGTCTTGAAAGTGGCGCCGCAGGCGCAGGTCACGGTGACCTCGTGATACTCGGGATGTATATCGGGTTTCATAATTTCACCTCTTTTGACTTATTTCCGTTAAGATGCTGATTTATTATATATTATTTTTTCGTACAAGTCAAACAGAAAAGGCATACATGAAAAAAATTTTTCCCTTTGGTGCAAACTATTCTTCTGCACGGACATGCGCATTCGCCTTTTGCGCCCTTTTGCGCCGCGCCCGAAAACTTTGAATGGGTACAAGGCGCCTTTTCGCTTGCTTATTTTTTGCTTTTTCGCTATAATGAAGACAAAATCAAGCAAATCCGTGAGGTATGCATGAAGATCTGGAAAATCATTTCCCCCAAAGTCCTTACCGAGGAAGAGCGCCCGGACAATATTTCGTCTGACACCCAAGCCAAAGTAAAAATCACAAAAGTCATGATCGGGCAGCCGGAAATCAGGCGGTATTCCGGCGTTTCCAAACCCAAATACCCGTTCATCCCCGGAATGTTTGCCGTGGGCGTCGTTACCGAGGCGGGCAGCGGGTGCGTGACGGTCGAAAAAAATTCGCGCGTCTTTTTGGGAGGCGCCGCACCCTGCGGCAAGTGCCCCGAATGCCTGAAAGGCAATTACGACAACTGCGCCAACGTGCGCTTCCCGGGGCTGGACGCCGACGGATATCTGCGCGACTTTATCGTCACGGACGAATCCGCATTGTCTCCCCTTCCCTCTTCCGTATCCGACAACGACGCGCTCTTTTCGGGGATCGTGGCGCTGTGCGAATCGGTGATCGACCGCCTGGACGTACCCAAGGGCACCCACATCGCCGTGATCGGGGCGGACATTATCGGAAACATCCTCAGCCAACTGCTCATCTGGCATCAGGCCGTGCCCATCCTCATCGACGGGGACGAACAGCGGCTCGCAAAGGCGGCGCAGTGCGGCATCTATTATACGTTAAAGGCGGGAGACTCTCTCCTTTCCGACCTGTCGGAAATCACGGGAGGCAGGATGGCGGCGGGCAGCGTGTTCCTCTCTTTCACCTCCCTCCCGGCGGATCTTCCCTTCAAACTTACTTCCGATCGGGGGACGGTGGTGTATACGGGGTTGGAATTTCCTGAATTTTCTCTGCCCATGAAGGCGGCTATGGACAAAAACCTTACGCTGACGGGCGCGGAGAGCGATTACATGCACTCTGCGGCGGCGATCAACCTTCTCGTCAACAAGGCGCTGACCCTGAACCCGATCTACCCGCAGGAATACCCCCTGTCGGACATGAAAAAATTATTGGAAGAAAAAGCGGCTCTGCTCGAAAAAGGTTCCCGTACCGGAACGGCGGTCATCAATTTGATCTGACTTACGGTTTTTGAGATCGTCCGCTTCGTGGTTACGCGAGGTCTCGCAATATGCGCAAATTTCTGAAAATACTGACCGGCAGATTTTTGTTTATCACCATTCTGCTGCTGATTGAAATCGTCGTCGTTGTCGGCGGAAGTTATCTGCTGACGACAAGATTTCTGCCGGCCTTTTATTTTTACCTGCTCTGCATTGCGGGCGGGCTGGTCCTGACCGTTTATATCATCAATTCGGACATCAACGCGGAATATAAAATCGCCTGGCTCGTGCCCATTCTGGTTTTTCCGCCCTTCGGCGTGCCCATTTACCTTTTGCTCAGGCGCAGAAAACCGAGGCGGAAACTGAAAGTGCTTTTGAGAGATTACGGGAGAATGAGTTGCCTCTATAAGGAACTGCCCGATATTTCCGAACGCTTTGCCGAAAGCGGAGATTTTGACGCGCTGTGCGCGGAATTCGTATCCGAACACGGTTACCTTACCCCGTCGGATTGCTTTGAATACGAATATTTTTCCACGGGGGAAACATTCGGCGCAAAACTGGAGGATGAACTTGCGAAAGCGCAGAAATACATCTTTCTCGAATACTTCGTAATTTCGGAGGGAAAATTCTGGAACCGCGTGTTTACGATCCTGTGCGACAAAGCGGCAAAGGGCGTGGACGTGCGCGTCATTTACGACGATATCGGCTCCATGAAGGGCGTTCCCGCCGACTTTGCCGCAAAATTGGAAAAAAAAGGTATCAAATGCCTCTGCTTCAACCGCTTCCGCCCCGTGCTCGACGTAGGACAAAATAACCGCACGCACCGCAAAATTGCGGTGATCGACGGGATCACCGCTTTTACGGGCGGCATCAACATTGCGGACGAGTACACGAACGAGATCGAACTGCACGGGCATTGGAAAGATACGGGCGTGATGGTGAGAGGCCGCGCGACGCAGAACTTTACCGCCATGTTCCTGCAACTTTGGGGGCTGAAATCGGCGGGAGAAAATTATACGCAATACCTGACCGAATGCCCGCCCGGAAAATATCTGTGCCTGCCCTTCAGCGACATGCCCTTTGAAAACAACACCAATATCTGCGAAGATTTATATCTGCGCATCATCTACAACGCGAAAAAATACGTCTATATCAACACCCCCTATCTGATCATCGACAGCGAAATGAAACGCGCGCTCGTGACTGCGGCGCATTCGGGCGTGGACGTGCGCATTACCGTGCCGCACATTCCAGACAAAAAATATGTTTTCGCCGTCACGAAAGCGTTTTATACGCAACTTCTGAAAGAAGGGATCAAAATTTACAGTTATACGCCCGGTTTTATCCACGCAAAAAGCATCGTCAGCGACGACAGATATGCGCTGATCGGCTCCTCCAATATGGATTTCAGAAGTTTTTATCTCCACTGCGAATGCGATATCATGTTCTTTGAAAAGGAGATCGCGGATAAACTGAAAGAAGACTACCTGAATACCTGCGACGAGTGCGAACTGGTGACGGAAAAAAAGAACAAGGCAAATATCTTTACGAGAATGTATCGCTCTATCCTGCGCATTTTTGCGCCGCTGATGTAACATACTTTCAGAAATATTATGATTCAACTGATTGCAAGCGATCTCGACGGGACGCTGCTCGATTCTTCGGGGCGGCTGCCCGAACAGATCTTCCCCATGATCGAAAAACTGTACGAAAAAGGCATCCTGTTCTGCGCGGCCAGCGGCAGACAGTTGTGCGCGCTCGAAAAAATGTTTGCGCCCGTACGGGACAAGGCGGTTTTTATTGCCGAAAACGGGGCGCTGTGCGCGTATGCGGGAGAGATTCTGAGCAAAAATCTTCTGTCGGAAGAGAACGTATTGCGCTCGCTCGGGGAAGTGCGCAAAATAGGCGGCGCGTATCCCCTGCTGTGCACGGTGGATTGCGCTTATTACGAGGACGATGAACCCGTGTTTGCCGATTTCGTGCGCGCTTCCTATATCAGCAACGCGCGCGCGGAAAAGCCGCTTGTATCGCTTGCGGACCGGTCGGAGGTGTGCAAGATCGCCGTATATGATACCTTCGGCCCCGAAAATAACAGCATGAAAGTACTGCCGGAAAGGCTTGCAGGGCTGCGCGTCATCCAGTCGGGAGGGAATTGGCTGGATATTTCCGATCCGCACGTCAACAAGGGCGAAGCGCTGCGCTTGATCCTGAGAAAATTCGGCATACCGCCCGAAAACTGCGCGGCATTCGGCGACCACATGAACGATTATGAAATGCTGCTCGCGTGCGGGCACCCCTATGTGACGGAAAACGCCTTTCCGCCGCTGAAAAAACTGATCGGCAGAACGATCCCCTCCAACGACGAGGGCGGCGTGCTGACTGCGCTTGCGGATATTCTTGAAAGTGCGTGAAAGACCTTATGACGGAACGCGTTGTTTAATGTCCGTAAGAAAGCCCGCCTTTACTGAACGGGGTAACGGAATGTCCAGCCTCGTTTTTGTTTTTTCGCACGACAGCGCTTGTCACAATTTTTCAGAGACCTGACAAAATTTGTTCAACCCGTTTACATATGCGGCTCGTAAAATAATTTCGTAAAAAATGCAAATGAGAGAAAAGACGGACAAGAAGGATAAAATTTTTTACCTGATCATACTGTTTGCGCTGATCTCCTTTTTCGGATGGTGCCAGGAAACGGTCTACTTCCGCATCCGCTGGAAAGTCTGGATCGACAGGGGCTTTCTGACGCTGCCATTTTGTACGATTTACGGGTTCAGCCTGGTCGCGATCTATCTGATCATCGGAACGCCGTGGAGCGGAAGGCTGAAACCGCTGTTTCTGCGGGCTGAAAATTTGCACCTTTGGCTGAGAATACCCGCTTACATCGGATTGATCGCGCTCTATTTTCTGTGCGCCGCGGCGATCCCCACCATCGCGGAATTTGTTACCGCCCTGTTTTTCGATCGGGTATTCGGCGTGACACTGTGGGATTACAGTTACTATAAATACGATCTTTTCGGCTATGTCTGCCTGGAGATGACCGTGTTTTGGGGCGTCGTCATTACGGTAGCCATGGGAGCCATTTGGCCGCTTTTGGAAAAATTGATCTGTAAAATACCGAGGCGCGCGGCTAAGATTATCGCCTTCGTGCTGGCCGCCCTGCTGATCGCGGACTTTATCTTCAATATCGCTTACCTTGCAGTAAAGGGCTGTCATTTCGCGCTCTATTGAAACTGCGCACAACCGACCGCGCGTATATCGGAACAAAAGTATAAAAAGAGGGATGATGCATGCACATGCATCATCCCTCTTTGCATTTAAGATGAGCGTTCGGCGCGCCGTCAGACTTCCGTCGGCCGCGCAGTACTTTGGGCAGGAGGATCGAAAGACGCGCCCTGCAGCGGAAGGCCGTCCGATCTGTCCCCTTTATACAAAAGTTTCAGAAATATCGGGCAGAGAAGAGAAGAAATTATGACGAGCATGATGACGGGCAGGACCGGATTGATGGCCGTACCCGCAAAGAGCCCGCCCTCAATCCCCTTGTTGCAGACGACGAGCGCGACTTCGCCGCGGGCGATCATGCCGCAGCCGATGATGGAGGATTCGCGCCAGGTGTTTCCGCACAGTTTCCCGACGCCGCCGCAGCCGATGATCTTGCCCAGTATTCCGACCCCGACAAACGCCAGCGCGAACCACAGAAGGTCGAGCGTGAACCCGTCAAAACTTGCCCCGATGCCGATATTGGCAAAGAAAACGGGCGAAAAGATCATGTAAGAATTTACGTCTACCTTGCGGTCGATATAATCGGTATCTTTCAGCGAACTTAAAATAATGCCCGCAACGTACGCGCCCGTAATGTCTGCGATGCCGAACCATTTTTCCGCGGCGAACGCGAAGACAAAGCAGACGACAAGCCCGAATATCGGGATGCGGCGGGTATGATCGTACTTTTCGGATAAAAACCGGAACAGCAGTTTGAGAAGGATCCCCAACGCGATCGCGCAGACGAAAAACAGGACCGTCATCAGGATCGTTTTCAGAGGATCGGCGGAAGGATCTTTAAAGCCGAGCACAATGGAAAGCACTACGATACCGATCACGTCGTCTATGATCGCCGCGGAAAGGATCGTCGTGCCGACGCGGCCTTTCAGTTTGCCCATTTCTTTGAGCGTTTCGACCGTAATGCCGACGCTTGTTGCCGCAAGTATGACGCCCACGAAAATCGCGTCGAGGCGGATCGCAGAATCCGAAAGCGCGGAAAAGCCGCCCAAAAAAGGCACCGCGACCAGAAAACCCAGCCCCATGGGCACAAGAACGCCGCCGAATGCGATCAAAGTGGCTTTCAGCCCCGAGCGCCGAAGTTCCTTCACGTCCGTTTCCAGCCCCGCGGAAAACAGAATGAGCACGACGCCGATCTCTGCGATCCCGTCGAGAAAATCCGCCTCTTCCGGCGCAGGATCTATGGGCGCGCCCCAGCCGAACTGACTCCAGATGGCGGGACCGATCAGAAGCCCCGCGATGACCATGCCCACGACCTGCGGCAGACCGAGTTTGCGCATGAGCATGCCGAACAATTTTGTAAACAGCAAGATGATTGCCAGATCAAGAAATATTTGCGTGATGTCCACTGCCGATTCCCTCAATTTTTCAATAAACCTTTTGACCCTTAACCATTTTATTCCTATTTTTTGTGAATGTCAACAGATTGCGGCACGAAGAAAGGATCGATTTTTGCAATTTTCAAAAGATACGGGCACAGTAAAGCCGATCTCTGCAATTTGCAGAGATCGGCCTCATTTCCGTGCCGCCGCGCCCCGTTCAGCGGGGATGTGCAGCGGCCCATGATATCATTTGATCCGGATCGCTTTGCCGCCCGTGAGAAGCAGCATTTTGACCGCATCGAGGGAAAAATCGTGCGCTTCGACGAGCAAGGGTTTATCGATGAAACCGCGCGCCAAGACCTTGAGCGAGGACGCCTTTTTCGGCACGAGTCCCTTTGCTTTGAGCACTTCGAGCGTCACCACGTCGTCCGCCGCAAAGTTTTTCGAGAGCGTATCGATATTGACGATCGCGCGCCTGCCCTTGGTATCGGGACCTTCCGGTCTTTCTTCCGGCTCTTCGGAAAAATCCCCTTTCGTTTCGTGCTCGACCAATTCCGCCGCAACTTCGTCGGAGAGGGCCGCCTGCGCTTCGCGCAGAGATACCTTTTCGCGGATCATTGCGGCAACGTCTGCCTGTACGATCTCGGTGTTTTCGCCCACGTTTCCGCTGGAGAGGATCTTGACGAGTTTTGCCCCGACGAGTTCTTCCGTCGTGCGGTAAGGCAGAGAGAAGCGCGTGCGCCTGACCGAACCGCGGACCGCGTCTACTTTCGCGGCAGCCTGCATGAACAAATATTTCGCGTATATCGTGCGGCGGCGGGAGGTGAGTTTGAGCAGCATCGGCGTCTTCTGAAAGCGCTTGATCGAGGATAAGTCTATACCGCGGTATTTCGTATCGGCATATTCGGCGGGATCGAGCGCGAAGGCGATGCACAATTTGCGCCCCTTGAACAGAATGAGCGCCAGCGTGTTTCTGCCCGCGTAAACGCGCACCTGCTTCCAACTTTCGGACATTTTGACGCGCGAAGCGGCGTACGCTTTGATCTCATCGGCAAGTTCGCCGTATCTGGACTGGATCTGCTCGCCCGACTGGATGAGTTTTGCGCGGAAACTGTAATTATAACGGATATAGACCTTCTTCTTTTCTTCCGCCTCCGGCGCGACCGGCAGGAGCGGAAGGATCGCGGCGGCTGAAACGCCATCCCGTTCCGCGCCGTCGGAAGAGGCGGCAAGTTCGGCGGGCACTTCCTCTTCTTCGACGTCGAAATCGTCGGTGAAGTCTTCGTCATCCTCGTCGTCCTCTTCTTCGTCGTCGAAAAATTCGAAATCTTCGTCGGTAAAATCGTCCTCCGCAAATTCTTCCGCCAAAGCCTCTTCTTCCTCTGCCGCAGGCTCTTCGGCGGCAAGGGACGGCTCTGGCTCCTCCGCGGAGGGAATTTCTCCCTGTTCCTCCGTCTGAACCGCTTCTTCCGGTTCGGAAACGGGCGCTTCTTCCGGTTCGGGGACTTCGCTCTCCTGCGCGGACAACGATGCATCCTGTATGGCCGCGGCCGTCTCTTCCTCTGCGGCAACGGCCTCTTCTTCGGGGAATTGTTCGGCGAGCGGCTCTTCTTCGGGCGCATCGGCAGGGATCGCTTCTTCCGCGATCTCCTCGGCAGGTTCTTCGGCGGGGACTTCTTCCGCAATCTCTTCCTGCGGTTCGGCAGGTTCTTCTTTTAATTTTTTCTTTTTGAAAAACAGCACGCTATCCGCTACGGCGAGCCCCGCGACTGCCGCGCCGAGCGCGGCGATCGCGGCGATCTGACCGCTCGGGATCGCCGCCAAAAGCGCAAACAGAGGGAGCACCGCAAAATTGTTGATCTTTACGGAGGAGCCCTCGGAGGGAGCGGGATCCTGCGGACCGGCCTCCCCTTCCGTTTTCTCTTCTTCCGTTCCAAGTTCGCCGCCCTCGTCTGTGCCGTCGGGACCGTCCGTCCCGCCGTCGGGTCCGTCTTCACCGTCGGGGCTGTCGGAGCCGCCGTCGGGGCTGTCGGAGCCGCCGTCGGGGCCTACAGGCACCATCTTTTTACGGCGGATCAAGATGGGCGCGAGCAGGATCAGTTCCACGCCCGCAACGCACGCGAGGAGGATGACCAGCCACATGAGGTCTGCCGCTTCTATCTCCGTTACAAACAGGAATTCGGAGAAGGAATCGACCGTAAATACTGCATAGTCGCCGTACACTGTGTACTCGACTTTTTCAAGCGTCCCGCCCGTGCGGTGCAGGAGCAGGAAGTCTTTGCCGCGCATGTTTTCGGGAATGAGCAAGCGCACGACGACAGACCCTTCGGGCTGTACGACCGAGCCGCCCTTTTGCAGCGAAAGGCCGTAGCCAGCGCCGATCTCGTAACCTTCGAACCCTGCAAGATCGTATTCAGAATACGTTTCTTTAGTCAGTTCTTCGATGACGAGCGTGAGGGAAGGATCGAAACCGCCTTGCGAGGATACGACGACCCTTTCGCGGAATTCCTCTTCGATCGTGACGGAAAGTTCTGCCGCGCGGACGGTGAGCGTCGCGCGCAGGGCGCCGATCTCGTTGTAATTTTTCGAATCGCCTTCAAAATAGGCGACCGCTTCGTACACGCCGGGCGCCGCAGCCACGTTGTTTTCATACGTGACGCGCACTCCCTCGGGCAGCGTGCCCGCAATCGTAAGCGTATGCAGCGACCCGTCATAGACGACAGACGCCGATGCAAAGGTGATGCCGCTCATGTCGTAATCCGCTTTGGAAACGGTGAACGCCGTTGCTTCGGAGAACGCCTCGCCGTAATTGTCCGTCCGCGCAAGGTACGCTTTGACGTAATACGTGCCCGCATCGGAAGGCTTGACGCTCGTATATGCGCCGTCTTCGCTGTCGGAATAGAGATATCCGGTGACCGCAATCTCTTCGCCGCCCTCAAACTTCGCGACGGCGCCCGAGGGTGCGGAGGGCGTTTCGCCGTAGATCCAGCCGTCCATATCGGGCGCGCTGACCGTAAGGTCGCCCTGCCCGGCGGGAGTAATGGCGAACACTGCAAACAGATCGTCTGTGCCGCCCGTGCTCCATGCCGTGTTGTTTTTGTCTTCGAGAGAGAACACTGCGGCATATTCGCCCGCATCCGTGCCTTTGGCGTTGACGACGGTATATCCTTCGCCCGCCGTAAATCCGCTCGTCTGTTCTTTGCCGTTATAGACTTTCGAAACTGCGGTAAGGTCGGGGGCTTCCACGGCAGCGCGGTCGATCGCATAGGCAAACGAGCGGGCACCGATCAGCCTGTAATTGCCATCGGGATCTTTCAGGGCGACGGAGGCGGTATAACTGCCCGCGGCGCTCGGGGCCGCATCCGACTGATAACTGTTTTCTTCCGTTCCGTTCGGCGTACCCGTGTAGGTAAGCGCGTATTCGACTTCGTCCGCCGCGCCGACAAAGTTGACCGATACGGGTTTTCCTTCGCCGTCGTATACGTACTCCGTTTCCGCGTCTTTGCCGATCTGAACGGTGATCTCTTTCTGTCTGATGAAATACGTCTGCGTGATCTCGTCGGGAAGGAGGTAGTTCCTGCGCTCCGCGCTCCCCTCTTCGCTCGCGAACGAGGCGGTGAACACATAGCCGTCCGCGCTGTAATCCCTGAACGCGCCGCCCTGTACGGATACGGCCAGGGAAACGGTTTCCCCGTTCACGTCGGTATAGGACGCGGCGATGTCGGTCGCGTGGTCTTTCGCATCGTACACGTAATCGCTGCCCGACCAGTGCACGGAATCGATCCTGCGCGGCTCGATGGTGAGCGTTGCCGTAAGCGAGAGGGAATTGACGCGCTCGCCGCCCTCCGTTACGAATACGTAGTTGCCGCTTGCGGAGGTGAAGGTGTACGTGACCTGCACCGTACCTGCGTTGACTCTGTCCCCTTCGTAGGAGACGGCTACGCCGATGGGCAGATCGTCGTTTCCGACGGGCAGATCGCCCGTAAACGCGAGGGAATGTTCGTTCCCGTCGTATGTGACTTTCGCATCGGACAGGGAAACGGACTGCATGTCGTAAACGTCCGCTTCGATGGTGAAACGGATATAGTCGCCCGATACGTCGGTGAAGTTTTCATTTCCGACGATGGTTGCGCGCAGATAATAGGTTCCGGCATTGACAGGCTGCCCGCCGAGCAGGAAATACGATTCGCCCGATTTATAATAATAATTGTAGACGATCTCGCCTTCGAATTTTCCGACAGGCGCCGTGATCTCGGGCATCTGTTCGCCGTACGTCCAAGTATCGTCCGTAAGGGATGCGTCTGCTTCGAGGACATTCTCGCTCTGGATCACATACCACTCGAGCGTGCATTCGCTCGGTTCATCGTCGGGATAAGCCCAGCAATAATTGTACGTATCGTTGAGCCTGAGCGTGACGCTCGCCGCGCCGACCTCCGTTCTGCCATCGTTGGCGGAGAAAACAAAGGTCTCTCCGAACACGGCGCCGTAACGCTGGCCCGCGAGATTTTCTTCCGCAACCGTAATCGCGCTGCCCGTATAGAACTGGTCTTCCGCGGCAAATGTAAGCGCTCTGCGTTCTACGATGAACGCGACGCTCGTGCCCTGCAGGGAATAATTGCCGCCCTCTTTGACAGACGCGCGCACGGTATATACACCCGCAAGCGAGGGAACGTCTGTGCCGCTGTGGTACTCTGCGGCAGGGTCATTCGGCTGCCCTTCATAGGTAAGGATCAGATCGTTTTCGATGAACGCTTCGGCGCTGTCTTCGCCGACGATGCCGACCACGGAATCTGCCGGCACGGCGGCGGGCGAAATCTCGCCCATGTAAACGCCGCCGCCCGAAACGATGGTGAGGGTAACGGGCGCGGGCGTGACCGTCAACGTTGCCTGCGTAAAGGTGAGTTGATAATTTTCGGAAATCTCCTCTTCGCCCGAGAACGTGCCCGTAATCGCATAACCGCCCGCATTCACGTGCTCGGCTTCGTCTGCAAAGACGATCGTGACCGCAAAGCCCGTATAAACTTCGGCGCTTACGGTATATCTTTCTTCGCCCTGCATGAGGACGGCCTCTTCGCCCGTGTATACCGCTGTCTGGTCGGATACCGTTACGGTAACCGCCTGTTTGTCGATGTAATAAGTTTTTACCGGCAAATTTTTGCCCGCAAGCAGATCTTCGGAGAATACATAATTATGCCTTTCGTTACCGCCCTGCATTCCGGCAAAGTCTGCCGTGAATTCGTATCCGGATTCGCTGTAATCGACAAATCCTTCCTCCGGAGACGTGACTGCGAGCGTCGTCTGCACGCCGAGGGCGTTGACGTAGTACGCGCCGATCAGGCCGCTCTGGTCTTCGCCGCTGTAAGTGTAATGCGTCTGCTCTGTCCAGTTGATCTCTTCGATCACAAACGGGGTGATCGTGAGTTGTGCCCTGAGCGTGACCGAATTTACCTTTTCGCCGTTTTGCGTGAACTGATAGTTTCTGTCGGCGGAAGTGAAGGTCACGGAAAGCGTGCGGCTGCCCGAATCGGTGAACCCGTCGGAATAACTGTAGCGCACGTATGCGGGAAGATCTTCGCCCGTGAGCGTAAATTCGATCCTCTGTTCCGTTCCGGTGTAAGGCAGGCTCTGCGCCTCGTACCGCACGGCGGCGGCAATATCGAATACGGCGGTCTCGATCGTCCAGGTGAGCGGCTTGTCGGACACGGTGTCGTCTGCCCACTCGTAGTTGGCCGTATCTTTGAGTTTGATATAGAGGATATGCGTGCCCGCCGAGGAGGCGACCATGACCGGCCTGCCCTCTTCGTCGACGTTATACGTCGCGTCCTGCGTTCTGCCGATACCCATCGTAAGATCGTCGAATGCGTTGATGAAAATCGTATCGGCTGCGGGATCATATTCGCTTACGGCGCTCTGTCCGTCCGTTTCGCCCAGGGTGGGAAGCGCAAGTTTTTGTTTCGCGATCTTCCAGGCGATGTCGATTTCGTCGTTCGCCTCGCCGTCCGCCCATTTATAATTGGTCGGATCTTTTAAGGTGATGACCGCATCATAGTCACCCGCGACGCGCGCCGTGTTGCCCGCGATCTGCATCAAGTCCGGATCAAAGCCTTCGGGAGTATACGTCTGCAAGGTGTTGCGCTCGTATTCGACGGAATAGATCTCATCCGGCTGGGATACGCGCGTGACGGTATCCTGTTCGATGATGAACATCTTGTAGCCGTAACCCGCACCGTAATCTCCGCCGCCCGGCGCAAACGCGCGTACCCAGTACACGCCCGCGTCCGAAGGCGCAACGGAAACGTAGGAAGCGATCTGGGCGGCATCCTCTTCAGACTGGCCCTCTTCTCCCCTGGCAAACATGAACGTGATGTTGACGCCGTCAGGATCGGACAGGGCGGTCGCTTTCAGGCCGTGCTCCCAAGGAGTATTGCCGTCGTAAACCCAACTCTCCTCGTCGATCGTGATGGTGATATAGTTCGTAGCCGTGGAAACGGTAAAGGAGATCGTTCTGTTGGCGGTGTTGCCCGTATCGGGGTTGCCCCATTCGTAATTGTTCAGATGCTCGGAACGGATGGAAACCGTTACCGTATAGGTGCCCAACGCCGCGGGAATGGTGACGGAACTTCCGTCCGCATCGATGTTCACGCCCGTGACCGTCATGATCTCGGGATCGAAGTTGGCGATCGTATTTGTCGCGATCTGCCCTTCCGTTACCTGTTCGAGCCCGACGTTCGTATATTGCCACGAGACGTTGAGGATGTATTTGGCAACGGTAAATTCACGGGTGTACGGCTGGGAAAGAACGTAGTTATCCGTTTCGCCGACGGAGACGACGACTTTATAATAGCCCGCGGCGGCATACTCATCCATTTCTTCGCCGATCTCGCTCCAGTCTTCCCCTTCGCTCCAGCCCTTGTAACTGTAAGTTACTTTGACGGACTCTGTGAGGTCGAGACTGCCGACTTTTGCGGTAAACGTGAGCGGATAAAGGGAGGACTCGTCTTTATACGTCCAACCGGAGGGGTTGAACGTGACTTGCAGATCGACGGCGCCCTGCGAGATGGTCACCGTGATCTTGCCCGTAACTTCCTGATGGTTATCGGCCGTGAGTTTGTAGTAAACGACCGTCGTCTGCACGTTGACAAAGTTCGGTTTCAGTTCATCAAACGAGACATAGCCGCTGCCCTCCGTCAGGCTGAACGACCATTCGACGGAATCGGCGTCGCGGGAATGCACCGTCTCGGCACTGTATGTCGCAAAATCGACGGCCTCGCCGATATATTCCTGTTCATACGGGGAAATATCGTAACTGAGTGCGGCGGACGTGATCATGAAAGTGCCTGCCTTGCCGTCTTTGACGGTAACGGCGTAATTTTCATTCGCCCGAGAGTCCAGCGTGATCTCGTAATCGCTCACATCGACTCCGGATGCTTTTTTAAGCACGATGCCCGGATCGGTGCCCGCAACGATCGATTTGCTGCCTTCCGCAAGGATATAGCCGTCCGTTTCGCCGAGTTCCTGCAATACGTCGGGTTCTTCGCCGTCGTATACCGCCGTCTGATCGTTGATCACGATCTCGATCGGGCGGGGCAGTACCGTCATGACGCCGACGTTCCCCGAAACGCCCAGGCCCGTGATGTCGTAATTTTTAAGACGGGCGTTATAACCGCCGCTGCCCGGAACGGGCTCGACGATATAAGTAAAGTAAGTGCGCGTCTCCGTAGTGATCTCGCTCGAATCCGTCGCGTTCGTATACACCGCGAAGCGAATACCGTCCTCCGCAACAAATTCTGCGGATCCCTCGCGATAGCCCCATGCCATGATCTCGGACGAGGTGGGCACGGAATCGCCGTAATACATTTCGGCGTCCTTCGCATAGATCTCGACGGCGCGCTTCTGCATCGAGTAGCCGCGGGTCAGCGAACTGTCCGTCGGGAGAATGTAGTTGTATTGGCCGTAGCCGTTGACGGGGTTATCCCCTGCAGAGAATCCCGTGACCTCGAAAGAATACAAATCAGGGCTGTAATCTTTGAATTCGGGCCGAGAGAGGACAAGCGTCTGCACGCCGCCGAAAACATCTTTATACGTGGCGGAGATCTTGCCGCTCTGATTGGTGCCGTCGTAGAAGAACTCCGTCTCTTCCGTCCAGTCGATCGTAACCGTTACGGGAGTGATGATGACCTTTACGCTCAATTCCGTGAACGGCAGAGTATAGTTATAACTGTCGGAAGAGAAATACGCCTTGAAAGTGACGCCGCCAGCGCCCGTGACGTCGGTGATGCCCTTATCGAAGGTCACATCCGGAACGATCTCGTCTTCACCCGCTTCGGGCATTTTGGTCAGTTGCGGCGAATGCGCCTGACCGTCATACACACGTGTATACGGCTTTTCGGTAAAATCGATCCCGTACCAGTTATACTCGGCTTTTGAGATCTTGAATGCGGTAGAGGGCGTCGAGAACACGTAGTCGTCTTCGTTCTCCGTCGTTATGACCAGGACGACGGTGTAGGAACCCGCATCCGTAGGAGCCTGCAACGTGGGCTCTTCTGCCGAATAATACGGGTCTCCGTTTGCCAGCGTGCCGAAATAATACAGTTCGGTCGTGACGTTATCGCCATCGGCAAAATCGCCCGTAGAGACTGTAAAGGTGGCCTCCTTCTCGTCTCCGTCATAAGTGAGAACGTCCGGTACGGTGATGGTGCTGTCGACAGACCGCCTCGTGATCACGTAATGAGCGGGCTGCCCGGAGATATACTCACCGTTCTCCGCCACCTGGCCGCAGAAAGTGATATCGTAATTGACGCCGAGATCGGACGAACCGTTCAGGTGCGTGCCGACGACTTCGTACGTATCCGCGCTCTTGGGCGTGATGCCGTCCTGAAAACCGACGGTATAAATCTGCTCGTCTTTGCCGACGTCGCCCGTATACAGGGCGTAATACTCCCCTTCCGCCTCGAGCACGTGCGCGGTCAAACCGAGCAATGCTTCGCCGTAGACAGACGTTTTATAATCGATGCCTACGCGGATGGGACGGGCGGTGACGGTGAGCGCACCCTTTTCAAGAGTAATGGAATAATTGTCGTACACGATCGGGTTCAGCCCGACGGTATACTCTTTGCCCGATGCGGTGACCCAATCGCCCGCCTGATACGTCCAAGTATACTCGAGCCTTGCGTCGAGGGCGGACTTGTCGTCGGCGTTTGCGGCCTCGTCTTCCGCAAGCCCCGTATACGTGACGGAGAAGGAATCCTGCGAGACGGACTCGCCGTACATTACGGACGCATCGTCGACCGAGACGGTGAGCGCCCTTTGCTTCATCGTATATTCGTTCGTGCGGTCCTCTTCCGCGATATAGTAGTTGTGCTTTTCATTGTCCGCGTCGTTGAATGCGGCGGTAAAGGTATACTTCGCGCCGCCGTTATGATCGCGGAATTCTCCGTCGAGCGTAACGAGCAGGCCGATCCTGCCACCCAATTCGAGATCGGTATATTCCGCTTCGACTTTTTCGCGCTGGTTGGTGCCGTCGTAGGTGAAGGAATCTTCCGTCCAGAAGATCTCTGCCTTTGCCTTTTGGATGAGCACGGTAAACATACCCGGCTTATCGTTGTGGTTTGCCGCGGTGATGATATAGTCGACGGTGTACGCGACGGCCGCGCCTTCCGCATCCACTTTGACGTCTTTGAGGACGGATACGGACATGTCGTCCGCTGTGAACGACCAGTTCGCTTCCTGATCGTTTACGGTGACAGCATAGTCGTTCACGTGGTCCAAAATCACCCAGTCTTTGCCGTCGTAGGTGAACGTAAAGTTCTCGAACGGCGTGACGGTGATGTCTGCCTTTTCGATCGTGAAAGTGCCGGACTTATTATCCTGCACGTTGACGATATAGTTTTTATTCGTGAAATCCTGCAGGGTGATCTTATAACCGTTCTCTCTGTAATCGGCACCGGGTTCCTTTTCGAGCAGGATGCCTGCCGTGTCGCCGGCGTATTCTTCGCGGCTGCCCTCGGCATAGGTGTATCCAATGCCACATTCGGAACTTATTAAAGGTTCTTCGCCTGTATAAACGGAAGACTGATTGCCGATGACAACGGTGATTTCGCGCTTTTGAACGGTGAGCGTGCCGCTCTTGTATTGAATCGCATAGTTATCGGAGGTAAAGCCCTGCGGAGTGGCGGTATAGACGCTGTCCGCAGCATCGCCGACTGCGTATTCTTTATCCCACGCAAAGGAGAGCGAGCCGCCGAGGATCCCCTCGTTTGCGCCGTTTTCGTCCCCTTCGCCGCCGACAAAGCCGCTGTATTTGACGGTCATCGCCTGCGCCGCATCGCCGTATATGACGGTCGCGTTCTGCGCGGAAACGGTGAGAGCCGCCTGTCTGATCGTGATCTCGAACGTACTCTTGAAATCGTTATGGTTGGGCGCGGTGAGCGTAAAGGAAACGTCGTAAGCGGAAACTTCTCCGTTTTCCACTTTGACGTCTTTTACGGAAGTCTGTGCCGCGCCGTCGACCTCAAACGACCAGTTTTCGGCACTCAACTGGGTGCCGTCCACCGTTTTGACGCCGCTTAAGAGGGCGTTTTCAAAGATGGAGTACGCTTCCCCTTTATAAGTTACATCGAAGCCTTTGACCGTTTCTTTACCCGTAAAATCGGCGGGAGAGATCGTGAAGGTACCTGCGCTTGCCTGCGTTACGACATAGTTTTTATTCGACCATTCGCCCAGCGTAATGGCATACGTTCCCGCAGCGGCGCCCCCCTCTTTGAGAAGGGTGATGCCTGCGGGAAGATCGCTCAGTTCTTCGCCCGACGAGAGGGTGTATTTCGTGTTGTCGACTTTCGGTTCCTTGCCCGTATAGCCGGCGGACTGATCGCCGATGTCGATGCTGATCTCGCGCCATTGTACGGTCAGTCCGGCGTCGTTCCACGTCACGACATAATTGGAAAATTCAGGTTTGTTGAGCGTGATATGGTATGTTCCGACACCATCTCCCCTTTTATAATCACCAGAAACGGCAATCTGTTCTTCGAGATGTATCTGATCGCCATTCTGCCAGCCGGAAACGGTGAAGGAATATTTGGGAGCCTCGTCGCCGTAGGTGATCGTGTTGTCCTGCGCGTCTGATTTTGCGGTGACCGTAAGGGGTGCGGGCGTAATTATATAATCCGCGGCGGTTACCCCGGTCAGATTATAGTTTTTATTGGAAACGGTCAGGGAAACGGTATAATTGCCGACATCGGTGGGAGGGACGTGGGTGCCCGTGCCCGTATACGCCCATACGATGCCGAGGCCTTCAAGCGAATCGCCCGAAGCAAGGCCGTCCGGCGTTGCGGTCGCCGCCTTTGTGGAGCCGTAAACGCCGTCGTTGGGCGTGATGGTGACGGTAATGTCTTTCGGAGTGATCGTAAAGGTGCAGGTGATCGTCTTTTCGCGGTAGTTGGCGAGTTCGACGATGCGCACGTGCAGCGTATATTCGCCCGCCTGCGGAGGAATTCCGACCGTGTAATCTTTATTCGGTTCGGAAGTATACGGATCGCTGTCGTTATAAACAGTCCCCGTATACCAATAGGTAACGTCTCCCCTTTCGATCGCGGCGAGCGCTTCGCTGTTAGTCGTAGCGATCGCGGGCTTGTTGTCGGCATAGTCTGTATCGCCGTAGGTCCAGCCCGTTATCGTGACGGTGGCCTCGTAATCGTCGCGGGCGATCTCGTACCACAATTTGACCCTGCCCGTAGAGACGTCTTCGATCTCGTCCTTTTCGTCTTCGTCGCTGCCCTGCTCGTCATTGTTGATCGCCCATTGATAATTTGCAGGGTCGTTCAATGCAAGAACGACGAAATAATTGCCGATTTCAAACGGTTTCGCAGGTCCTAAAGACGTATCTCCGTTGCCCATTCTGATATATTCGACGATCGCGTACAGAGGGCTGTCTGTCGCCGCGGATTCGATGGCGACGGGAACGAGCCCCGCGCCGTCCGCATAAGTCAGAACCCTGCCGTTATCGCCTTCGCCCGCAGTTTTCGGCGCGGTAACGATCTGGCGGTCAATCGTAAACGACTGATTCCATACCTCTTCGGTATAGTCGGCAGTATCAGAAACAACTGCCTTAACTTCATACACACCCGCGGCGAGATCGTTTGCGAACGTGTACGCAAACCCGGAAAGAGACACGGTCTGCCACTCTCCCCAACTATCCTCCGTCCAGCCTTTGGTGCGGTAGGATACGGTGACCAGATCTTTCAGGTCGATCTCCGTTTCGCCGACGAATGCTTTGCTTACGGTGAGGATGTACTTTTCGCCGTCCTGATAATACCAGCCGTCCGGATCAAAGGTGACCGTGAGCGTGACATCGGTATTCTGCTTTACGGTGAAGGTCTGCTCCTCTTCGGTATAATTGTAATTTGCGCCCTTCTCCACGTAGGCGACGATCTTGTATTCGCCTGCGGGCGTGTCTGCGGGAAGGCGGTTGTCCTCGATCCCTTCGGTGATCTCCTGCCATTTGTCTCCCGCGCCCTTTTTATAATATTTGAAGAGCACTGCAGCATTGTCGTACCATGCGGTCGCCGAAGGCGTCGAAGGCGTATTGCCGTATGCCCAACCGGCAAATAAATCGAAATCGATCGGGTTTTCGACAGGGGTGATCTTCCATGTAAACGAAATCTCTTCTGCCGGCTGGAGATCGGGGTCGCCGTCTTCGCCCCACGTATAATTTTTGATCACCTCGTCTTTGAAAGAGACGGTGACGGCGTAGTCATCGGCCACGTTGCGCGCGGTGAAAGTGCGCGTACTGCCCGAGCCGCCGACCGTGAGGTTTTCGCTGTAGGTAAACTCCATGAGATCGGCGTCAAAGTCGCTCAGCGTTTTGGTCTGCTCTTCACCGGTAAAGGGCAAATCGCCCTCGGGAGAAATGGTCGGCTGCGCGATGCCCTGCCTGAGCACCTTGAACGGAACGGGGTCAGAGTGAATGCTAGCATAATCTTTATTGCCGACGACTTCGGCGCGCACCCAGTAGTTGCCCGCTTCCATCTCAGCGGGAGAGGCTGAAACTATGTTTTCGCAGGCTTCATCCGTATAATAGATATATTCCACTGTCCCGAAAGATGCAGAGATTCCCGATGCGCCGAGGTCGCTATTGTATTTCCCGTACGTCCAGCCCCGAATGGTGAGCGTACCCTTCAGTTTATTCGGCGCCTGCGTGACCGTCCAGGTGAGTTCTATGTAGTCTCTTTCATCGTCGCGCGAATCCCAGGCGCAGTTGGCCTTGTCTTTCAGCTCAAAACGAATGGTATAGTCGCCTGCGCCCGCAGCCGTAGAGATCGAAGGCAGAGAGGACCAGACGAGCCCTTCCGACGCGCTCCCCTCTACGACCTGCATGGTATCGACGTCATATCCGTCCACTTCGGTCGCGTTGCCGCCCGAAGCATAGACGACGCTCGGATTCTGCAAAGAGGGCGCGTCGATCGCCTTTTTATAGATCTCCCAAACGATCTTCTTCGTGCGCACGGCATCGTCGACGGCCGTACCTTTCCACCTGTAATTTTCGGTAAGGGTGAAGGTGATCGTATACTCTTTCACGTCCTCGCCGCTGTGGCCCGAATAGGTATAATAGGTATCCGATTTGTCGAAACCGCTTTCGTCGACGGTGATCTGTGACCCGGTATACTCGTACTCCGTAATCCCGAGCGAAGGATTTGCGAAAACTTCGGCGCGCCAGATCATGAAATAGACGGGTTCGGTGGTGACGTCATAGTAATTCGACGTGCCCGTCAAGGAGGCGACGGCGTAGTAATAGCCGGAGGGAGACGCAGCCGACAGATCGCCCGTCACTTTTGTAAAGTCGGAGTCGTTCCACGCTTTATAGTAATATGTATAGACGATTTCTTCCAGTCTGTCCTTTCCGAACGAAATTGCGGTGACTTGAGGAGATGACGGTTCGCTGCCGTAGATCCAGCCGGGCAGACCGCCGCCGAGATTCTCGCCGACGGTAAAGTCGAGTTCGTTATCCGCCGGCACGATATCCCATTCGAGGGCCTTATCGTCCGTCTTGCCGTCAGACCAGCGATAGTTGTTTTTATCCTTCAGCGTAAGCGTGACGGTATAACGCGTACCGTCCGTCTTGACGTCAGTACCCCCGGCGTTTGTGATGTCATATTTGTCCGTTTCGGGTGAGACGACGGTAGGTTGGATCAATTCTCCCTTATATTCGAGTTTATTATCCTCAAGGACGGGAATGGCCACCGAAGCGCGGTTTATCGTAAATCTACGCGTCTCGCTTTTGGTGATACCGTAATAGTTGGTGGATTCTTCTATGGATATATAGACGGTATACGACCCCGCCTGCGTGGGCACCTTGTCAATATCCTGCGTTACCAGGGTGAAAGGGTCCAAAGAGCCGTTGACCGTGCCCCCGTAATAGAAGGTGATCTTGTTTTCTTCCAGCAACTCGGAGGCGATATCGATGCGGTCGCCGCCGACCGTGGCGTACACGGTGACGGAGGGACGGCCGGACTCTCCGTAATCCCAGCCGGATATGGACAGACTGACGTCGCCGGCAGAAATGCTGACTTTGGTGATCTGCCAGGTATAGGTGATCGATCCGTCATCGTTGAGAACACCGCCGTCGCCGCCGATGCTCCCCCACTTGTAGTTCTCGTTGTTCAGCCTGATCGTAACGGAATATTTGCCTGCTGAAACGGCATACAGGAGCAAGGCACTTTCGCCGCTCTGGTTTTGCCCCGCTTCGTATCTGTCGGCCGTAGAGTTTAAGACCTCCATATTTTTATCGTCGAAACCGTTGAGATATTTTATGATCTCCTGCCCCGTATACACGTCGGACATCGTGCTCATGGTCGGCATATTATACTCCGCCTGCACGACGCGGACGTTGTTGACCGTGGCGGAGGCTACCTCTCCGCTTTCAAGATATTCATATCCCGTATATTCGATCTGCAGCGTCGTATCCCCGACAAGGAAATAATCCCTTTCGAGGTCCTCTTCATCGTAAATGACTTTATACTCTCCGGCTGAAAGGGTCCTGGGAGTAAAGTCAGAGTACATGAGCGTAACCGTTATATCCTCTGCTGAAAGAGAGGTATAAGCTGAATATGCTTTATTGGTAATACGTGCCGTCATGCCCAAGATCGTGGCAGGCGTGATCGTAAGCACTACCGGCTCGGAAACGACGTCGTCATTTCCCTCTACGGGTATGCGCGCCACAACTTTACGCTCATAGGAAGGCAGTTTTGCTTCGGCCGCCGTGGGACGAAGCGTCGCGGGATCATCCTCGGTTTCTTGGCAAACTTCAACAGTAAAACCGCCAGTATATACGCCCGAATTCCCGTTATTGTAGCGAACATTCAAAGACAAATACCATGACAGCGTGGTAGAATCTGCAGTGGAATAAATTGTCTGCCCGTTTTGGGTAGAGGTTGCCGTCGCTTCTACGACCTCTATCGGCGTAACCGTATATTCAAAAGTGGCCGAAACGCTCGCGAAGGTAACGCGGAAAGTCTGCAATCCATGACGCATTTCGCCGGAAATCTGATAATCTTTGATCTCCGCTCCCCCGTCGTATGCGGAACCGTCGTTCCGCACGCCCGTCACTTTGATATACTCTTTGAATACGTCGATGGTATCCGTTACAAAAATCGTGACCCCATTCAATGCGGATGTGTCGATCACAAGTTTTTCCAGTTCGACTCCCTCGGCGGGGACCATGACCGACGCGGAATGCGTGCCGAACGTAACGGTGATCTCGTTATCGCCGATGACGGTAAGAGAACCGCTCAGTTCGTAATCCTCCGCCGTAAGTTCGACGGCCTCTCCGCCGCCCACGGGTGCGGCCTTTACGATGAGGACCTGTTTCAGATCGTCGAGCGAAAATTCCGAACTGTTCGCAAAAATGCGGACGTTTTCACCCTCCGCATCGACGATGTTGTTTTCCTCGTCTCTCCTCAGTTCCGCCGTTATGCCCGTATAAGAGGAGGGATCCTCCGCCGCATATACGCTTTTCTGAGGAAGAAAAAAGGCAATCGCAAATGCCGCAATGCTCATAAGCAGAACAGCAAAAAGCGATATGCCTATCCTTTTTCTTGTGCTCATCATTTATGCACCTCCGTTCAAATACCCGTATTTTTTTCTTACATTATTTATATATATTCCGAAGCATCCGCCAAACCTGCCAAAAGCCGCCGGAATTTTGCCGCAAAATCGACAATCTTTCCGTCCGTTCGACACCGATGACCGCGGAAATGATACCAAAGTATTTTTATGCCGAAAAATGCTTCTCTGCCGACAGCCCCGTCTGCAGAGCCTTTTTTTGCTCCTCCGAATTTATTTCCCACTACCTGCTTCTTGATCGCGTGCGGTACACGCTTTCGGCCTATTAAATGAATTTGCCGTTTTCAAAAACGGCAAAGGGGCGCCCCTTTCTATCTTCTGAGCCGATATCTTTTCTCAATGTAATATTTTATGAAAAATGTAATTACTATTCTATCACAATATTTTTATTTCGTCAATACATTTTTCATTTTATCTTATCAAAAAACCTGAAAAACAATCGCCGATCCGTCCGTCGTCTATGAAATTTTTTCAGCACATGCCGAACGGCGTTGTTGATCCCGCAAGAAACAGGGCAGAGAAAATTTTCTCTGCCCTGTTTCTTACAAATGGTGCGGCGCAAGCGTGCGCCACTCGATCTCTTATCTGACGACGCCTTTTTTGAGGATGATGTTCGCATACGTGCGCTCTTCGCCCGTGGCGATGACCGCATACGCGCCCTTCGCGCGCTCGTAAAACGCGAAACGCTCCGCAAAAGCCTCTTTCACGTTGTCGTCGGCCGCGTGCGCGATCTTGCGGTATGCCTGCCACACGGGCGGATTCGGGTCGTCGCCCTCCACCGTTTTCATTAAAACGAAATTTTCCTGCGCGTACGTGTCCAAAGGAATGAGCGCAAGCACGGCGGAAAGCATCGCCTCGCCCCCGATCCCGTCCGCCCGGATCACGCGCTTTCCGTAATTTTCCGAGGGGAAGTTGCCGTCCGCGATCACGATCTCGTCTCCGTGCCCCATCTCCGCAAGGATTTTCAGAAGTTCCGGCGACAAAATTTTTGGAATGCCTTTTAACATGATTACCTCCGTTTCTATACAACGCCGCACGCCGCGCTATATGCGCCGCACAAGCGAATTTTCTTTCAGATATTTGCCGGACAGGATGTTCTCCCACCAGTCGCGGTGTTCGAGATACCAGCGGACCGTACGTTCGATCCCGTCGGCAAAAGACACCGCCGGACGCCAGCCGAGTTCTTTTTCCGCACGAGCGCACGAGAGTGCGTAGCGAAGATCGTGCCCCTTGCGGTCGGGTACGTATTCGATCAGGCTGTCGGGCACGGAAAGGGCTGACAGCACCGCTTTGACAACTTCAAGATTGCTCCGCGCTTCCCCGCCGCCGAAATTGTATACTTTGCCGACCTCGCCCTGATCCAGCAAGAGGTCCAAAGCCCTGCACTGGTCTGTCACGTACAGCCAGTCGCGGACGTTTTCGCCCGTGCCGTAAACGGGTACGGGGCGGTCGTTCAAAGCCCTTGCGATCGCGAGCGGTATAAGTTTTTCGGGAAACTGCCGCGGGCCGTAATTGTTCGAACTGCGGCTGATCGTTACGGGAACGCCGTACGTGCGAAGATACGAGAGACACAAAACATCGGCCGACGCCTTGGACGCGGAATACGGGCTGGACGGCTTGAGAGGGCTGTCTTCCGTAAAGAAAAGATCGCGCCGCCCGAGCGGGAGGTCGCCGTAAACTTCGTCCGTCGATACCTGATGAAAGCGCGATACGGGATATTTGCGGCACGCATCCAGCAACGTGCCCGTGCCAAGCACGTTGGTCTGCAGGAAAACTTGGGGAGAGTCGATCGATCTGTCTACGTGGCTTTCCGCCGCAAAATTCACTACGACGTCAGGCCGCTCGCGCGAAAACAGTTCCTCCACCGCGGCGGCGTCCGCTATATCGCCCCTGTAAAAGCGAAAGCGCGGTTCGCCTTCGAGCGGTTTCAGGGAAGCGACGTTTCCGGCATAGGTGAGTTTGTCAATACACACGACGTCCGTATCCGGACGATGCTCCAGAAGGTAGTAAATGAAATTGCTTCCGATAAATCCGGCGCCGCCCGTTACCAGTATTTTCACGTTCCGCCCTCCCTGCCGAAATTTTTGATCGCAAACATTGTAACACGGAAACGCCGCGTTGTAAAGAATTTACCGCAATTTTTCCGTCGGCGCGGCACCGCAAAGCGCGTTTTTGACCGATTTGCCACCCGCGGCCGTGTCGGCGCGTCCGCGGCGCATACCGCTGCGAAAAGATTTTTATCAAATCGGTAAAAAATTTTATCTGCCGTCAAAAAAACAGTTGACAAACGCATTGAAATTTAATAGAATAATATAGCGTCTTTTGAGAGGCGGCCATATCGCGGGGTGGAGCAGTTCGGTAGCTCGTCGGGCTCATAACCCGAAGGTCGCAGGTTCGAATCCTGCCCCCGCAACCAAAAAAGGAATACCGCGCTTTTGTGGCAAAAATTTTTGCGGCGGCGGTTTCCCCTGCTTTTCCGGAATCCTGCACGGCAGGTTCCGAAGCCCTGCAAAGGCATTTATGGCGGCGTAGCTTAGTTGGTTATAGCGATCGGTTCATACCCGATAGGTCGTAGGTTCGAATCCCACCGCCGCTACCAAAAGCAAAATTCGGAAGAACTGCGAAGTTTCGCGGCTTGCTTCGATACATAGAACGGCCCCATGGTCAAGCGGTTAAGACATCGCCCTTTCACGGCGGTAACCCGGGTTCGAGTCCCGGTGGGGTCACCAAATTGGAACTATCCGAACACCACTATCACAGAAAAGTGGGTTCGGGTAGTTTTTTTATTGCCGCCAAAGGAATAGATATATTTAAAAGTCGAGTGCATTTTGTGATATGCACTCGACTTT
>DXCO01000012.1 GCA_019115945.1 Candidatus Borkfalkia excrementavium | reverse complement strand
CCTGAGCCAGAATCAAACTCTTAAGTTTAATTGCTTAAAGCTGTTCTTGCGAACAACTGCTCTAACGTTTTTTTTGCTGACTGTTCTTTGAGTACTTGTGTACTAAAAGTTTAATTGACAGAAACTTTTTTCAAATGAAAATTCATTTGATTCATTTCCTTCTATTCAATTTTTAATCTTCGCGGATCCGAACTTCGTTCGGAGCTTTCGCCGTGAAAGCCTACCTATAATATCATATCTGAAATATTTTGTCAAGCATTTTTTCAAACTTTTTTAAGTTTTTTTGCTTGTCCCTTTCAGATCTGATCTGCGGGCCGCTTCCCTCGCGACAGCCTGCATATAATACCATATGTAAGAATGTTTGTCAACGGTTTTTTCGATCTTTTTCGCAATTTTTTTCGGCTTTTTTTGAGAATTTTTTGACCGCCAAAATATAGTATCTTTCATTTTTCATAAACACAACATATTGCTTTTGCCGAACGATCGGGAAATTATCTTGCCAGCCGCACCGTTTTATGTTATAATGAAAAAAAGATAAAATCGTCCGTTAGGACAAAAAGGGATCGAAAACCATGTATAAAATTTTGAGAATGGTCTTTGCCATTATCGCCGCCGTTCTGGTCGCCTCCTGTATCTTTGTTGCCCTGTACGTTTCGATGCTCGCATTTTGGTGCGTGATCGGCGGCGCGCTTTTGTCTTTTGCGCTGAGCATGTTCTTCAAATATCTGCAGGAAGAAAAGGAGAGCAAGGAAAAACAGACAGCCTCCCCCGCCGCAGAGGAAGAAAGCAAACCCGACCAGGAAGAAGACAAACAAAAGTAAGAGCGGCGTCGGATTCTGCGAGCGTCGGCAGAAAACCGCCGCGATAGAACAGAAAAACGAAACCGGAGAGGAAAAAATTTTCCGCTCCGGTTTTTTGAACTTTTTTATGCGCGGCGGCCGCGCCGTTAAACCGATGTCCGCAATCCGCCCGCCCTTCTTATTATATAATAATGAAAGGAAAAAAATTATCTGTTTTCCTGCCTGTCCACCATTTCGACGATCTCGCTGATGCGGTCGAGGTCGTCCGTATTGTAATAGTCTATGTAGATCCGCCCCTTTTTGTCGTTGCCGATCAGACTGACTTTCGTCTTGAAGGTATGGCGCATGCGTTCGATGAGGTCCTTCAGCTCGATGGAAACCTGCATCTTTTTCTTGTCCTTCTTTTCCGCGATCTCTTCGGGCGAAGCAAAATAATCGCGCACGCTGCGCTCGATGTCGCGCACGGACAAACCGTCTTTGACGGCATCGGAAGCGAGTTTATACTGCGCGTCTTCGGGCAGCGTCACGAGGGCGCGCGCATGTCCCGCACTCAGTTTCCCGGAAGAAACCATGCCGATCACTTCGGGCGACAGGGAAAGCAGGCGCAAAGTGTTTGTGACCGCAGGGCGGGATTTGCCGATGCGCTCGGCAAGCTCTTCCTGCGTAAGGCGGTATTCGTCCATCAATTGTTTCATGGCGTTCGCCGCTTCGATCGGATTGAGGTCCTCGCGCTGCAAGTTCTCGATCAGGGAAATTTCCTTGATCTCGCGGTCGGTATAAGAGCGGATGACGATGGGGATCTGCGTTTTTCCCGCCATTTTTGCGGCGCGGTAACGGCGCTCGCCCGCAATGATCATGTATTTGCCGTTCTCCATATTGTTGACGACAATGGGCATAATCAGGCCGTGTTTTTTGATGGAATCGGCAAGTTCGCGCAGGGCGTCCTCGTCGAAATGTTTTCTCGGCTGATTCGGGTTGGGGCGGACGAGATCGATGTCCACCTCGATCAGCCCCTGAATATCTTCGGGAAGTTCGTTGTCCGGCCCCGAATAAGTTTTTGCGGCGTTTTCGTACGCTTCTTCCGTATCCGAAAAGAGAGCGGACAGCCCCCTGCCTAATCCTCTGTTCGTTTTCATAAAGACCTCACTTGTGACGGCGTTCGGAAAAATCTTTTCCCTTCACGCATTATTTTTTCGTTTCGCGGTTGAGATATTCCTGCGTAAGCGCTTTGTAAGCCCTGGCGCCGGCGCATTTGGGATCGTGCAGCATGATCGGCTTGCCGTAGGACGAAGCCTCGACCAGCCTGACGTTTCGGGGGACCACGATTTCAAAGACCCTGCGCGTGAAAAATTTACGGATCTCTTCCGCGATCTGCTTGGCGATCAGAGAACGGCTGTCATACATGGTGAGGACGACCCCGTCCACGTCGAGCGCGGAATTGAGATGCTGTTTCACGAGCGTGATGGAATTCATCAACTGGCTCAGCCCTTCCAAGGCATAATATTCGCTCTGGATCGGGATAATGACGGAATCCGCCGCGGCGAGCGCGTTGATGGTGAGAAGCCCGAGCGAAGGCGGGCAGTCGATAAATATGTAGTCGTAATTGTTTTTGACCTCTGCAAGTTTGTTTTTGAGGATCTTTTCCCGATTTCTCTTGTAGACCAACTCTACTTCCGCACCCGCAAGATCGATGTTCGAAGGCAGCAGGTCGAGCGTTTCCACTTCTGTATGCAGAATATTGTCAGACGCCTTTTCCTCGTCGTCGATCAGCACGTTATAGACGGATTTTTTCAGCGAACTTTTCGAAAAGCCGAGCCCCGTCGTCGCGTTGCCCTGCGGATCGATGTCCAGAAGCAGGACTTTTTTGCCGCTTGAAGCGATATACGCGGCCATATTCACGCAGGTCGTCGTTTTGCCGACGCCCCCTTTCTGGTTTGAAAACGATACGATTTTTCCCATGTTAAACCCCTTTGCCGCGAAACTAGCGCGGTTCTTTTTCCATATCCGTAACTTTTCCGCCGTCGGGCTCCGCACAAAACGGGCCCCGACGGCTTACTTTTCTTTACTTGTTCTCGTCCTGCGGGCCGGGATCCTTCGGCTGTCCGGCATCGCCTCTTTTCGCCTTTTCGGGATCCGCGCTCACGCTTTCGGGTTTGAAATCATCTTTCCCTTTCATGAAACGGTTGAACGGATTTTCGTCCGCGGACTTTTCCTTTTTGTCCATATAATCGTTGATCTCTTCGAGCGATTTGCCTTCGAGAAGCATATCCACTTCGTCGGTGTAGATCGTCTCGCGTTCGATCAGCAGGCGGGCCATATTGTCGAGCACTTTTCTGTTCTCGGTAAGAAGTTTCACGGCGCGTTCGTGCGCGCTTTCGATGATCCTGTGCACCTCTTCGTCGATGATGCCGGCAGTCTCTTCGCTGTAACTGTTGTGCGCTTCCATGTCGCGGCCGAGGAAAATCGGATTATCCGAACTGTACGTGACAAGCCCGACACGCTCGCTCATGCCCCATTCGGTGACCATTTTGCGCGCGATCTCCGTAACCCTCTGCAAATCGTTCGATGCGCCCGTAGACACGTCTTTGATGACCAATTCTTCCGCGACGCGGCCGCCCAAAAGTTCGCAGACGAGGTCGGTGAGTTTTTCTTTGGTCATATGATTGTCGTCGTTGTCGGGGCGGGTCATCGTGTAGCCCGCGGCCATGCCGCGCGCGATAATGGAAACTTCCTGCACGGGGTCGCAGTGTTTGCACAGTTTTGCAATGATCGCGTGGCCGCTTTCGTGGTACGCCGTAATGCGTTTATCCGATTCGGTAACAAGGCGGCTCTTTTTCTGCGGCCCGAGCAGGACTTTGTTGATCCCCTCGAAAAGTTCCTTGTTTCCGATCATTTTTTTGTTCGCGCGGGCGGCAAGGATCGCCGCTTCGTTCAAAAGATTTTCAAGGTCAGCACCCGAAAAACCGCTCGTCATACGCGAAAGGATCTTGAAATTCACGTCGGGAGCAAGAGGTTTGTTGCGCGCGTGCACTTTGAGGATCTGCTCTCTGCCGCGCACGTCGGGAAGATTGACGTGGATCTGTCTGTCAAACCTGCCCGGACGGAGCAAGGCCGGATCGAGGATGTCCGCGCGGTTGGTCGCCGCCATGACGATGATCCCCTCGTTGGTCTCGAAGCCGTCCATCTGCACGAGCAACTGGTTGAGCGTCTGTTCGCGTTCGTCGTGCCCGCCTCCGAGCCCCGTGCCCCTTTGGCGGCCGACTGCGTCGATCTCGTCGATAAATACGATGCAGGGCTGACTCTTTTTGGCCGCGTCGAACAGGTCTCTCACGCGCGACGCACCGACGCCGACAAACATTTCCACAAAGTCGGAACCGGAAATCGAGAAGAAGGGCACGTTCGCCTCTCCTGCGACGGCTTTTGCAAACAGAGTTTTACCCGTTCCGGGAGGCCCGACAAGCAGAATGCCTTTCGGGATGCGCGCGCCCAGATCGGAGAATTTGCGGGGGGCTTTGAGAAACTCGACGACTTCCGCAAGTTCCGCCTTTTCCTCTTCCGCTCCGGCGACGTCGGAAAAACGGACTTTGATATTGGAATTGACGCGGGCCTTCGTCTTAGCAAAACTCATCGCCTTGCTGCTCCCGCCCTGTGTCTGACGGATCAGCAGCCAGAAGACGACGCACACCAACACGACCCCGATGATGGGGATCAGATAAGACCAATAACTGCCCGCATTCGGGTCGGTATAAGAAACCTTGACATTTTGCTGCGATACAGCCGTCCAAAACTCCTGATAAATGACGTTATTGGCGTCGCCGCGGGGGCCGATCGCCGTATATCTCGCCCTTCCGTTCTGATAGAATCTGTAAACATAATCGTCCACGATGATCTCGTCAATTTCTCCGGCGGCGACCTTATCCGTCGCTTCCGTAAAACTGATTTCCGGTGTGGAGTTCAGCACGCTCGATAGAACGATAACTAATATCAAAATCAAAACGATACCAAGCACCGTCCAAAGCACGATTTTTGATGATTTGCTCATTCAACTTCTCCTTATGGTATTGAAAACTAGTTTTTAATTTATCACAAGCGAAACAACTTTTCCGCTGTCCGCAGATAAACGCTCCGTTACTGCCGGCTCGGCATTTTCAGCCGCAGAGCCCCCTGAAAGACGGCCCCATATATCAAAAGACTCATTAATACCCGCCACTCCTCATTAATCCATGAACAAGACCGCCTAAACATGATCATATCGTTCGATAAGAGGACAGAGACAGAAGACCATTATCGGGTCCCGCCACGAATAGCCACCGCGCTTTCGCAAAAACTTCTTTCGCTCTGGCGATCAAGACGGCGACATCTTCTCTTAATATATAATAAGGAAAGCGGTTTAACGCAAAAATCCGTTCATTGCTGCTCTTTAAAATTCAAACTCCAAAAGCGCCACAAGACAAACCTCTCTTATTTTGCGCCTTTTTCTAAGTATTTAATCGAAAGATGCGTGAATATATTTGTCTTTTATTGATAATCATTATCAATAATATGCGCCTTATTCTCTGCATGTGCAGGCAAACAAGCAAAGCAATCGTATAAGAAAAACCGTTTTACAAACTGAAAAGCTTATGTTCGCCCGACAAGCAAAACAGAGATCCCCGCCAATCTGAAAGCAGGCCAGCAAACGTAAGACGCATATGCGTCGGAATTTTAGCCGGTCCCGATTGCTATATTTGTTATCTGAGTCATTATTATGATACCATAAACAAAACAAAAAGACAAGAGAAATCCGCTCTTTATTTTACAGGTTTGCCAAATTTTATGAATCCTTCAAAAAATTATCATATTTTTTGGCTTGCGCTCACAAAAAATCGTCTGATTTTACCCGGTTTATTGTTTCATATGAAACTTGTCCCGATATTTATATGTTTCACGTGAAACATATAAATATGTAGTGCGCTATGTCAGATATATATGTTTCATATGAAACATATATATCTGAAAACGATCTTTTTTCTCTTTTTAAACTGCTAGGCTTACTGTCTTTTGATCACCATGCACCAACTTCATTTAAATTGATTTTTGCTCTATTTAGCGTGCGATTCTATTCCGTTTATAAAGTGCTTTTACAATGTGCTTTTCTATCACGCGGCTTGCTTTCTCTCGCACCAAGACTCATTTTTGCCCTGCTTTAATATTTTATTTACTATATTTTACTATACGCATACATTAAGCGCGGACAAAAACACACATATTACCCGAAGCGCTATATTCAGACTATTGCTGTATTACAAATTCTTTATAACTGATGGCACCTTCCTCTAAAGTTATTCCTCCCACCGCACTGTGTTTGTACTGCGTATGATTATATATATTGCATCCTAATATGTTCACGCCTAATCGATTTTGACGCAATTTTTTTCAATCAATAGCCAAATAATCAAATGCAAAAATTATACAAAAGACGCAATACAAAGAAATTATATTGCGTCTTTTGTATATCTTATACCGATTAAAACAGCGCAAATCAAAAAATCGTTGCCGTAAATTATCTTATTGATTTAACGCAAATATTTATTACCAATGTTTCATATGAAACATCAAACTTCACTTTTTTGCAAAAAATTTGGCCTGTTTTATAAGAAATCGGCTTTTGTCCCCCTTTTTTAACCGTTTTTTGGTCGAAAAAAATTTGATTTTTAAAAATTATTCTGTCTCAAATCGTCTGAGAGGCTTTTTTTAAAAGCAAAATCTTCAATTTTTTGGTTAAAAATATGTTATTTTCATCAAAAATTCATTAGCGCATTCAAAAATTGCCCGTTTTTTGAAAGCTTTTTCAAGTTTTTGCCACTTCAAAAAATCGACTTAAATTAGGGTTTTTTTGCCTAAAACGGGGCTATTTTTTCTCTCTTTTTTAGTTTTTTCTTAATTATTCCATAGACGCAAAGCATATTTCCTTGTCTGACGGTTCAACCCGCTCGAAAGAGGACTTTCCAACACAAGTCAGTTCATAGATGCAAAAAATTTAATTGCGCAATCATACAAGACGCTATAAATGCGTTTATACCGCAAAAAATTGCAACGACCGCACTATGCACCATGTTATATAAAATTACGCAAACTGGGCATTCAATTATAGCGCTTTGTATAAAAAATACCGCATAACAAATTGTAAATTTATAGCGCTTTAATATATAAATGCGCCTATAAAAATAGCGCTGATAATTTTTTAAGCGCTCTAACAATTTTCATTCTTTAATCGATCGCCCGATCCGCGCGCCAAACTTCAAAAAATATTTCGCTCTTTCCTTGCAGATATAAACTGAGTATCGGCCCATAAAATTACGTTTATAAATTCAGAACGCCGCCGACTGCTTCACGCAAAATCACCAAACTACTTCCTTGCTGAAAGACCGATGGATCGGATGATCGCCGATATTTGATTTTTCCACAAGAATTTCTATAAATTGTGAATAACTTTCATCCGTTTCCATATGCGCCATAAAGTTTTTGTATGCGCTGTGTTAAATTTTTGTCTACTTATGCACAGTCTGTGGACAGCTTTCGGCTGATATTGTATTTTCCAGGAATAGATATTCGTTTTTCTGTCAATAACTGTCAAACAATTCTGTCTTGCAATATCAAAAAGTTTTTATATTACTGCACGAAAAATATTTCATTTTTGCGCGCTCATAAGGAGAAAGAAAATTTATGGAATATTCTTTTAATATGTTCAATAAAATGGCTGCTGCCGGCCTGATCATGTCGCTCGACAATTTTTTAAAGGAGTTATCCGCTCCGCCGGTCGTTCTGTGCATCGGAAGCGATCTGGCAATCGGCGACAGTCTCGGTCCGATCACGGGTACGATGCTCGGACAAAAGTCTTCCGGAGGCGGAATTTTTGTATACGGAACGCTTAAAAAGCCGATCACGGCAAAAGAAGTAAAGTATCTGAACGACTTTTTAAAAGAGACGCATCCCGATTCGAAAGTG
Organism: Candidatus Borkfalkia excrementavium; assembly: GCA_019115945.1. Lineage (GTDB taxonomy): Bacteria > Bacillota > Clostridia > Christensenellales > Borkfalkiaceae > Borkfalkia > Borkfalkia excrementavium. The sequence goes on along the minus strand of DXCO01000012.1, from coordinate 31,063 downwards.
ATCGCGGTCGACGCCGCCGTCGGCGAAGCGGGGGACATCGGCCTGATCAAAATTGCAAACAAAAGTCTGCGGCCGGGACTGGGGGCAAATAAACGGCTTTCACAGGTCGGAGACGTCAGTATTATGGGGATCGTAGCGGAAAAATCCGTTTTCAATTATTCTTTGCTCAATTTGACCCGCCTGAATCTCGTTTACAGAATGGCCGATATTATTTCCGACGCGCTTTCCTCCTATGTCGGCGGAAAAAATTATTTTGCAAAGATCAGTCAGCCAAAAGCGAGTTGATTTTATCTGAAGCGGAGGTCAAAGACATTTTTCGGCACAGGGCACAGCCAGCATTCCTCTGTCCTTCCGATTTTTCGTTTTTACCGCATGTATCAGAAGAACTTTTTTATCCTGTGCCTCTTTTTTCCCGCACACAAATTTGATCCTAAAAATAGATATGTGTCTGCATCGGTCTTTCCTGTCTTTCTCTGACAGCCGGACCTTATTTTCCGCCGCCACAGGCCTTTATAGAAAAAATCTGCCGCTTTCAGCGGTCTCTCAAATAAATCGCCGCGGACAACGCCGAAGAAAGCGAAATCAAAACTCTATATACGTCTTTCTGCCAAAAAAGGGGGCTTTTCGTTCCGCAGCGTCACTTCGATCGGAATACCTGCCGCACAAGCCCGTCGCATGCAGATATCTTGCCGTCACGTTCGGAAAATCGCATTTTCATTTTACAAAATTTTTTCTGTCCGATCCCGTTCTTACAGATCAGGCGCAAAAAAACTTTTAACGGCGCTAAAAAATATTAAGTGCTTGATATTTTTCTTTTGGTATACTCTCTTGCTTTTTGAATCGCTTTCCGTTATAATAAAATCAGAATAATTTTTGCGAGAGGCTTTTATGGTTTCAGAAATCCTAAAAAAACAAAAAGAGTTTTTTGCAAGCGGCAAGACATTGGATTTGTCTTTTCGTATCAACGCGCTGAAGGCCCTTAAAAAGGCAATCGTAGCAAGGGAAGGGGAGATACTCGGGGCACTGAAAAAAGACCTTTCAAAGAGCAATTTCGAGGGTTATATGACGGAGGTCGGGATGGTTTATTCCGAGATCGGCTTTATGCTCGGGCGCCTTCCGTTTCTGACGCGGCCGCATAGGGTAAAGACGCCGATGTCGCAATTTCCGTCAAAGAGTTATACCGTCGCTTCCCCGTACGGCGTCGCGCTCATCGTAAGCCCTTGGAACTATCCCTTTCAGTTGACGATACTCCCCCTCGTCGATTGTATCGCGGCAGGAAACTGCGCGATCGTAAAGCCAAGCGCGAACGCGCCCGAAACCGCCCGCGTCATCCGCGAACTGATCGGCGAAATATTTCCGGACCGATACGTGGCGGCCGTATCGGGCGGCAGGGAAGAGAACGCCTCTCTGCTCGATGAAAAGTATGACCTGTTCTTTTTTACCGGCGGAAAAGAAACGGGAAAACTGATCGCATTAAAAGCGGCTGCACACCTTGCCCCCGCCGTATTGGAACTCGGCGGAAAAAGCCCCTGCGTCGTCTGTGCAGACGCGGATATCCCCCTGACGGCAAAGAGGATCGCTTTCGGAAAGTTTCTCAACGCCGGGCAGACCTGCGTCGCACCCGATTATATCCTGGCCGACAAAAGGGTCAGGGGAGCACTTGTCGAGGCGCTGAAAGCCGAAATCGTGCGCATGTACGGGGAAAACCCGTTGATAAACGAAAATTATCCGAAGATCGTCAACAGAAGGCAATTTGACCGTATTCTGAATCTGATCGACGGCAAAAAGACAGTCTTCGGTGGAGAATATGACGAGACGTCGCTGAAGATAACGCCGACGATCTTGGACGGCGCGGATCTTTCGGACGCGGCGATGCAAGAGGAGATCTTCGGGCCGGTGCTTCCCGTGATCGAAACGGACGGATACGATTCCGTCAAAGCGGCGATCGAAAAAAATCCCGATCCTCTCGCCCTGTATTGGTTCGGAAAAAACAGAGCGGATGCGCGGCGCGCCGTCCGCGAAATCCGATTCGGGGGCGGCTGCATCAACGATACCGTGATCCACCTGGCAACGCACGCGATGGGATTCGGCGGTGTGGGAGAAAGCGGCATGGGCGCCTACCACGGAGAAAGGGGATTTTATGCTTTTTCCCATATCAAAAGCATCGTGGACAAGAGCCTTAAAATCGATCTTCCGTTCCGCTATCAGCCGTGCAGCGCAAAAAAGGAAAGGACCATCCGAAAGTTCTTGAAATAAATTGTCTGGCGTATCTTTCTGCCCTTTTTATGAAAACCTCCCCCGAGTTGCCCTTGGGGGAGGTTTCTTAAAATATATTTTTATAAACTGCGTCCACCCGTTCGGCTCCGGCCCGATGCATCGCCTGATCCCGTGTCCGCACGGGCCTTCGTAGGCCGCCGAAAAGCGGCTTTCTAAACCGCAGGGGCGGAAAATTTTTCCGAAAGGAAACCGCCGCGCTTCCGATTCGGCCGGATACAAAAATCCCCCGCCGATCAGCCGGCAGGGGATACGGGATTTATTCTTCGCCGTTTTTATCCTCTTTCTGAGTGTTGCTGTTGCCGAGATAGGTACCGAAATAGGGGGCTCTCTTCGCGGGGCGGGGAGAAGAGGACCTTTCGTTCCTGCCGCCGCGGCGATCGTACGATCTGCCTCCCTCGCGGTCGCCGCTTCGCCTGTCGCGGTTGTATCCGCCGCGTTCGCGGTTCTGATAGCCGCCCTTGTTGTGGCCGCCGCGGAAATTTCCTCTGCGTTCGAAACGATCCGAACCGGGACGCAAATTATTGGGAATCACGACGATATAGCGGTTGGGTTCTTTCCCTTCGCTCTGCGTTTTGACCTCGGTACTGTCCGCCAGCGCCGAATGGATGACGCGCCTTTCATAGGGGGTCATGGGTTCGAGAGAAACTTTCCTGCCCCTCTCTACGGCCTTTCTCGCGATCTTCGCGGCGAGGCGTTTGAGCGTCTCTTCCCTGCGTTCGCGATAATTTTCGCAATCCACGACGACGCGCCTGTATTCCTCTCTGCCGATATTCGCAACGGCGCCCGCAAGCACCTGCAGCGAATCGAGGATCTCCCCCCTGTGACCGATAATGGAATCGGTATTGGTCGCGATCACGTTGATCTTGATCGTTTCATCTTCTTCGACAAGTTCGTTCGTCGCCGCGATCTTCAAAATATCGAAGACCCCGTCGAGAAAGTCTGCCGCTCTTTCCCCGTCCGACTTTTTCTTGCGGATGAGTACCTTTGCTTTGACGGAACCGATCAGTTTTCTTTTCCCTTCTTCCAAAACCGTAATTTCCGCCTGTTCGCGCGTGAGCCCGGTCGCTTTCAGCCCTTCTTCCACCGCTTCTTCCACCGTCTTTGCGGTGAATTCGAAATCTGTCATTTTTTCTTTCCTCCGTTCCGCTTATTGTCATCGGGCGTTTTGCGCACCGCCTGCGGAATACGTTTATTATACTTTTCCTGAATTTCTTTTTCCTCGATCTTCCTGAACTTTCTGTCGATGACAAAATTGATCGCAAGCGTACTCAAAATACCGTAAATATTGCTCGTTATCATGTAGATACTGAAAGATGCGCTGTAGAAGAAAGAGAATACACCGAAGATGATCGGCATTACGATCATCATGACTTTCTGCGTTTTCTGTCCGCGCCCGTCCGCCGTCTGCAGTTCGTTCTGTGCCTTCTGGCTCCTCGAAAGGATAAACTGCGAAAGGAACATCGTGCCGATAGAGACGACGATCAGGATATAATATCCGTTCGGCGCGCTCTTATAATAGCCCAGATTCGCCGTGATCTCGTTGTACGTCGTCCTGTCTACACCGCTCTCCCTCTGTACGGGGTGCTTATACGAAACGTCCGGCTGCCAGATATTTTTGACCCACAAAAAGCCTATTTTGTTCTCTTCATAATAATCCGCTGCGGCGACCCTGCCCGCTTCGCGCACGTAATATTCCGCAACCTGCTTGTCCGTCAGGTTTTCCGCGGAAAGAAGAATATCCGCCAAAGCCTCTGCCTGCGCTTTTTCCTCTTCGCTCAGGGCCGTGCTGCCTGCAAGCGCCGTTTCGAACTGTTCTTCGTTCACGGCAAAGTAACCGTTTCTCTGTACGTTTTCGCCGTTCCAGTCGACCTCATTTTGATCGGATTCCGTCGTCTCCACGGTATAGACGATCCTGTAACTGACCGCATCCGTTTCGCTACCGTAAGAGATCGTCCTCGTCCAACTGTATAGGGCTTGTCCGTCCTGCCCGGTCTCGCCCGTTTCTCCCCCCTCTATCTTTTCAACGGGGGTCTTGCCGGACTCGGCCAGCGTAAGAAGGGGAGCGTTCACCCTGTCCGTCTGCACGTAGTAATAGGCGGTGCTGGAAGAGGGCCTCTGTTCGTCCCACCTCTCTCCTGCCAAAAGGGCGTCCCTTTTTTCGGCGTCTTTCGTCTCGACCGTATAGGTAAGAACGTATTCGATAAAGGAACCCTCGGCGCTGCACGTCACGGTTTTTGTGACGATAAAGGTGGTCCCGTCGTCGGACGTGGTATAATTGTAGACATACGTTTTCGGCTCGCCCTGTTCCAGTCCGTTCTCTTCCGTCGGCTCGTCGAATTCGTACTTATATTCGTCGTCATGGATGGGCGCGGGGGCATATTCTTCGATGACCGCCACCGAATAAGCCTCCGCCATTTTGTTATAAACGCTTACGTTCGTAAAGTCCGAATAGGAAGAAAACGCGTTCAGAACGAAAATAAAGATGACCAGCGTAACGATCATGGGAAGACAGGCGCCGAACATGGAATACCCGTTCTTTTTGTACAGTTCCATCATTTTCATGTTGTACGTCTGCTGATCGTTCTGGTATTGTTTTTGCAGTTTTTCCAGTTGCGGGCGCATTTTTTCCATCTTCAGGCTGTTTTTGCGCATGGAAGATTTGGAATAAATGTCGAGCGGCAGGGTGATCAGTTTGAGAACGATCGTAAACACGATGATTCCCACGCCCACGTTGCCGACCAGTTCGATGATCCAGCGGATCACCTTCGCCAGCCAGTTCAAACTTCCGCCGCCGCTTCCGAAAAACAGGCCGATGGAGTTAGCCGTATCCGCGACGGCCGTCAAAAAATTAAACATGTCTTTTTATCCGATTTTTTTGATTTTAATAGAGCCAGCGCACCTTGAAGTAATTTTCCGGAGCGGGATCGTATCCCCCCTTCGAAAAAGGATTGCAGCGCAAAATCCTCCATGCGCCGCACAGGATCCCCAAAATCACCCCCAAATTATTGATCGCCTCCAGCGTATACTGCGAACAGGTAGGTCTGTAAAGGCAGGTTTTTTTGGAAAAATATTTCTGATAGAACAGGATCGCGCGCATACACAGCATTTTCAGATACGGTCTGAAAACGCGCTTTCTCAGAAACCTGAAAAATCTCCGCAGTTTTCCTCTCTCCTTCATCGGAAAAGATTCTCCCTTGCAAAGGCGCTCCGCATGCTCTTTTCAAACTGTGCAAGGGTATACGATTCCGCCTGTTTGGGGATCAGCACGATCGCATACCCGCCTTTCAGATCGCCGCAGACTCTTCTGAACGCCTCGCGCAAAAGCCTCTTGATACGGTTCCTCTTTACGCTTTTTCCGTGTTTTTTGCTCACGCACAGTCCAAGGCACGTCTCTTTTGCGGGCATGTACAGGATAATTAAAGCAGGGGAAAAAGATTTTTTTCCCCTTGTAAACAATCTCTGAAAGTCATTGTTTTTCTTTAATCTCGTATACTGCACCGCCTACGTCCCTTTGCGCTGTTACGCGGAAATTTTCTTTCTGCCCTTGTCCCTTCTTCTTTTCAGGGTCTTTCTTCCGCCCTGCGTCTTCATCCTCTGGCGGAAGCCGTGCACTTTGCTTCTCTGTCTCTTTTTAGGCTGATAAGTTCTTTTCATTTTAACGATTATACTCCTATTTTAATGTTGCAAAGACTATTATAACGAAAATCTGCCGTCTCTGTCAACCGTTTTTACGACGTTGTTCTTACGGGAAGGATCAAATACAGGAAAGAATCTCCGTCCGCGGGGGTCACGATGCAGGGAGAAAAGGCCCCGTTGAAACTCATCCGCACCGTATCGTCCGTAACGGCGCCGAGGCATTCCCCGATATATTTGCTGTTGAGAGAGATCGTCACGTCCTTTCCTTCCAACATGATGTCTACACTCTCGTCCACTCTGCCCACGGCGGTATTGGAGGTGACCGCCATCTCGTTTTCTTTGATATCAAAGGTAAGAATGCTGTTTTTGTCCGTGCGCGCGATAATGGAAGCGCGCTCCACGCTCTCGCACAGAAGGGCGCGGTTCACGATGGCCTCGCTCGCGAACGTTTTGGGGATGATGTTGGATACGTTTATAAATTCCCCTTCGTAAAGTCTGCTCGTCACCGTGGTGTCTTCCACACTCACGAGCAGCATGTTTTTCTGTACATAAATTTCCAGTTCCGCGTCCTCGCCGGAAATCATTCTCGCGATCTCGTTCAGCGTGCGGGCAGGGCATACGATGCGCATATCCCCGCTCATGGAAAGGATATTCTTTTTCGCAACGGCCATCCTGTAACCGTCGAGCGCCGTGAAAGTGACCATTCCTTCCTTCGCCTCGATCAGGCATCCTTTCAGAATGGGGCGCGAATCGTCCTGCGCGCAGCAGAAGGTGGTCTTTCCCACAAGTTCTTTCAGATCTTTTGCGGGAATGGAAAATTTCGTTTCCGAAATGTTCATGTCGATGGCGGGAAAATCGTCCGCATTCAGAAGTTGCATGTTGCTTTCCGAATTACCGTATCTGATCGTAAGTTTGTCCTCTTCGGTGCTCATCACGATCTGTGAATTTTCAAGTTTTTTGATAAAGTCGGAAAAATATTTGCCGGGGACGCAGATTTTTCCCTCTTCCAGCACTTCCGCCTTGATCTTTCTGTCGATCGCGATCTCCCCGTCGGTGGCAAGAAGTTCCAGGCTGTCGTTGGCGGCGGTTATTTTGATGCATTCGAGCACGGGGTTCGTCGTCTTCACGCTGCACGCTTTCACGACTTTCATGACCGCATCGGACAATTCGATTCCTTCACAGATGATTTTCATGGTTTCCTCCGTTTTAAAGGGATTTTCCCCTTATCTTCCCTTACGGGGAAGATATATATTTATAAATTTATTTTTGATTAGGTAGATATAATAATAGGGCCTGTCGATTTGTGGACAACGCCTTTGCTTTTTCTAATATTATATATAAAATCAAGGAAAAAAGCAAGCGGTATATAGGGAAATCCTGTTTATAAAGTTGTGATTTTATGTGGAAAAAAGAGAGACGAAAGGGGATAAAAAGAGAGGGGCATTTTTCGTAAAAACAGGAGAGGGAAGCCGGAAAAAAGGGTTATCAAGAAAATCACAGATATCTTTCCACATTGTGGATAAAGAAAGGAACAGCATGTGCATTTGTCCGCAGCAAAGAAAAAACAAAAAAATATTGTAAAAGAAAAAAATTTATGTTATAATTGCTATATGGACTTGGATATATATTTGCACGCGGCAAAAGAGGGAGAGAGCGGAAAAAAATTCGCATCTTTTTATCAACTTCTGCTTGCGTACAACGAAAAATTCAATCTCACCCGCATCGTCAGCGAAGAAGACTGCCTGATCAAACACTTTGCAGACAGCCTTGCGGGGGAAAAATATTTCAAAAAGGGCGCCCGCGTCATAGAAGTGGGGTCGGGCGGCGGATTTCCTTCCGTGCCGCTGATGATCTACAGGCAGGATCTGAATTTCGTCCTTCTGGAAGCGTCGGAGAAAAAGTGCGGATTTTTGGAAAAAGCGGTAGCCGAACTCGGCCTTCCCGCAAAAGTCGTGCACGGCCGCGCGGAGGAATTGGGCCGAAGGGAAGATTTCAGGGAAAAATTTGACGCCTGCACCGCCCGTGCGGTCGCAAAACTGAACACGCTTGCCGAATATTGCATCCCGTTCGTAAAAAAAGGGGGAAGATTTATCGCCTATAAAGGCAGGGCGGAAGAGGAGATAACCGCCGCCGGACGCGCCTTTGCGGAATTGGGCGCGCGACTGGAAAAGGCGGATACGTTCGAACTCACGGACGGTTCCGCGCGCACGCTCGTCGTCGCGGAAAAGACGGGAAACACGCCCGCAAAATACCCGAGAGGAAGGGGAAAAGAAAGGAGCAGTCCGTTATGAGCGGCGTGCAGGTAGCGCTGACGGGGCACAGGGTACTGGGAAAAGATTTTTCCGCAGAAAAAGCGGAAGATGTTTTTCTGCGCCTCATCCGCGAGCGCGGGGCGGAAACATTTTATTGCGGCATGGCGCTCGGGTTCGATCTCGCCTGCTGCGAAATTTTACTGCAGTTGAAAAAAGATTTTCCCCTCCGCATCGTCGCATGCATACCGTGCGCCGGTCAGAGCGATTCTTTTCCTCCGGCGCAGAAAAAAAGATATCAAACGCTGCTTTCCGCTTGCGACGAGCGCGTCGTGCTGCACGAAAAATACGAAGAGGGCTGCATGTTCGAACGAAACCGGTATATGGCCGACCGTTGCGACGTGCTGGTTGCGTATCTGAGGGAAAAAAGGGGTGGAACATATTACACCGTCCGTTATGCGGAGAAAAAGGGAAAGGAAATTCTCTGTCTATAAAAACATATAATATTTCAGTACGGGAGGAATAAAATGGATTGGTTCAGACAGTTGAGCGGGCTTGAGATCGCCTATTTCGTGATCGCCTGCGTGGGAACGCTTCTTCTGATCATACAGATCATTTTAATGATCGTAGGCGCGGAGAGCGATGCCGATCTCGATACGGATACGGACGGAGACGGCGCGCTCGATTCTCATACGGATACGGGCGTATCGCTCTTTACGACGAAAGGCCTGACCGCTTTTTTTGCCATCGGCGGCTGGACGGGCATGGTCCTTTTGTCGTACAATATAAATACGGGGCTTTCGATCGGCGTATCCGTGGCCGCGGGGCTCGTCGCGTACGTAGTCGTATGGCTGATCATGCGCGCCGTCGTCAAATTGCAGGAAAACGGCACCGTCGATTATGCCACGGCCGTGGGCAAGTGTGCCACCGTGTATGTAAGCATACCGCCCAAACGGTCCGGAAGGGGTAAGATCACCCTTACTTTGCAGGGCCGTTTTACCGAGGCGGACGCAGTTACCGACGAAGAGGAGCGCATCCCCGTTGACGGCGAAGTGGAGATCGTCGGTTCAACGGGCGACTTTTTCGTCGTAAAAAGAAAGAAGGCAGACTGACGTTTAGCCGCTTTATGCGCGGCTGAAAATTTTATATAAGGAGAGAAGGAAAAAATGGAAGCATGGATCATTATTCTGATCATCGTGGCGGTACTGGTTCTGTTCATGTTGCTTTTGATGGTGCTCACCCGCTACAAAAAGTGCCCGCCCGATAAGATCATGGTCATTTACGGAAAAGTGGGCGCGGATAAAGAGGGCAACGCAAGAAGCGCCAAATGTATCCACGGCGGCGCCGCGTTTATCTGGCCGCTCGTTCAGGCGTTTACATATCTCGATCTCACGCCTCTGTCCATCAGCGTGGATCTGAAAAGCGCGCTTTCCAGGCAGAACATCCGCATCGACGTGCCGTCCATCTTCACTGTCGGCATCTCTACCGAACCTACGGTCATGGAAAACGCCGCAGAGCGCCTGCGCAATCTGAAAATGGCGGAAATACAGGAACTTGCGAAGGATATCATATTCGGTCAGTTGCGTCTCGTCATCGCGACGATGAATATCGAAGAGATCAATACCGACCGCGATAAATTTCTGGAAGCCATTTCCCGCAACGTCGAAGGGGAACTGAAAAAGATCGGGCTGCGTTTGATCAACGTGAACGTGACGGATATTTCCGACGAATCCGGATATATCATCGCGTTGGGAAAAGAAGCGGCGGCAAAGGCCATCAACGACGCGAAGATCTCCGTCGCCGAGGCCAACAAGATCGGTTCGATCGGCGAAGCGAACGCGAAAATGGAAGAGCGCGTGCGCGTCGCCGAGGCGGAAAGCGAGGCGATCAAGGGCGAAAACAAAGCGAAGGCGGAAATCGCCAGGACGCAGGCGGAACTGCGCGAAAAGGAGGCCGAAGCGCTCAAACTTGCCGTTACGGCGGAAAAAGTGCAGGCGGCTAAGGCGCTCGAAGAGAGTTACGCGGCGGAACAGCAGGCGGAAATTTCCCGTGCCGCGCGCGAAAAAGCGACGCAGGAAGCGGACGTCATCGTCAAATCGGAGATCGAAAAGAGACAGAAAGAGATCGAGGCGGACGCAGAAGCGGAACAGATGCGCCGCATCGCAGGAGGCGAAGCGGACGCGATTTATGCGAAAATGGAAGCGGAAGCGCGCGGTATCCGCGAAAAACTTTCCAAACAGGCGGAAGGTCTCGACGCGCTCGTAAAGGCGGCGGGCGGAGAGGCAAACGACGCCGTGCGCCTGATGATCGCAGACAAGATCGAGCAACTCGTCGCCGAACAGGTCGAAGCGATCAAAAATATCAAGATCGACAAGGTCACCGTTTGGGATTCGGGCGAAGGCAAGGACGGAAAAAATGCCACAGCTGGATTTTTAAGCGGACTTTTGAAGAGTCTGCCGCCCCTGGAAGAGATGTATCAGATGGCGGGGCTGTCTCTTCCGAAAATCGTAGCGCCGCAAAAGGCGGAAGAGAGCGGCCAGACCAAAACGGCCGGCGAGGGGGCGGAAAAGCCCGCAAAAGGCGCCGACCCCGCCCGGAAAAAACAATAAGACAGATTTTCAGAGTAAAAAAGGAGCGGTTTTCCGATGCGGGAAACGCTCCTTTTTTCTGTTTTGAAAAGACAGCCGCAAAAATCGGCGCAAAGTTTTTTGGAGTTTTCGATTTCCTGAGCAAAATCGCGGCAGAAATAAAATTTGTCGAAAAACTGAAAAATAACCGCGCAATCTGCTTGACAACAAAAGTTAAATGTGGTAAACTTTCAACCGAAAAAAGGGAAAGCCCTTTCAGAGAGATTGCAGAGTTACAGAAAAAGCGTTCCGAAAAGCAAGGCGGCGCGCGCCGTTTTGCCGTTATCGGGCGGAAAGGAGGTTGTCGTATGCCGTTGCCGATTGCGCCGGAAGGCGAAGAACTTACGGTCAAAAAAGTGCTTGTGGACGAAAAAAACAAGCGGCATTTCGAAAATTTGGGGATCACGATCGGTGCAAAACTGCAGGTTTTGTCGAGGGTAGGAGGGAACGTCATCGTCAAAGTCAAAGACGGGCGCCTCGCACTGGACAGAACGCTCGCGATGAAAATTTTGGTATAATTGCGCATCCCGCGATTCATAAACAGTCAAAAAAATAATATTATAGATCGGAGCATGAGATATGGAGAAGAAACTCAACGAGTTCGTCCCCGGAGAGAAAGGCGTCGTCAGGCGCATCGAAGGGGAAGGGAAAATTCGCAGGCGTCTCTTCGATATGGGCGTCACCCCCGGGGCGGAGATTATGTTAAGAAAACTTGCCCCCTTAGGCGATCCCGTGGAAGTGAACCTGCGCGGCTATGAACTCACTCTCAGAAAGAGCGAGGCGTCCTGTGTGATCATGGAGGTAAACAATGCTTAAATTCGCTCTTGCGGGCAACCCCAACTCGGGGAAAACGACGTTGTTCAACTCTCTGACCGGCAGCACCGCGCACGTCGGCAACTGGCCGGGCGTCACCGTCGACAAGCGGGAGGGGGTTTACAAAAAACTCAGCGTGCCCGTCGCGATCGTCGACCTTCCCGGTATCTATTCGCTGTCCCCGTATACGCCGGAAGAGGTCATCTCGCGCAACTTTATTCTGGACGAAAAGCCGGACTGCGTCATCAACATCATCGACGCGACCAACCTCGAACGCAACCTCTATCTGACCACGCAGATCATGGAAATCGATGTGCCGATGGTCGTCGCGCTCAACATGATCGACGTCGTGAAAAAGAGCGGAGACAAACTCGACGCGAAGAAACTGGAAGAAAAGATCGGCCTTCCCGTGGTGGAGATCTCCGCGCTCAAAGAAGAGGGCATCAAGGAACTGATGGAGCGCGCGTATGCCGCGGCGCAGAAAAAGCGCGAGGGCAGCACCGTCCTCAAAGATTCCCCCCTCTCCCACGTCATCGACGACGTGAAGATCGCCCTGAAAGGCAAGGGGGTGGAAAATCCTCTCTTCCACGCGGTCAAACTGACGGAGGGAGACGAACTGGAAGTCAAGGCGCATCCCGAAGAGATCGCCATGGTCGAGGAATTCAAAAAGCAATTTGCCGACGACGTGTTTGCGGGCGATTTCGAGGCGATGGTCGCCGATGCGCGCTATAAGTACATATCCGCCAATTTCTCCACGGCGCTCACCCGCGCCGAAAAGAAGGAGACGCTCACCAAATCGGACAAAGCGGACAAAGTGCTCACGCACAGGATCTGGGGTATCCCCATCTTTGTCGTCATCCTGTTTGCGGTGTTCCACCTCACGTTCGGCGAAGATCTGCTGTATCTGAACGCGATCTTCGGCTTTGCGAAGGACGTTTCCACGGGCAACGAAGTGCTGGATGCGTTCGTCGCCGTGTTCTACAGTTCCGCCGGCGTTTCCACGCCGGGCGCGATCCTGTTTAATCTGATGGGCTTCTGTACCGACCAACTGGGCGGGCTGATCGCGGACGGCATGTCCTCCGCAGGCGCGGCCGTCTGGGCGCAGGGTCTCGTGAACGACGGTATCTGGGGCGGGCTTTCGGGTATTTTATCCTTCATCCCGCAGATCCTGTTCCTGTTTTTGTGCATCTCTATTCTGGAAGATTCCGGATATATGGCGCGCGTTGCGTTTATACTCGACCGCGCGTTCCGCAAATTCGGCCTTTCGGGCAGGGCGTTCATCCCCATGATCATGGGCTTCGGCTGTTCCGTGCCCGCGGCGATCAATACGAGAACGCTCGCCGACGAAAAGGAAAGGGTCATGACCAACCGCGTCATCCCGTTCTTTACCTGCGGCGCGAAAACTCCCATCCTCGCGGCGATCTGCGGCGGCATTGCGGGGCATTTCGTGAATATGCCCATCAGTTCCGATCTTCTCGTGTTTTTCCTTTACCTGTTCGGCATGATCATGGCGGTCATCATGGTGCTTCTCATGCGCCAGACTTCCATGAAAGGCGAAGTCCCTCCCTTTATCATGGAACTTCCCGCCTACCATGCGCCCCAGTTCCACAACCTGATGGTGCATTTGTGGGATAAACTCAAACACTACATCAAAAAGGCGTTTACGATCATTCTCGCATCCTCCATCGTCATCTGGTTCCTTTCCAACTTCAACTGGGAATGGCAGTGCCTCACGGTCGCGGAAGGGGAGCCTAGCAGAATGGGGGAGAGCATCCTGCACGACATCGGATCCTTCTTCATGTGGATCTGCACGCCGATGGGCTTCGGCTCCCAGTTGGGCCAATACGGCTGGGTGTTCGTCGTGGCGGCGGTCACGGGTCTGATCGCAAAGGAAAACGTCATTTCCACCTTCTACGTGCTCGCGAGCGCGATCGGGCTTGAAGCGCTCGGCGTGCCCGGGGAAGACGGCGAAAGCGGCATCGGCATCATCGCGGCGTTCCTCGCCTCCGAAGAGGTGGGCATCACCTGGCAGGGCCTCATCTCTTTCTGTATCTTCAACATGCTCACGATTCCCTGTTTCGCCGCGGCGGCAACCATCAAGGGCGAACTTCCCAAAGGAAAATTCAAATATACCGTGGCGTTCTGGATGCTCACTTCGTATATCACCTCTTCTCTCATCTACGTGATGTTCAGTTGGTGGTGGACGGCGTTCATCGTGGCGGTGCTCGCCGCGCTTGTGATCGCGTATTTTGTTCTCCGAAATAAGGGAAAAATCAATTTCGGCAAGGGTAGAAAGAAAAAAGCAGCGCGCAAAGAATAATCGATCCCGGAAACGGGTTCGGGCGGACGAACCGCCCGAAAAAAGGAGTGGTTTATGGTTTCCTGTCTTTTATCGGCAACGGGAACGATCGTAACAATCGCCGTCGGCGTAGCGGCCGTGGGGATCGTCATTTTCTCCGTGATCTGGCACTTCGTGCGGAAAAAACAGGGGAAAACGGGATGCGGATGCGATTGTTCGGGTTGCAGCGGGTGTTCGGCCTGCCGTCCGAAAGAGAAAAAAGAACAAAACGCCTCCGAAAAGAAGTGATCCGGCACTCCGCGCGCGGCGCGGGATAAAAAAGAATACACAATCTGTAATCTCTGATAACATAACCTCAAAAAAGGAAATCCCGAAGGACTCTTCGGGATTTCCTTTTATAACGGACGGACAAAAATAAAAACGCTAAAAATCATCGGAAAAACCGTATCGTATGGGGAAGAGAGAATGTTTCACCCTTTTTGAGCGTCAGAATGCCGTCTTTTTTCTCGATCTCTTTGGTCGAATCGACGTAATCGGGCAGCCCCGTCCACGGTTCTATGCATAGGAAGGGCGCGCCGATCTTTGTCCAGAGAAGCAGGTTGTCGAATCCTGCGAAATTCACCTCCGCAACCGGCCTGCCGCGGTGTTGCAGGGTGACCGATTGCGATTTCAGACCGTCGAAAATGAGCGTATCCCGCTCAAAAAGGCCGTACGAGAGGGGCAGGATCTTTACGTTTTTGCGAAAGTCGGAAACATTCCGACCCAAAAAACCGGGTACGTCCATCTCTTTCAGCCGAAGGTCTTCCCTCTTTTCGAATTCGACCGACCAGTCTTCGAAATCCCCGTCCAACGCATATCCTTCGTGCGCACCGAAGTTAAAATACATGGTATCCGCGCCCGTGTTTTCGGCGGTGTACGTTATGGCCAGGCTGTCCCCGATCAGTTCGAACCGTACCGAAAAGCGGAAGGAAAAAGGATATACGGCGCGCGTTTCTTCGTCGTCCGTCAGGGTAAACAGGGCGCTCGTCCCGCCCTGTTTTTTTGCCGTAAACAGTTTATCCCGCGCGAAACCGTGCATGCCTATGGAATACGTTCTGCCCTTATACGTATATTCCTGCCCGAGCAGGCGCCCGCAGAAGGGGAAGAGCACGGGGCAGTGCCTCGGCCAGAAGTTTTTGTCTGCCTGCCACACGTATTCGCGGCCGTCCGCGCTCTTCACGCTCGTAAGTTCGGCGCCCCGTTCGTCGATGGAGGCGGTAAGAAATCCGTTCTGTATGGTGATCATGATCGCTTGTCCTTTGCTGTTCAAAAATTCGGTAAACGAGCAAAACAGGGCGCCGCCGCACACAAACGGGGCGGCCGCCCGTTTTATGTTGCGCAGATTTTTTTCAGAAGATCTGCAGATAAAAGGCTTTCAGATAGTTTGTTTCCTCTGCCGTGAGCAGAGAAGGATGGTCGGGCGCCTGTACGCGCACTTCGAGGCATTTGACCCGCCTGCCGCTGGCGAGCGCCGCGTCGGCGAGCGTTTTTTCAAACAGAGGCATCGTCATGTAATGCGAGCAGGAACAGGTGATCAGATACCCGCCCCGTTCCACAAGTTTCATCGCCGTCAGGTTCACGTCGCGGTATCCGCGCGCGGCGTCCTTCACTTCCGCCGCGCTTTTGCAGAAGGCGGGCGGGTCGAGGATCACGCACCCGAACGATTCCTTCTGCTCCCTGTATCGGCGCAGCGCTTCAAAAGCGTCCCCGCATTCCGTCCGTATGTTCGTAAATCCGTTGAGAGCGGCGTTTTCGCGCACGTTTTTCAGAGCGGTCTCCGAAATATCCAGCGCGATCACTTCCTTTGCCTCCGCCGCGGCATTGAGGGAAAAACCGCCGCTGTTGCAGAAACAATCGAGTACGCGCGCCCCTTTGCAGTACCTGCGCGCGGCAAAACGGTTTTCCTTCTGGTCGAGAAAATACCCCGTTTTCTGTCCGTTTTTCACGTCTACGGCAAGTTTCAGGCCGTTTTCTTCGACGATGATCTGATCGGGCACTTCGCCGTACAGCACTTTCGATTCGAGGGGGAGCCCCTCTTTTTTCCGCACGGCCACGTCGCCCCGCATATAGATCCCCTTCGGGGAAAAGAGTTCCGTAAGGCATTCCGCGATCATCTGTTTGCGCTTGTCCACGCCCAAAGACAGGCATTCGAGCACGAGGTAGTCGCCGTATCGGTCGCAGATGAGCGCGGGCAGGTCGTCCGCCTCGGCAAACACCATGCGGTAGCAGGTGTCCGCGATCAGTTTTCTGCGCGCGGCGTCCGCTTCGGCGATGCGCCGCAGGTACAGTTCCTTGCCGTCCTCCTCGTCCGAGCGGATAAAGATGCGCACCAGAATTTTGGACAGGTGATTGATGTATCCCTTTCCGATGAAGCGCCCGTCGTTGGCGTACACCGCGGCAAGAGAGCCGTTTTCGTCCTTTCCCTCGATCTTTGCCACCTCGTTCGCATAGACCCAACTGTGTCCTCCGAGGATGCGCTTTTCCTCGTTCTTTTTCAGGTAAATTTTATAAGGCATAAACTCTCTCTCCGTTCGCCGCGCGGTATCCGTTCGGCCGCTTTTCCGATATTATAGCAAAAAAGGGCGGCGGAAGCAACTTCCTTGCCATGCTTGCAGAAGGGCTTGACAAAAATCTGCCGATGCGCTACAATGAATGAATATGAATGTATCAAAGGGCCCCGATCTTGCGTGCGGCGGCATATTTTGCGCCGTACCGAGAGTAAAATAGAATGCGCGGGGTATTCGGAATGCTGGCAGAAGAGATCAAAAATTATACGATAAAACAACTGAAATCGTTGGCGGAAGAGATCCGCTCGGAGATCATCGAAAAAGTCAAGGACTGCGGCGGGCATCTGTCCTCCAACCTCGGCGCGGTGGAACTTACGATCGCGCTGCACAAGGTGTTTTCTTTTCCGCAAGACAAACTTATTTTCGACGTGGGGCATCAGTGCTACGCGCACAAACTGCTGACGGGCAGAGATCTTTCCACCCTCAGAAAGCAGGGCGGAACGAGCGGTTTTCCTGACCCGGAAGAGAGCGGGTACGATCCCTTTGTTTCCGGGCACAGCGGCCCGTCCGTCGCGCTTGGCATCGGGCTGTGCAACGCCCGCGACCTTACGGGCGGAACGGAAAAGGTGATCAGCGTCATCGGCGACGCTTCCCTCGGCAACGGGCTGGCGCTCGAGGCGATGTTTTCGTCCGAAGAAAAGCCGAAAAATTTCATCGTCGTGCTCAACGACAACGGCATGGCCATCAATCAGAACACGTCCGCGCTTTACGCGACCATTTCAAAAATGACGGCGAAAAAGCGTTACCGCCGTTTTAATTCGTTTGTCTCCAAGACCTTTAAGGATACGAGCGCTTTCGGCAGGAATCTGCGCAAAATAAAGTACAGCATCAAGGGCTGGCTGAACAAAAACGCCTTTTTTGAGCGCTGCGGTTTCAAATACGTCGGCCCCGTGAACGGGCACGACCTTGCCGAACTCGTCTCCGTGCTCGAGGGGATCCGCTCCATCGACGAGCCCGTGCTCCTGCACGTCATCACGCAGAAGGGGCACGGTTATACCGCCGCCGAGGAGGATCCCGCCCGCTTTCACGGCGTGAATAAAAATTTTGCACAGCAGGAAAATTCTTTTTCCGTGGCGCTGGGCAGGCTGCTTTCAGACCGTGCGGAAAAGGACGGCAGCCTCGTCGCCGTGACCGCCGCAATGACGGACGGCGTGGGGCTTTCCGGCTTTGCCGAACGCTTTCCGACCCGCCTGTTCGATGCCGGCATCTGCGAAAGTTACGCCGTGGCGATGGCCGCCGGCATGGCGAAGGGCGGGCTCAGGCCGGTCGTGTGCATTTATTCCACCTTTTTGCAGCGTGCGGTCGATCAGATCGTGCACGACGTCTGCCTGCAGGGGCTGCCCGTCATTTTTTGCATAGACAGGGCGGGGTTCGTCGGCGCGGACGGAAAAACGCACCAGGGGCTGATGGACGTCGCGTTCCTGCGGTCGGTGCCCGGTCTCGATTTTTACGCGCCGAAAGACTGCGCGGAATTGGCCGACGTTTTCGATTTTGCCTACGCGAAGGGCAGGCCCGCGGCCATCCGCTATCCCAACGGGTATGCGCCCAATCTGGGCGGAAAGATGCGCATTTCCGATTATTATTTATGGGAAACGCTCTCCGACGGGAAAGACGTTTGCGTGCTTGCGTCGGGTGCGCGCGCGGTGCGCCGTGCGCTGGAAGCGAAAAAACTCGTTTCCCCGTTCGGTCCGAAAATCGTGAACTGCCGCAGCATCTCCCCCCTGGACGGGAAGGTGCTCGACGCCGTCGCGCAAATGAAACTCATAACCTTTGAAGAGGGGTATGCGTCGGGCGGCTTCGGATCCGCGGTCGCCGAATATTATGCGCGCAAAGGCATGCCCGTGCGGCTGAAGATCATGGGTTCGGAAAGCGCGTTCGTTTCGCATGCGTCGGCGGAAGAACAGGCGGAGCGGTACAGGCTGACCGCGAAAGATCTTGCCCTGAAAATTCAGGCGATGTATCGGATGGAAGGATAAATCATACGGTATTTTATTATAGTTGACGAAAATTCCGCATCCTGTACGGGCCGCAAACGGCGGCAGCAGAACAATCGACAAAGAACGTATCCGCAGAGCGGATCGGAAACAAGCGGGGCGCTTTCCTTTACGGGAAAGCGCCCCGCTTTTTGCGCCGGCGAAAGGAACGCGGGATAAAAACATGTTTTTTCCCCGCATGCGCATACTGTTATCGGCGGAGGCGGAAAAATTTTATTCCGCCGCAATTATTACAAAATCATGACAAAATAGGGCAAACTTTTTTACATGTCCGATTTATACTGAAAGCACAAAGATTGAAGGAGAAGAAAAAAATGAAGAAATTTTTGCTTGCGGTCGCGACGATCGCTCTGGCTTGCGGCATCGGTGTTGCCGCTGTGGGTTGCGGAGGCGGAGACGACGGCGATATCACGGTCGTCAGCCGTGTCGTCGGTTCGGGCACGCGCGATGCGTTTATGGAACTGATCGGTCTTGAAGACGATCAACTCTTTGAAGATTCCTCGTTGCAGCAGGAGACGCAGAACGTCATCACGACGGTTTCCGGCAACGACAAGGCGATCGGCTACATTTCGCTCGGGTCCCTGAACGACAACGTCAAGGACATCAAGGTGGACGGCGTGGATGCGACCGAAGAGAATATCAAAAGCGGCTCTTATAAAATGGCCAGGCCGTTCGTGCTTGTCTGGACGGACAGCAGCAAGCTGAGCGCCGCGGAGAAAGAACTCAGAGACGATTTCCTCAATTACATGATGAGTACGGAAGGGCAGGCGGTCGTATCTGCGGAAGGATATGTGTCCGTTTCTTCGGAAGCGTACACGTGCAGCCTGACGCAGGGCGCGACGATCCGCATCAGCGGCTCCACGTCCGTGGCTCCTTTGATGGTAGAACTCGTCGATGCTTATAAACAAGAGATCAGCAATACGGGCTATTCGGTCACGATCAACGTCGAGCAGGGCGGTTCGGGCGTCGGCATCAACGATGCGAAGAGCGGCGAGTCTGCGATCGGCATGGTTTCCCGCGAACTTTCCGACTCTGAAATAACCACGTTCGGAGAGAGCGGATATGAAACGATCGCGCAGGACGGGATCGCCATCATCGTAAACAACAATAACCCCTGCACGAACCTCACGGTCGCGCAGATCAAAGGGATCTACGAAGGATCTGTCCGCAACTGGTCGGACGTCGGCGTAGAATTTAACTGAGCAGCAGCAAAAATAAGATCGGTAAGGCGGGCGTTTTCGGCCCGCTTTCGCCGCGTTAAGGAGCAACCATGACGGAAGAAGTTTTAGAAGAAAAAGGTGTAGGGCGGCAGAGCAGAATCGTGCCCAAAGAAGTGATCATGAAGGTCGTCTTCATCGTCGCCGCGGCGGTGTTTATCCTCGCCGTGATCACGATCTGCGTATTTATTTTCGTACAGGCGTTCCCCGCGCTGAAAGAGATCGGGCTTTTCAAGTTCCTGTTCGGCGACGAATGGTATCCCACGGACGAAAGCAATCCGCGGTTCGGCATCGCCCCCATGATCGTCGGCTCTGTCTACATCACGGGCGGCGCGCTCATCATCGGCGTTCCAATCGGGTTTCTTACGGCCGTATTTATGGCCCGTTACTGCCCCAAACCCGTATATAAAGTGATGAAGCCGATCACGAATATCCTTGCGGGCATTCCCTCCATCGTATACGGCTATTTCGGGCTGATGGTCATCGTCCCGTTCGTGCGCGAAACATTCGGCGGAGACGGGATGAGCATCCTCACCGCATCCATCGTGCTGGGCATCATGATCTTGCCCACGATCATCAGCGTTTCTGAAAACGCGATCCGCGCCGTTCCCAAAAGTTATTACGAGGGGGCGATCGCCCTGGGCGCCACGAAGGAGCGCGCGATCTTCCGCACCGAAGTCCCCGCGGCAAAGTCGGGCATCGTGACCTCCATCATATTGGGGCTCGGCCGCGTCATCGGCGAAACGATGGCCGTTGTGATGATCTGCGGCAATCAGGCGCGCTTCCCCGACGAGATCACGGACGGCGTGCGCACGATGACTGCCAACATCGTGCTCGAAATGAGTTATGCGGACACCGGCAGCCTGCACGAGGGCGCACTGATCGCCACGGCGGCCGTGCTGTTCGTGTTCATACTCATCATCACCGCGCTCGTCGCGCTCATCCGCAAAAAGTCGAAATAAGGAGGGGAAAGACAATGGCTTCGAATACGTTGACGCTCGGTCGCGAACCGGAAAATCAACCGGAGATCGACGTTTCAAAAATCGTCTCCATCAACCGCGTTTCCTTTAAGGACAAACTGAAATCGTACGCAAAAAAGCCCTTTTCCATGGCGATCATGCTTTTGGTCATGCTCGCGGCGCTCATCACGGCGGGCGCGGTCGTCTGGATCCTGCTGCATACGCTGCTGCAGGGCGTGCCGCACCTCAGCCTGAAAATGTTCTCCTGGACGTGGACGAGGGAAAATTTATCGATCATGCCCGCGCTCATCAACACGCTGGTGATCGCAGGGCTCGCGCTCGTGATCGCCGTGCCGATCGGCGTTTTTGCGGCGATCTTTATGGTCGAATATGCGAAATCGACGAATATTTTCGTCAAGATCGTGCGCATGGCGGCGGAAACGCTTTCCGGCATTCCCTCCATCGTGTACGGTATTTTCGGCAACATCTTTTTCGTCGCGATGTTCGGTTACTGCCTTCTTTCGGGCGTATTTACCGTCACGCTCATGATCCTGCCTTTGATCATGCGCACGACGGAGGAGTCTCTTCTGGCCGTGCCCGATTCTTTCAGAGAGGGAAGTTACGCGCTCGGCGCGGGAAAACTGCGCACGATCTTCGTCATCATTTTGCCCTCGGCGATGTCGGGCATCATTTCGGGCATCATTTTGGGTTTGGGCAGGATCGTCGGCGAAACGGCCGCCCTCATCTTCACGGCGGGCTCTCCCGTCAATGCGGCGCACGCATCCGGGCTGTTCAGTTCCGGCTGCACCCTTTCGGTGTTTTTGTACTCGCTGATGAGCGAGGGCGAACACGTGCACGAGGCGTGGGCGACGGCGGTCGTGCTGATCCTGCTCGTCGTCATCATCAACGGACTGGCGGAATTTGTAGGAAACAAACTGAAAAAGGAGTATTGAGTCGATGCAATTGTTCAGGAAGAAAAAAGTGAACGAAAACACTGCGGCCGCGGCGGCAGAAGAAGGAACGAAGACGGCATTCGCCGCGGAAAACGGCTCGTTTCGGGCGGAAAAACCGCAGGATGAGAGGCAGGCGGACAAATTCAACGTAAAAAACCTGAATCTGTATTACGGCAAATTTCAGGCGCTCAAAAACATATCGATGGATATCAAAGAGCGCGAGATCACCGCATTTATCGGCCCCTCGGGCTGCGGAAAATCCACCTTTTTGAAGACGCTTAACCGCATGAACGATCTTATTCCCGACTGCAAGATCACGGGCGAAGTGCTCATCGACGGGGTGGATCTGTACGGAAAAGTGGATATCAACGTGCTCCGCAAACGGGTGGGCATGGTGTTTCAGAAGCCCAATCCCTTCCCGATGAGCGTGTACGACAACATTGCCTACGGGCCCAAAACGCACGGCGTGCGGAAAAAATCGGATCTGGACGAGATCGTGGAAAAGTCCCTGCGCCAGGCGGCGATCTGGGATGAGGTGAAAGACAGGCTCAAAAAGAGCGCCCTCGGCCTTTCGGGCGGGCAGCAGCAGCGCCTTTGTATTGCGCGCGCGCTCGCTGTCGAACCGGAAGTCATTCTGATGGACGAGCCGACGTCCGCGCTCGACCCCATTTCCACGTCGAAAATCGAGGACCTCGCGCAGGAACTCAAAGAAAAATACACCATCGTCATGGTGACGCACAATATGCAGCAGGCGGCGCGCATTTCCGATAAAACGGCGTTTTTCCTCCTCGGCGATCTCATCGAATACGGGGACACGGACGACATTTTCAACCGCCCGCGCGACAAGAGAACGGAAGATTATATCACGGGGAGGTTCGGCTGATATGACGAGAAAGCAATTCGACGAGCAGTTGGATAAACTGAAGGAACTGCTCACGGACATGGGAGAACTCAACTGCGAGGCGATCGACGACGCGGTCACCGCGCTCGAAACGCAGGACACGAAACTTGCCAAAGAGACGAAGGCGGTCGAGACCGCCGTGGACGAAAAGGAGAGCGAGATCGAGAGGCTGTGCCTGAAGATCATCCTCAAACAGCAGCCCGTCGCAAGCGATCTGCTGTTCGTTACGGGGGCAATGAAGATGATCACCGACATGGAGCGGATCGCCGACCAGGCGGTGGACATCAGCGAACTCGTGGTCAAAATGAGCGCGCTGCCCTATGCGGACAGCGTTGCGGAAATTTCCGATATGGGCGATCGGGTGCGCGACATGGTGCGCCTTGCCGTCGAATCCTTTGTGGAGCGCGACGCGGAAAAGGCAAAAGAGGCGTGCCGCGCGGACGACGCGGTGGACGACCTGTTCGATACAGTAAAAAAGAGGCTGACGGGCATCGTGCACAGAGAGATCGAGCAGGAAGACAACGGCGAGCAGGCGCTCGATCTTCTGATGATCGCAAAATATCTGGAAAAGATCGGAGATCACGCCTCCAACATCGCGGAATGGGTGCTGTTCATGATCACGGGAGAACATAAAAAACTCAACTGACCGGCAATAAATCGTTTGAAACAAAAAGAGGGGGATCGTGCGCGAAAACGCTTTCGCGGCGCCCTCTCTTTTTTTGCAAAGATCAAAAAAGCGGCCGGCGAAGCAGAAAAATTTCCGAAAGTTTACTTAAATTTGCAATTTATTACATTTTTATTACAAGTTTTACAAGTGTATTATACAACTTTCCTATACAATGAAACCGTAATATCTGCCTTGAAGGAAAAAGTATAGGTAAGGAGAGAGTTGCATTTATGGAAATTTTCTGGTCCGTCATTCAGTTGCTGGCGGGGCTCGGCGCCTTTTTGCTGGGGTTCAAACTGCTGTCCGACAACATCGAAAAACTTGCGACCAACAAACTGCGCGGCTGGTTCGATAAAACGTCGAAAAGCCGCCTTGCGGGCGTCGGGATCGGCGCGGGGGTGACCGCGATCATCCAGAGTTCGTCGGCGACCACCGTCATGGTCGTCGGGTTCGTAAACGCGGGCATCATGTCCCTGTATTCGGCAACGGCGATCATCATGGGCGCGAACATCGGCACCACCATCACCGCGCACATCGCCTCCCTTTCGGATATCAATGTGATCGGTTTTGTGACCGTTCTCACCTGCGCGGGCATTTTTATGGACATGCTTTCCAAAAACGACCGCGTCAAAACGGTCGGCATCATGCTGGCGGGGCTGGGGCTCGTGTTTTTGGGGCTGGAATACATGTCCGACGCGATGTCCATCTACCGCGACAACGCAGCGTTCAAACAGTTTTTGCAGACGATCTCCAATCCCTTTCTGCTGCTTCTGATCGGCGCGGGGTTTACGGCGCTCGTGCAGTCGAGTTCGGCGGTCACGTCGCTGATCATCGTGATCGTGAACGTTCCCGGCGCCGTGATCGGCAACGGAGGAAACGACGTTTTGTTTTTGGTGTTGGGCAGCAATATCGGCACCTGCATTACGGCGATCCTTTCCTCCCTCGGCGCGAATGCAAACGCCAAGCGCGCCAGCCTCATCCACCTCATGTTCAACGTGTTCGGGTCGGTCATTTTTACCGTTTTCCTGCTCTGCTGGCCTTCGTTTATGGACATGACGCTCGCAAAATGGTTTTCGTCTCCCGGCAGGCAGATCGCCATGTTCCACACCTTTTTCAACGTGGTGTGCACCTGTCTGTTCCTGCCGTTTACCAATGTGTTCGTAAAAATCTCCACAAAACTCATCCGCGACAAAAAAGAAGGGACGGGGGCCGTATCCGATTCCGCCCTGCTGGACGAGCGTTTCATCCAGTCTCCCTCCGTCGCGATCGGCCAGGCCAACAAAGAGACGGCGTTCATGGCGGGGCTTGCCATGGAGTCTTTGGACGCGGCGTTCAACGGCTTTGTCGCCTCTGACGAGTCCGCAAGGGAGAAGGTGGAAGAACTCAATGCCCGCGTTGCGGAACTGGAAAAAAATATTGTAGGGTATCTGATCAGGATCTCTTCTCAGGACGTTTCGGCGGCGGACGAACGCATCATCTCCGCCATCCATCAGGCGACGGGAGATATCCTCAGGATCAGCGAACTTGCGGAAAATATCACCAAATACACCCGCAACAGCAAGCGCGACGGCGTGGAGTTTTCTCCCGGGGTGCTCAAATCTCTGCGGCAGATGTACGAAAAGATCACCCGCCTTTACGAGTGCGCGCTGGAAGTATTCGACAGCAAAGATATATCCGAACTGAAAACCGTGGACGCGGTGGAAGAGGAGATCGACGCCGCCCGCAAAGAGATGATCAACGACCATATCCGCAGGCTCAACGAAGGAAAATGCAAGCCGCAGTCGAGCGGGATCTTCATCAACCTCGTCGGGAATCTGGAAAGGGCGGCCGACCATCTCACGTATGTCGCGCATGCGTTTGATTAATTGCGGCGTTTGTGTTATAATAAGATCGATAAGGAAAGGTTATGGATAAAAAAGTTTATCTTCTTGAAGACGATAAATCCATCAGCGAACTTGTAAAATGTGCGCTGGAAATGTCGGGGATCGGCGTGGAGTGCTACGGCACGGTCGCGGAGTTTACCGCCGCGGCGGAAAAAGATCCGCCCTCGGTCGCTTTGCTCGACATCATGCTGCCCGACGGCAGCGGGCTGGACGTTCTTGCCCGTCTCAAACAAAAGCACCCCGCGATCGGCGTGATCATGCTCTCCGCGCTGGGGCAGGAGACGGATAAAGTGCGCGGGCTCAACCTCGGCGCGGACGATTACGTTTCCAAGCCGTTCGGCGTTCTGGAACTGACCGCCAGGGTAAACGCGCTGCTGCGCCGCTCTGCGGGGAACGCCTCTCTGGTTCGAGGGAACCTTTCGCTGGACGAAGAGACGATGACCGCGACGCTTCGCGGGGTCAAACTTGAACTCAACAACAAAGAATTCAACCTTCTCAAATACCTCATGCAGAAAGAGGGCAAAGCCCTCACGCGGGAAAACATCCTCAACGCCGTATGGGGTTACGACGAAGGGGAAACGCGCACGGTGGACAACCACGTGGCGCGCCTGCGCAAACTGGGCATCGATTATATCGAAACGGTGTTCGGCGTGGGATATAAATTCGTATACAGAGAATAAACAGAAAAAAAGAACGGGGCATCGGCATGAGAAAGAGGGTGCTTTTCGTTTCTCTGGCGGTCACGTTGGTCGGTATTTTGCTCATTTCGCTGCTCTTTACCGACCTTTTTTATAAAGATACCGTCCGCTCCGCCGAGAAACAACTGAAAATTTATATGGGCTTTTTCGACGAAAAAGCCGTCCTCGGCGGCCAAGGCGCGGCGCAACTGTCCGAAAAACTGGGCGGCGCGCGCGTCACCTTTTTGGACGAAAAGGGCACCGTGCTCGACGACAGCGCAGAGGGTGCGCTGTCGCAGTCTCTCGCGGACAGAGAAGAGGTGCGCGCCGCACTGGGCGGGTCAGAGTCGTATGCGGTGCGCGTGAGCGAAACGCTCGGCGAAAACATGATCTATTACTGCGTTCCGCTGGAAGAGCCACTTTCCTGCAGCGCGGGAACGATTTGCCTCGTCCGCATCGGCATGCCGCTGGAAACGGAAATTTCCGTCTTTTCGGACGCGATCCCGACGATTCTGGTCTTTATCGCGCTGGATATCCTGTGCTGCCTTCTGTTTACCTGGCTGATCTCCGGCTCGGTCGTAAAGCCGGTGGAAAATTTCGCAAAAGAGGCGGCCACCCTGTCCGGCGGGGAGATCAAAACGAAATATCCCGAACTTGAACCGCTCGCCAAAATGATGAATCATATGTCCGCGGACCTCGACGAAAAGGCCGCCCGCATGCGCGAGGACAACCGTCTTGAAAAACTTGTTCTCGACAGCATGGAGCACGGCATCGTCATTTTCCGCGATCCCGAAGACGTCATTTTGATCAACAAGACGGCGGAAAAACTGCTCGGCTACGACAAAAACGAGCCGCTCGACGCACTGACGAAAGACCGCGAGATCTTCGATATCCTCGAAGCGAAAGAGGCGGCGTCCGTATACAGAAAGATCGGCGGCAAAGATTATCTTTTCCGCTTCACCTTCGGCGAAGACGCCGTCGTGCTTCTCATCACCGACGTTACCGAATCCATGTCTGCCGCCCGTTCGAAAAACGAGTTTATCGCCAACGTCACGCACGAGATGAATACGCCGCTGACGAGCATCCGCGGCTTTGCGGAACTGATCGAAGCGGGCGCCGCGCCGCCCGAAAAAATTGCGGATATGGCAAAAAACATCCGCAAGCAGAGCGACCGTCTCGCCAAACTCATCCGCAGGATCATCAATCTTTCCGCCATCGACAGCGACGAACTGCCCGATTACGAGGTGGACGTATCCGAACTTGTGGCCGAGTGCGCCTCTACCTTCGAGCCGCGCCTGCGCGAAAAGGAGATCACTTTCGAAACGCAGATCGACGGGGGCGTCAAAGTCCTTTCCCGCAGAGAGCGCCTCACGGAGATCCTGAACAACCTGATCAGCAACGGCATCCGCTATAACAAGCAGGGCGGAAGCCTGAAAGTCACTTTAACGGGCGGAGAGGTGCCCGTGCTCGAAGTGCGCGATACGGGCATCGGGCTTTCCGAAGAGGATAAAACGCGCATCTTCGACCGTTTTTACACGGTAGACAAATCGCACAACGGCACGGGGGGCGGGTTCGGCCTGGGGCTTGCCATCGTCAAAAAACTCTGCCGCCGCGCAGGCTGGGGGCTTACGGTAGAGAGCGAACTGGGCAAAGGCACGGCGTTCGTCATCACGTTCAGCCGCAGCGAAGGGCAGTAAATTCATTGAAAACGAGAATAAGGGAAGCCCCTCGGAGCAATTCTCCGAGGGGCTTCCCTTATTGTAAAATTCAGTATCTTTTTATGCAGGAAGATTGTCGTATTGGAAGAGAATTTTATTATTTCCGGGAATAGGGGAAAGTTCCCATGTATCGCCGTTGAAGGCGGTAGAGACGGTAATTTTTTTCATGTCCCGATCAAACTCGATCGCGTAATTGTAATATGCGGTATATAATATGTTCTCAGAACTTTCCGTTTCTTTCGCATCGTATCGAACGAACAATCCTCCGCAAACCGCGTTTTTGTCGTACTCTTCCGAAAAAGAATAATTTGCAAGATTGGCAAGCGTATCCGCTTTTCCTAAAATGACGCATTCATATTCGCCTGTATAAGGGGAGCCCTCGTTGATTTTTCTTGCGGCCGCAAGCAGGTCTTCTTCATATTCTGTTTTCAGCCACTGCATGGTCCCCGCAACGGTCAGAGTTGCTTTTAAGATCAGCGTTTTATATCCTTCCGCCGTTACGGTCGCCTGCACTTCATACACGCCGGGTGCCGACTGGCCGTTCCCGTCATAAGATACGGTCGCTCCGTCCGGAATGTTATCCGCATAAATGGATTTTGCGTTCCCGTCATAAAAAAATGTCTGAGAAGTCAGCGTGATACCCTCGAAAGTTTGGAGTTTATCGCAAGCCGCAAAACCGAAAACGGCTATGCCTGCCAACATGATAGACAGGAACAAAACGATTGTCCTTTTCATACTCTCTCCTTTTCATTCGTTATTGCCTCCATTGTATCATATAGAGAAGGAAAATACAAGCCGATACTGCATATTTTTATGGTTTATTTTATTTGATTTTCACGTGATCGGTTTTTACAAACAAAGTATAAATAAAAATTTTTCACGGCCATAAATTAAAAGCAGGGAGAAACAAATATGTTTCTCCCTGCTTTTGTCAAAATTTGATCAAGATAAATTTTCAAGGTAGAGCGATGCGTTCGTGGCGGCCACGGCGCCGTCGGCAATGGCGGTGGAAACCTGCCGGACCGCTTTCGTGCGGCAGTCGCCCGCGACGAATACGCCTTCCGTTTTTGTTTTGCAGGTCTCGTCTGCCAGAATATAGCCGGCCCCGTCCAGATCGGCTACGTTTGCAAACGCCGCGTTGTCCGGCTCCTGCCCGATCGCCACAAACACCGCGGGGATTTCGTGGCGGCACAGGTTTCCGTCCTTGTCCGTGTATTCGATCCCTTCCAGTTCGCCGTCGCCGATAAAGTCGACGACGTTCGTATTGGGGCGGATTTCGATGTTTTCTTTGGCGCGCACGGCTTTTACAAGGCTGGCGTCTCCGAAAAACTTGTCGAACAGGGTATACATATACACCTTTTTGCAGTAACCGGAAAGCAGCAGCGCGTATTGCAGTGCGGAATTCGCATCTCCGATCACGGCGACCTCTTTTCCCTTATAAAAAGGCCCGTCGCACACGGCGCAATAATATACGCCCTTGCCGACCAGATCTTCCCGATCATGTTTTGTTTTCAGGTGCTTGTGTTTCACGCCCGAAGCGATGATCACGCTCTTTGCCGCATATTCGCCGTATTCGGTCTTGACGGAAAAACTTTTGTCCGGCAGTTTTTCGATATGCACCGCCCTGTCGATCTCCACCTCCGCGCCGAGCGCGGCGATCTGTTCGTACAGATTGTCCGCGAAAGCCTCTCCGCTGATCTGTTTGACGGAAGGAAAATTTTCGAGCCGGGGGGAGGTCGCGATCTGTCCCCCGAGGCTCTCTCCTTCCAGAACGAGTACTTTTTTTCCGTTCCGCAAAGCGTAGAGTGCGGAGGTCATGCCCGCCGCACCTGCGCCGATCACGATGATGTCGTACATATCAGCAGATACTCTCGATATATTTTCTGATTTCGCTGGCGTTGTCGTACGTCTTGAACCCTTCGCCGTCGGGCACCAGCAGAGAAGGCGCTTTTTTCACGCCGTACTTGCGGGTGGTCTCCGCATCCTGTTCGGCGTTGATCACGCTGTACTTCACGCCCGCTTTGTCCAGCATCATTTTGCTGGTCTTGCAGTTGGGGCAGCCGTCCCTTGTGAACAGAACGGGGCCTGCCAGCGCGGGCGTTGCGGAGAACGCTTTCTCCGTTCCCGCCGCCTGATTGTGCAGGTGCGTTTTCAGCGTGGAATGGCTGATGTCGTAGACCTTTCTGTCTTTGAATTCCTGCGCCTTGCCGTCGTTCCAGTTCTGCACGGGGCGGTAGTAACCGGTGATGCGGCTGTAAACTTCCGTTTTTTCGCCGCAGTGCGGGCAGACGTATTGCTCTCCGGACAGATATCCGTGGTCTTTGCAGACCGAATAGGTGGGCGAAAGGGTATAATAGGGCAGTTTATAGTTGTCCGCGATCTTTTTCACCAGCGAGGCCGCCGCTTTCCAGTCGGGCAGTTTTTCGCCGAGGAATGCGTGGAATACCGTGCCGGAGGTGTACAGCGTCTGCAATTCGTCCTGAATGTCGAGCGCGTCGAACACGTCCGCCGTGTAACCCACGGGCAGGTGCGAACTGTTGGTATAATAGGGGGTGCCGTTTTCGTTCGCCGTAATGATGTCGGGGAACTGTTCTTTGTCGTGTTTTGCGAAGCGGTAAGAGGTGGATTCCGCAGGCGTCGCTTCAAGGTTGAACAGATCGCCGTATTCTTCCTGATAGTCGGAAAGGCGTTCGCGCATATGGTTGAGCACTTTTACGGTAAACTTCTGCGCTTCGGGCGAAGTGAGGTCTTTTTTCAGCCAGCAGGCGTTGAGCGTCGCTTCGTTCATGCCCACCAGCCCGATGGTCGAGAAGTGGTTCGCAAAGGTACCCAGGTAGCGCTTCGTATAAGGATACAGCCCCTCGTCGAGAAGTTTCGTGATCACCCTGCGCTTGGTATTGAGCGAGCGCGCGGAAACATCCATCAGTTTGTCCAGGCGGCGGAAGAATTCATCCTCGTCCTTGGAAAGGTACGCGATGCGCGGCATATTGATGGTCACCACGCCCACCGAACCCGTCGATTCGCCGCTTCCGAAAAATCCGCCCGACTTTTTGCGCAGTTCGCGAAGGTCCAGGCGCAGGCGGCAGCACATGCTGCGGATGTCGCTCGGCTCCATATCCGAATTGATGTAGTTGGAAAAATAGGGCGTGCCGTATTTGGAGGTCATCTCGAACAGCAGGCGGTTGTTTTCCGTGTCCGACCAGTCGAAATCTTTGGTGATGGAATAGGTGGGTATGGGGTACTGGAACCCGCGGCCGTTCGCGTCGCCCTCGATCATGACTTCGATGAACGCTTTGTTCACCATATCCATCTCTTTCTGGCAGTCTTTATATTTGAAATCCTGGTTTTTGCCCCCCACGATCGCGGGAAGTTCCGCAAGATCGTTCGGCACCGTCCAGTCGAGCGTGATGTTCGAGAAAGGCGCCTGCGTGCCCCAGCGGCTGGGGGTGTTCACGCCGTATATGAACGACTCGATGCATTTTTTCACCTGGTCGTAGTTGAGGTTGTCCTTCTTGACGAAGGGCGCAAGGTACGTATCGAAGGAAGAGAAGGCCTGCGCGCCCGCCCATTCGTTCTGCATGATGCCC
>DXCO01000011.1 GCA_019115945.1 Candidatus Borkfalkia excrementavium | reverse complement strand
GAGATCGACGAACTTGAACACAAACTGTCTGTCGTAACCAAAAACGAAACGGATGTGGACGAATTTATCCGTAGGTTGAAACACTACACGAATGTACCTGAACTTACAAGGGAATTGTGCATGGAACTGATTGAGTATATCACCATAGGTGCAAAGCCTGGCGATAAGACGGGTACGAGAGAAATCCACATCTACTACAAACTGTTAGGAAAAGAATCCTGACGCGAACAAACCTATTGTCCATTTGCGCAAGCAAGTAAACCCGACTGCGGCATCTGCGCGCATGTTAAACTTTGGGAAGTTCGATCACGTCTTTGTGCGGGCGGGTGACCCATTTTCCGCCCGTGAAATCGGGGATCGCCTGCGGCGCGCCGCCCATGGCGACGGACTGTTCGGACAGCGCCGTGATACACATCCACGCCGCGGCGTCATAAACGTCGACGGGCATCTCCGTTCCCTCTTTCAGGGCGCGGAAAAATTGTTTGAACATGATGTAGTCCATGCCGCCGTGCCCGAGTTCGCGCTCTCTGTCGGTAATGTTCTTCCACACGTCGGGCAGATAGTCGGCATATTCGCTCGTCGCGTTGCCCATATATTTGCGGATGGTGTCGCTCGGCTCGAAAAATTCGTGCACGTTGACTTTTTCTTCCAAAAAGATCATGTCCGCTTCCTGATTGCACAGCCCCTTTGTGCCGCGCACGGTAAACTCGCGCGAATAATACCTGGGCAGATTGGTATCCAGTTTGATGCTGATCGTCTCTCCGCCGGCGCAGGTGATGATGGTATTCACGATATCTCCCTGCGCAAATCTTGTGCCGGCAAGCGACTTGTCCGGATTTTTATCCGAATAGGAAAAGCATTCCAGCCCCGCCGACTTGCTTGCAACGGAAACGAGGGACAAAAGCCTGTTGCCGCGGTTGATGTTGAGGATCTTTGCGATGGGGCCCACTTCGTGCGTGGGATAATTTTCGCAGTTGCGGTAAAGATAATTTTCCAGCCTGTAATGGCGGTTGACATGGCCGCCGAGCACTTCGTCGCGCAGATCGTGCCCGTATGCGCCGTGGCAGTGCACCACTTCGCCGAGTTTGCCCGAGCGCACCAGTGCGGTGGAAAGCAGTTCGAAACGGTCGAAACAGCAGTTTTCCATGAGCATGAAGGGCACTTTCGTCTTTTCGTACGTGCGGACGAGTTTCCAGCATTCGTCTATATCGCACGCGCCGCCCACTTCCATCGCCACGGCGATGCCGTGCTCCATGCAGTCGATCGCCATGTGAATGTGTTCGCACCACGACGAGGCGATATACATCGCGTCGATGCCGCCCTTTTCGATCATTTCGTTAAAATCGGTGAATCCTTCGGGCGTTTTGCCGCTGATCTCTTTGACCTTGTCTTTCGCGCGCTGCACGCGGTCTTCATACACGTCGCAAACGGCTACGATATCGGCATCATCCGTAGCGAGAATGGTTTCCAAAAGCACATATCCCCTGCATCCGAGCCCGACGACGCCCGCTCTCATTTTAGCCATAATATTTCCTCCGAGGTTTTTCTTGCGTTTATTATAGCATCCCCGCGCGGAGAGAGAAATGGAATTATTTTCACAAAAACTGTACTTTTTTATTTTTTTATTTGAAAATCTTATTTCGCTATGATATAATGTCCGCATGGAAAAGAAAGATTTTTTGATCGATCGGGCTGAATGCGTAAAGTTTTTCGTCAACAGGCCGGAAAGGGAGCCCGAAATCCTTTCCGTCGGGTATAATAATTTTTACTACGTAAAGCCGCAGTTTTTCCCGCGCAGGCAGGACCACTGCACGCTGCACTTCGTGTTGTCGGGCAAGGGCACGCTGAATATAGAAAAAAACGCCTATCCCGTACGCGAAAAACAGGCGTTTTTTTTGGACGACTGCGTCAATTTTTCCTATTATCCCGTCAAAGAGGACCCCTGGGAATACGTCTGGTTCGACTTTACGGGAAAAATTGCGCGCGAATACGCCAGCCAAGCAGGTTTTACCGCGTCCTGCCCCGTTAAAGACTGCAAGGACACTCAAAAACTTTTTTCCCTTTTCCGCGTATTTTTTGAAAAGGCCGCAAACCAACGTCCCGTCTCTTATTTCGCGGCGGTGGAACTGTTTTACGCTCTTTGGGACAGCGTATCGGCCGAGCAGGAAGAAACGGGATTTTTTTATCATTCCGATTTTATTGAAGAGATCAAGCGGTTCATCGATCTGAAATACCTGAACGATGATTTTACCGTCGCTTATCTGAGCGAGGCCATGCACGTTTCGCATTCGTACCTTTGCAAGATCTTTCGGGAGAAGGTGGGGATGCCCGTCGTCGCATACCTGAACGAAAAGCGAATGAGACGCGCGGAAAATCTTTTGATAAATACCGACCTGAACGTACGCGAGATCGCCTTTATGTCCGGCTTCAGAGATTATGAGTATTTTCTGAAATGTTTCAAAAAGCGCCACAACGTGACGGCGTCCGCATTCCGCAGGCAAAAAAGATATTAGCGGATTTTTCGTTCGCGGCCGCCTCCCTTG
The DNA here is from genome assembly GCA_019115945.1 of Candidatus Borkfalkia excrementavium. Taxonomy (GTDB): domain Bacteria; phylum Bacillota; class Clostridia; order Christensenellales; family Borkfalkiaceae; genus Borkfalkia; species Borkfalkia excrementavium. The sequence goes on along the minus strand of DXCO01000011.1, from coordinate 15,203 downwards.
TGGCGCGCCGCGCAGCCGAAAAGGACAAAAATCGCATTCTTCCCCGCACTCCTTTACAAAAGGTCTGCCGCATGCTATAATAAATAAAATAATAAATAAAAAACGGAGAAAAACGCATGAGATATGCTATTTACGGCGCAGGCGCCATGGGCACGGTGCTCGGGGCGTATATTGCAAAAGCCGGAACGGAGATTGACCTGATCACCCGCAACGAAAAACACGTGGAGGCACTCAAACGGGAGGGGGCGAAGATTGTCGGAACCGTCAACTTTACGCAAAAAGTGAACGCGCTTCTGCCTTCTGAAATGGAGGGAAAATACGACGCGATCCTGCTGATGACAAAACAGCGGGACAATGCCGAGATCGTATATTTTCTGAAAGATTTTCTGCAGGAAGACGGGGCGCTCTGCACTTGCCAGAACGGCCTGCCCGAGCCGAAAATCGCTGAAATCATCGGAAAAGACCGCACTTTGGGCTGCGCCATCGCGTGGGGAGCGACGTTCCACGGCGAAGGCGTTTCCGAACTGACTTCCAGCCCCGACGCGCTTACCTTTTCCCTCGGCGCGATCGGCGGGGGCAACCGCTTGAACGACGTCAAAAATCTGCTCGAAAAGATGGGCACGGTTACGGTCGAGAAAAATTTTATCGGGGCAAGGTGGTCGAAACTGCTCATCAACAGCGCTTTTTCCGGTCTTTCGACGGTGACGGGCGGCACGTTCGGAGAAGTTTCGAAAATCAAAGCATCTCGCAGGGTCGCCCAGCGCATCATCAAAGAGTGCATCGACGTAGCGAAAGCGGCGGATATACGCATCGAACCGGTGCAGGGGCACAAGATCGATAAACTGTTCGATTACCGCGGACCGGTCAAACGCGCCCTGTCTTTGGCGCTGATCCCCGTTGCCATGAAAAAGCACGCCAAACTGATTTCGAGCATGCTGCAGGATCTGCGGCACGGCAAAAAATGCGAGATCGATTTTATCAACGGAACCGTTTGCGAATTCGGCTGAAAATACGGCGTAAAAACTCCCTTCAACGACAAGACGGTCGAGATCGTGCACGCCATTGAAGAGGGAAAATATCCCATCAGTTTTTCGAACGTGACCCTTTACGATCCCCTGTTCTGACCGAATGCGTCCCGTTTTCTTTTTAGGAGTAATTATTATTAACGGTAGAAACAATTGTGAATAAATAACAAAAAAGGCGAAAAAAGGAAGAAAATGGGGGGTTTTTGTGAATAATAAACAAAAATCGTGAAAAAGAGAAAAAATAAAAAAAATTGAAAAAAGTGAAATAAATACTTTACAAGGGAGAGAGAAATGGATATAATAAGGGTGTAATCAAACGAGAGACGCAAGTGCTTCCGTTTGGTTACCGAAAGTGCTCATCATTTTCCCCCTTATCATATAATGGGTCGGGCGCAGAACCGCAAGGTTTTGCGCCCGATTCATTTTTTTCAAAAGATACTCCCCTCCCGCGGGAACAGACGGCGAAAAATCCTTTTCTCTCCCCTGCGGCACAGACTTGAAAAAAACACGATCAGATCTTTTTATAAAGGAGTGCGGCGATTTGCCGCACTCCTTTCGTTCAGAGAGAAAATTTTCTATTTACAAAACGCACAATTTATGCCCGGCATCCCTGCCGTTGCCGATCAGTTGACTGAAAGATACGGCGCAAGCATTTTCGCAAAATTAACGCCCATCATGACGTGCCCGAAGTCGGAAGGATGCAGAATATCTGCCGCAAGATAATAATCTTTATCGAGCAGTCCGTGCCCTTCCAAAAGCACGGTATTCGGGTAGCGTGCGGCGCCCTCGCAGATGACGCTGCGCGATTTCGGAAAATTCTCGCGATAGTCCGAGGCGGTGGAACTTACGTCGGAAAGGCCGCGGACAGGCGTCATCAGAAAGATCGTTTTGTCCGGAAAGCGGCTGCAAAAAGTATCGATCAGTCCCCCGATGCGTTCACGGATTACGGACAGCGGTCTGTCCGCAATATTTGTGCCCGCTTCCAGATAAACGGCGTCGAAATTTTCTTCGCAAAGATACTCTATCATCTCTTTTTCGCAGAAGCAGCCGCCCGCGATCGCCTTGTTCAGAATATCGATCCCGAGAATCTGCGCCGCGACGGAAAGATAATTCAGTGTCGGATAAGGCGTGCCTACCCCCTGAGAAATGGAAGAACCGTATGCAAGCAGGCGCAGGCGCGGGCATTCCCCCTCTTTCGGCGGACGGACGTGTGCGCCGTTTTCCGTTTCCAATCCCTGAAACAGAATATCCTCTTCCCCGTCTATACAGATTCGCCATACGTCGACCGGAAATCTGTTCAGCCCTCTTTTACTCACCCCGTCGGTCGCTACGCAACGGGAAAAAGTCAGATTCCCTTCCCCCGGGCGCACTTCGACGGACTCCAAAAGATAATCTCCGCTGTACGCGCTGACGCGCACTTTTTTCTTGACTTCGATATGCAGGGTTACTTTACGCGCCTCGGTCACAAACCGCAGTTCCGTGCCGTACGAAGCGCGCGCGGAAGATAAATGCCCCTTGAAAATGCGCAAAAAATTCCCCTGCTTATCGTATTCGGGTACGCTGAGGTTTTCGCATACCCGTAAGGGAAAACGATACAGGACGCCGTTTCGGATCTCTGCGACATTGAAAAATTCGATATTTTCGTAAATCATTTTCAGCCTCGAAAACTATTTAAAAATATGTTTTCCGCGCGCCTTTCGGCGCGGTTTTTATCATTATACTCTATTTTACGGGAAATGACAATCCTTTTCGGAAAAATATATTTTTCTTTACACACAAACAGGGCGGAGAGATGATATCTCTCCGCCCCTTTCGTCTGTACTGTTTTTCCCTTTCAGGCCGAACGGTTAAGCCTCCGCACCCTGCAAAGCCGCTTCGATGTCCGCCGGATCTTCAGAGAAAGTATAATTATAATTCACCGTCAAACCGCCGTCCCAATGATAGACGCTGAGTAAGGCCGACGCATCTTCGCAGCCCGTCAGCGCAAGCGTTGCGCGCAGCACATCATTCAGGAAGATGTACGCGGTTCCGCCCTGACGAACGACTTTGAAACGGATGCCCGCCTCTGCATTGTATTCGGCAATCTCATCGTCCGTCAACGTATAATGATCTTGATAACCGGGATACAAATAATTACCGTCCCATGCAGGGGTTTGGATTGTATAAGGTCCGGTTGCACTGGTACGCAACAGATCGATCCCCAAATATTTGCCGTTATCAAATGCCAGACGCACTTCGTTGCGAACGACGTTTGCCGATTCAGTCTTAGCGCCCGTAAAGGTAATTTCAAACACAAAATCATCTACGGGATCGTTCATGGAAATACCGCCGAACCCGCCGTTGTTGAGCGTGAAACTGCCGCGATTCTGATTGGTCAGATCCCAACTGCCCGCATTTGCGCGGAACAGATCGTATTCGAACGTGAGTGCTGCAAGGCCCTCCGCGCCGATTGTGACCTGCTGCGACTTATACCCGGGCAGAGACAGGATGGCCGTATACGTGCCCTGGATGATGTCTGCGGTAAGTTTGCCCGATTCGATGGCGAGATCTTCGTAGGTGATCGCATTGCTCACGAGGGATACCGTCTCGCCGGTGAGATCGGCCGCATTGCCCGCTTTCCATGCCGCAACGTCTGCAGATACGGAAACTTTCGTGCCGGCGGTAAACGTCGCCGCAACGTTCAGTTCCGCATCGGTCAGATAGAACGCCAATTGATTGTAGGCGATTTGGCTGAAGACGTCTTTGCCGTTGACCGTAAGGGCGGAGAGCACGTATCCGTCGGCGGGCTGTACGCTGAGCGTAACGAAATCGCCGCGGACATAACTTTCCTGATTGAGTACGATCGCGCCGTTTTCGACGGTGGGATTGGTGACGGTTACGGTATCGCCGTCGTCAAACCCGAGCGCTTCGGCAAGGCTCGCGCCGTAACGGAACTCAGAGATCGTTGTGGTAGCGACCACTTTCTTCTTAATCCAAAGCGCGGTACCGAATTGCGTAATGTCGCCGCCGTTCGCCTCTATATCCGCAAGATGGTAAATTTCGGTCTTATCGGACATAGTCAGATAAACGCTCAGCAAACCGTCTGCACGATCATAATATACGACCAGATACAAACCCGTCAATTGTTCCGCCGTAAGACCGCTTTCGTCGTCGGCATTGATCAGAGAGTTATACTCCGAAGGAAGCAGGATCGCTTCCGCATCGCCGCCGATGGCTCCGCCCCGGCAAAGCCGCAGATAGAAACTCTTATCGCCGTTTTTCCAGACCAGCATCAGATTGTATTCTTCTCCGCCGATCATGAAGCGATATCCGACGCCGTAATTGGTAGCCGCAAGATTTGCATCCGGAGCAATCATGATTTTACCTGCAAACCATGCATCCCCTTCGACGGTTGTATTGACCGCATTGTAATGCTCCATATAGGGATCTGCTTTCGTATCTTCGGGCTGAGTGGGCAGATTGTCAAAGTTGCCGGAGAAGAACACGTTGCCGCCCTCAAAATAAGAGGAAAGATCGATCGTCGGGGCGGTCATAGAGGCATACACGTAGACGGTGCCCGCGTTCAGCCAGTAATTGGCGATATTCGCTTCGATCGTATAGAACCCTGCGGGCAGGCCTTCAAACGCCGCTGCATTGTTGCTGACTGCTGCGGTATAAGCCTGGCCGCCCGCCTGGGTGAGGCGCACGCTCATGCCGTCCGCATTGTTGGATTCGGCAAAATTCACCTGCACGTCGACGTCTGTCTGCGCAACGAACGTCACTTCGAATTCGACGGGCGAGGAAGTGCAAAGATAACTTACGGTATATGTTTCGCCGTCTTCCGTAGTCAGCGACGACAGAACGGAACTGCCGTTTACGAGCACGTCGCCTACGACGTAACCCGTTTCGGGCGTCAGCGTCAGGATGACGAGATCGCCGACCGAGTAAGAGTCCTGCCCGAGCACGGCTGTGCCGTTGGTATACCCTTCTTTGATCGAAACATCTGCAGCCGTCGGCTGAGCGCTGAAAGTATAATCATAATGTACCGTCTGCCCGCCGTCCCAGTGATACAGGCTCAGCGTGGCCGTCGTACCCGCACATTCGGAAATGTCGAAATCCAAAACAAATTTTCCGTCGAGATACAGGCAAACCACGTTGCCCCTGCGGATGACTTTGAACAGGATCCCGTCTGCGGAAAGGTACTTTTCGCTCTCCTCGGCGGTCATCGTATATTTTGCATCCCAGGAAGCGTACAGATAGCCGTCTCCCCATGTAGGCGTCTGCACGATGCCCGCGCCGTTGCTGTAAAGAAGGTCGAGCGCGAGATATTTTCCGTTCGAGAATGCCAGCCGGATCTCGTTGCGGACTTCGTTCGTCTGACCCTCTGCCTTTGCACCCGTAAAGTTCACTTCGAACGTGAAATCGTTCAGGTTATCCGTCATCGTGATCCCGCCGTAACCGCCGTTGTTCAGCGTGATTTCACCGCGGTTCTGTTCGGAAAGATCCCAGTTGCTGCCCGAAGCGACGGTAAACAGATTGTACTCGAACACGATCTCGTCCAGCGCGCCGCCGCTTTCGCCGACGACGACCGTAGCGGAGAGATAACCGTCCAGAGAAAGGGTCGCCGTATACGTGCCGGGGATCACCTCGGCGGCGATCTTACCGCCTTCGATCGCGATATCCTGATAGGATGTAATGCTGTTGGAAAGGCTGACCGTCGCGTTCGCAAGGCTGACTTCGCTGCCCGCACGCCACGCCGTGACGTCCGCCGTGACGGAAACCTCGCTCATCGCGATAAACGAAACTTCGATTTCGTACGCCGGTTCCATACAGATAAAGGTCAACGTGTTTTCGGAAACCTGCCCCGTCATATCCTGCCCGTTGACGGACACGCTTTGGAGGATATACCCTTCGGCGGGCTCGAACGAAACCGTAACGGTATCCGTGACGTTGTAAGAGGGCTGATCGAGCGTGACCGTTCCGTTCGTATAGCCGTCCTTGACGGTGACGGACGCTTCCGTCTCCGCGGTATAGAAAGTATAATTATACTCCTTTTGTAAACCGCCGTCCCAACGATATACACCTACATAACAAGGTTCGCTGCCGTAGTTTTTACCGCTGAGTTCAAGTTTCTTTTCTGCACGGAGGACTCCGTCGAGATATACATATACCATATCGTCCAAACGAACGACTTTGAAGAGGATACCTTCTTCCGAGTTGTATTTTGCGACCTCTTCCGTTGTCAGAACATACCAACGAGCCCAAGGATACATAGATGTGCTGTCTCCGGCAGGAGTAGTAGCGCCGTTGGAAGTATCGCTTGACTCAATTTTAGCGCCGGTCCCGTCCGATAAAATATCGATACCGATCCGGACACCGTCATCAAACAAAAGCCTGACTTCGTTTCTCGTAACATTTGTGCCTGTTTTTACCGATGTAAAATTGATTTCAAACACAAAATTGTTTACACTGTCATTCATGCTGATACCGGAATAATTCGGTACCGCGTTGAGCGTGAAACTGCCGTGGTTCTGATTCGTCAGATCCCAGTTGGATTCCGCGCCCTGCACGACGGAGAACAGGTTGTATTCAAATACGATCTCATCCGCCTGCCCGTCTTCGCCGACGACGACCGTGGCCGTAAGATAATTGTCCAAAGAGAGGGTCGCCGTATATGTTCCCGCACGCACTTCCGCACTGATCTGTCCGCCGGACACTTCAATGCCTTCATACGTGATCTGCGAACTTGAAAGGGTAACGGTCGCACCCGTTAGATCGACTTCGCTGCCCGCACGCCATGCCGCAACATCTGCAGTAAAGGATACGGGGGCGTAACCTTCGAACGTCGCCGCGATATTCAGTTCCGCATCGATCAGATAGAACTCCAGCCGGTTATCGGAGACTTCGCTGAAGACGTCTTTGCCGTTGACCGTAAGAGCGGAAAGGACATACCCTTCTTCGGGCTGGATGTCGAGGACGACCGTTTCGCCGCGGACGTAACTCGATTTGCCGAGCGCGATCAGACCGCCCGTGACCGCGGGATTGTTAACGGTTATCGTGTCATCCGCATCGAAGCCGAGGCAATCGCTCAGGCTCGTGCCGTAACGGAGATCGTGGATCTCTGCGGGGCAATACGAATTGCCTTGCACCCAAACGCCCGCGCCGAACTGCGTGATGGTACCGCCCTTAAAACTGTCGTGCTGCAAGTCGACCAGATGATAGAGTTCGGATTTATCGGAAAGCGCGAGATAGACGCCCATCGTACCGGCAGAGGGGTCGAAGTGAACGATCATATACATGCCGTTTTCGCCGTTTCTCTGCCAGACCGCGTCGTTATATTCGGACGGGATATCGACTTCCGTCCAGTTCAGACCGCACTGCGAGAAGCGGAAACTGTTATACTTCGTATACCACATCAGGGTGGGGCCGCACTCGACTCCGTTGACATACATGCGGTAGCCGATGCGGTACTTCTGCCCTCTCGGCGCGCCTTCGGGATCGACGGCGATCTTCATGGCGAACCACGCCTCTTCCGAAATATTTGAATTAACTGTCCTGTAATAATAACTCGTTGACTGCGCGGGAAGGTCGGTGAAATCGCCCTGATGATAAATGCCGTTCGGCAAGAATTCAGACAGATTTACTTCGTGCTCCACAGCAGTACTCACAAAATACTCATCTACTGCAAGCCAGTAATTGGTTATGCTCACATCGAGAGTATACAGGCCTGCAGGGATCCCGTTGAACGTGGCGGTCGCACCGCTGACCGTGCTTTCATAAATATCCCCCGCCGCATTGCGCAGGCGCACGCTCATGCCGTCCACATCGCCCAAAATGAACGTAAACTGCAGTCCGTCTACATCGGTCGCTTCCGCAAAGACGACTTCGAATTCGAGCGGCGTCTCTACGCATCTGGTCGTGAGCGTGAATGTTTTGCCGCCGTCTTCGGTGACAAGACCGATTCCGAAAATGCTGTCTCCGTTGGCGAGCACGTCGCTGACGACATACCCCTCTTCGGGCGTAAGCGTGAGGGTCACGGAATCACCCACGACGTAAGAATCTTTATCGAGAGACACGGTGCCGTGCGTATACCCCTCTTTGACGGAGACCTGAGCGGCCGTACCCGCGCTGTAAGGGACAAATTCGACCTCTACGTCGAGATTTCCGCGCACTTTGCCGAGCGTGACGTACTGCGCCCTGCCCTCGTCGTCGTAAACGACGTCGCCGAGCACGCTCGAACCGTTGACGCTAAGCGACTTCAGCGCATATCCTTCCGCTTCGTTTATCAGGAAGGTGACCGTGTTGTCCGCGACGGCAAAATCGTAGCCGAGATATTCCATGACGCTGCCGCCGGCCGTGTCGCCGTTCTGCGTGATGCCGATATCGTAACCTACGAGTCCGCCGTGATTGAAATGATACCATTCGCTGGGGTTCGTCCAGCCGTCTCCGTCAAGTTGAGAGGCGGTGGAAAACCACCAACGGTCGTTGTTCATATCGTTGCCGTCGTAATTGTAAGAGGTAATGTTGACAGGGTTGAGATAGAGTTCGCTCGTGCCGGCTTTGAGCCCTTCCGTATCGTAGCCGTATTTTTCGAGAAAATTGTAAGGCACGAACAGTTCGAGCGTATAGCCGTTGCACGCGGTCGTATTAATTTCTCCGCCCTTTGTCGTCGCCGCAAGGCGGGGCATCGTATCGTAAGGCGCGGTGATTTCCACCCATCCTTTACCGCCGCCACCTTGTTCTACACCGTCCGCTTTTTTGAAAACCATATCTCCGGAGGGCATCATGTCGATTTCAAACGTGTCATCTTCATAAAGGCCCGTCGTGCCCTCGGCCGCTATATAAAGTTCGATACAACTGTTCAAATATGACGCGCGGTCGAGATTGACCCAAACACTGTTGCCGGGCGCCTCCTGCACGTCAAACCCGACGTAAAAACCCTTTTCTCCGAACGCGACGACCATATCCATCTGCGCGGCGCTTTCGATCATCTCGACGGCGGTGTCATAGTCGTATGCGGGATCGATCTCATTTTTATCCACCTTGACGGCATGAAGCCAGCGCTGCGACTGATACATCGCTTCGTCGAGCACGCCGTCGAGCGTGACCCCTTCGTCCGGCTGAACGAGGTCGGGATCAAACTCACTGTTGTCGTAGGTATAATCCTTTCCGTCGCTCACTTCGTTGTACTTCGTGTCCGCCGAGCAGGCAACGAAGGCTGCCAGCGCGAACAGGAACGCCACTGCCAAAGCAAAAACGATAAATTTTTTCTTTTTCATTTTTTCACCCCTTTATTTGCCGAGAACGCGGATCTCGGAAATGCCGACAAGGCTCTGCCCTGCGGGAACTTCGACCGTCACTTTGATCGATTTGACGTTGAGTTCATAGAATTCGGAGAACGCCGCCGCCCCGGGCGTAACGTACAGGATCTCATTTCCAATATCCGCCTTCTGATAGAATTCTTCGGGGAAGGCGAGATCTTCGATAAAGCGGGTCACTTCTTTCCCGTCCTCTTCGCATACGAATTCAACGCGGCTGATATTCAGGAAAATGTTTTCCGTATTTTTGGAGTTGTACACCATGATCGCGCGGACCGTTCTTGCCGTGTCAAACGTGAGTTCGAACGTCGCGGTGTTTGCGATCTCCGTTTCGCGGACATACGTATCGTAAAAAGCGGGATCGCCGTACATATAGGTAGAGAGCAGGCCGTCGTTGAGCCATTTCAGAGAAGACCCGTCCGCAAGGGAACCGGAAGCAAGTTCGATCTGCGCCTCTTCCGCAATATTCTTGTATTCTCCGACAATCGCGGGCTGGATCGTTGTCGTGGGGCCGTTCGCATACATGATGTCGAGGTCGTTTCCGTCTCTATCTTTGATCGTGATCCATTCGACCTCGTCAACGGCGGCGTATCTTCTCACCCCCATCGTTACGGGATCGACGTGGCGGTGATATACGATATACATTTGATCGTCTACCGTAACGAAAGAATGGTGACCAGTTCCGGTCGCTTCTTCGTTGCCCTGGAAGATGCCGGAAAGCAATACGCCGCCCTCCGCTTCGGTAAGTTTGCGGAAGGGCCCGTCCGGATTTTCGCTCACCGCCTGCGCGACGCTGTACGAGTTGTCGGTATAGTTGCCGTGCGAATATGTAAGATAATACATTCCGTTATGTTCGGTCATCACCGGTCCCTCGTTGATGGACGATGTAGAACTTTCGTAAGAAACTGTCTCCACGTCCGGCATTTCGTCGGTGAGGCCGCTTTCCCAATCGTGCATCGCCTCCCAGTCTTCCACCGTATAATACCAGACGTGGGTGATGGCCTTGGCCGTTTCCCACTTGGGCTTGAGCCAGTTTTCCATTTCCACAACACAGATGCGGTTTTCTCCGATATTGTCTACCCAATACAGGTATTTCGTGCCGTCCGTATCCACAAAGGGATGCGGGTCTATGCTGCCCGTATATCCGCCGTAATGGGTGTTGTTTACCACGCCGCCCTGGTCGGAACCGCCGTTCGCATTGCTGAACGCATTGTATTGTTCGGGATTGAAAAGTTGATATTTCGCATAGTAGTGCGGGTAGGCGTATTTATAAACGGTTTCCGTCGTATCCGCCGTATATACGACCGCGCGGTCGCTTTCGTTGAGGCCGACGGTACCGTAATCCTCTTCGCCGCTCAGTACGATGCCCGTTTCGGTGTTATATTCGTGATAATATCCGCCGTCGATCGCCGCCTGATCGCGGAAGTTGACCATGCGGAAAGGGCCCGCGGGGCTCTTTGCCGTCGCAACGTACATCGTCATCGCAGCCGTGCCCGATTCGATCCCCTCGCCCGTTCTGAAGGCGAGATCCCGTTCGGGAGAAGCACTGAAAAACATGAAATAGGTACCGCCGTCCCATTCCGCATCGTAGATTACCTCTTCCGCCCAGATGGATGAAGGCTGCGCCGTGGCCCTGCGTGTTTCGTCGTTATAATGGTACACGTCGAGCGTGGAGCCCACAGGCTCCCAGTTCATCATGTCCTTGGAACGGCTGGCACCGCACGCGCCGAATGTATAGTACATGTAGTAATAGCCGTCGACCGCCGTATTATCGAGCACAAAGGGGTCGGCACCCTCGCCCGTTTTCATATCATTGCGGTAAAAAAGTTCTTTGTTGAAATCCATCAGCCCCGTAGACGCGTCGACGTTTGTTCCGCGGTAATCGGAAATTTCGTAAATGGTTACGGCATCCGATGCCGAACACGCGGAAAAAAGCATCACTGCGCTCAGAGCGGTCGCAAGCAGAATGCTCGCTTTCGTTCGTTTCATCTGTTTCCTCCTATTGATTTATTTTATAACGATCATAGATCGCATTTATCCCTTTACGCCGCCCACGGCAATCCCCTCGATAAAATATTTCTGCGAGAAGCAATAGATTATAATCAAAGGAAGCATGCCGAGTATCGCCGCCGCGCAATGGATATTTTCCATTCCGTCGCCGCGGAATATGTTGGTCACGTCGCTGAGAACAAGTTGCAGGGTAATAGACATCGGATCTCCCTGCAGATACAGCAAGGGACCGAGATAGTTGTTGTAGCCGCCCACAAAGCCGAATATGAACTGTGCCGTGAATGCGGGGAGCGAAAGAGGGAAAATGATCTTGAAAAAGATGCCCACTTTGCCCATTCCGTCGATTCTGGCGGCCTCAACAAGCGAATCGGGAATACCCTCATAATACATTTTCAGGAAAAACACCGTTCCCATGCCTCCGAACATGCCGGGAACGATGATCGGCAAGGGCGTACCCACCCAGCCGAGCGTGTAATAGTACATGTACCCGATCACGCCGAACGCGCCCAAAGGCACGATAGAGATGATGAAGGCGATCCTGAATAGCCCTTCCCTTCCCGGGAACTGCAGTTTGCTGTACGCATATGCCGACAGCCCCGAAACCATCAGCCCCACGACGAGGGGCAGAAGCGTCATCCACATCGTGTTGATAAACCCGAGCAAGAGCGAGGGGACGCCCGTCGTGATCGCGTTCGGATCCATGCTGAACACCTGCCCGTACGGAGCAAACGTAAAGTTTTTCGGCCACCATATGAATTGCGTATTGCCCGTGATCTCAAATGTAGATGTCACCGAAGTGATAAATACGATGTACAGCGGGAAAAACAGAAACACCGTATAGAAAAGCAGAAAGAACAGCACCAGCGCTTTGGAAACGGAAAAACGGAATTTCTTTTTCCCCGCCCGAATCGGCCGTTCGCTGTGCAACGCCGTTTGTTTGGTATCCATCGTTCAGCCCTCCATACTCTTTTGCCTTCTGCGGAACAGAATGATAGCGACTGTCGCCGTGACGGCAAACAGCACCCAACTGATCACGGAGGCGCTCGACAGAATGGATGCATTCAACTGCGATACGTCGTCTCCGATCAGATAATACACGAGCCGCATCAGCGTAAGCCCCATGTTTTCCGAACCGCCCACGTCTGAACCCCAACCGGACGGAATCATCAGCGCGGCGATGTCGTACGTCAAAAGCCCTGAATTGACGCCCGCAAGCAAAAGGTAAAAGGTCGTAGGCGCGATACCGGGGACTGTAATATACCAGAACTTGCGGAACCCGACCGCACCGTCAAGCGCGGCGGCCTCGTACTGCTCTCTATCGATATTCGCCAACGCCGCCTTGTACATGACGATGCCGTAACCGGGCGCCTGCCAGATGATCGCGACGACGATCGTCCAGGTCATCGTTTTCGGATCGGAAGTCCAAAGGACGGTTTTGCCGAGAATGGTGTTGAGAACGCCCGCTTCGTCGGAACTGAAGATCCATTTCCACATGATGGAAACCGCGACGCTCGAACAGATGTACGGGATAAAGAACAGAATCTGAAAGACCCTGCCGCCGAACGGCTTGGTCGCCAAAAGCACACTGATGGCGAGCGCGATGGCAAGCGTGACGAACTGCGTACTCGCCACCCAGACGGTGATGCCGCACGCGCGGTAAAAATACTTTGAAATATCCAAAGCAAATTGCTTGTTCGCCCATCCGTCGATAAAGACGGCCTTGAATCCCGCAAAATTATTCCAGTCGAATCCGCTGCCGAGATCGTAAAGATCCACGTCGCAGAACATGACCAAGAACGAAACGACCAGGGTAAACCCGTTAAACAGGACAAACCCGATCAGCGGGATGAGCGCCAGCAACAGCGACGTGACGCTCGAAAGCGTCCATTTTTTCTTTTTTTTCAGGGACGGCGCCCTTTGGGAGGGCGCAAAAGTTTCGTTCGCGCCCTCTTTTTTGGCTGCGGCTCCCTGTGCCGCCTGCATCTTCATAAATTAAATCCCCTCTGTGCGGATCCGCATTGCGCCGAGTTGATTGTCGGCAATGTCCTGAAAGTTATCGAGGAACTCCGACAGGGTAATCGTGCCCGCGCGCACGTCGCTGTTCAGTTCGTCCGACCAGTCGTTGATCCAGGTACCGGTGTTGAAATAGGACCAGTCTCCGATCCAGGAGTTTTGAGAGGCGAACGCCGCCGCCCACGCGTTGTCAACAATGCGCGCGTCGCTCTCGTAATACGCTTCGCTCAGGCCGTAACTCGTCTGATTGGGAACGCGGTTTTCGCTTTCACAGTAGATCGCCTGCCCTTCCGGCCCCGCGATCCAGGCTAAAAACTTCATCGCCGCTTCGTACTCGTCTTTGTCCGAATTCCTGGGAATGCAATACGCGTAGGTGAGCGAACTTGTCTTTGCTTCGCCGACGATGGGCGTACCGTTTTCCGTGAAATTCAGTTCCCCCGTGTAAACGCCCTCGTCATACGTTTCGCCGATAATTTTCAGGCATTCGTTTGCAAACCCTGCTTCGTCGTTCCGCTGATAAGTTGCACCGCCTTCGTATTCGCGATACTGCACAACAGGTGCAATATTGAATTTACCGCCGACGGCAGATCCTTTAAAATTATTCCCCATTTGATATCCATCGCACAGCATCGGACTTAAACCGGAAGTAAACCAGCGGTTTCTGTTGGCCGTCGTACTCGGTGCGACGCCGTAACCCAAAACCCCTTCTTCCACTTCTTTGCTCGAAGGGACGCCGAGTTTGTTGAATTCGAGGAAGGCTTCGTACTGTGAAGGCATTTCGTGCACCTTCCCCTCCACGCTCGAGGTGCCGTTCTTGTTCAGCCACATAGAATCTTCGTATTCGAGCACTTCTCCCTTCTTATAGTCGGTGCCGTTTACGGTCACGTCATCGATGGCCAGATAGTTCGCATTTTTGTCGCCGATGGTGAATTTGTAGCGGTTGGATTCTTCGTCCCAGCCGACGCAATCGCCGCCGACAGACCAGCCGTAATAAAACCACCATTCCGACATATATCCGTAATCGTATTCCCCGCCGTATTCTTTGGTAAAATCGCGCGCGAGGCAGCGCAACTCTTCCCAACTCATCGGGATGCGGTTGTTGAAGACCTTGTATACTTCCACGCCACCGTAACTTGTGGAGGTTTTCAAACCGGCCGCGGCCGCCCAGGTGCAGGATTCGGCGGAATATTCGGCATAGCCGTGCGGTTGGTACTGCGTGCCGTTGGCTTGGTTATAATCCGCAAGTTCCGTTTCCGCCACCGAAATAATGTTGATGTCTTCCCCTTCGAAAATTTCTTCGTTGTAAAAAATTAACAAAGGGACATCGCCCGCAGATATACCCAAAAGATTCGATCCTTTGCCTGCATGATAGAAGCCGTTTGCGTCCGTTTCCGCGGTAAGGCGCCAGCGGTCGAGCAAGCCGTCGGGGATGTTTTCCCAATCCAGCGTCTCTTTGATGTCGTCGGTCAGATAGTCGTCGAGCGGCAGAAAATAATCGCGCACCGCCAACGTTTTGAACTGCGTATCCATGACCGTAACGACGTTGTAGCGGCAGTTTCTGCTCAGCATGGAAGTTAAATTCCCCATATCGCCCGTATTATACTGCGCCTGTACGTAAACTTTGTCGATCTTTCCCTGCCCGTTGTTGTACGTTTCGACCATTCTGCGCGTGGGTTCCATGGCGTACTGATCGCACTGTGTCGCCGCAAATTCAATGATCACCGTTCCTTCTTCCAGATCGTCGGGAATCTGCGCCGCGGGATTGCATCCGGCCAGCAGCACCGACCCTCCGATCAATGCGGCCGCCAAAACAGCCAATACCTTCTTTTTCATTGTTTTGCTCCTTTCCTCCTGTAAA